>NZ_BAAGSO010000088.1:202803-478254 GCF_054782395.1 Streptomyces daliensis | reverse complement strand
ATCCTGACCGAAGTGAGAACGCTGCTCGCCGAATGCGGCGGCATCGACCCCGCGCAGGTCGATGAACAGACCGCTTTCATCGCCGACCTCGCACTCGACTCACTCGTCCTGGTACGCATGACCGTCCACGCCGAGGAACGCTTCGGGGTCCGTATCCCGGAGGAAGACGCATGGGAACTGCACACGGTCGGCGCCGTCGTCGGCTACGTCGAGGAGTGCCTGACGCGGCGGGCCGGAGCCGGTGGTGAGTGAACTCGTCCGCTTCCTGCACGAAAAGGTGTGGCTCCTCGGAGACACCCGCTGGTACGCGCGTGTGGACAGGGTCCGGGGCGAACTCGTCGAGGTGGAACGCCTCGGATTCGCCCAGCTCGACGCGCGGGCCCGCGCCGTCGGGGCGTGGCTCGCCGAACGTACGCCTCCGGGCGCACGGGTCCTGCTGATGTATCCGGCGGGCCTGGAGTTCCTCACCGTCTTCCTCGGCTGCCTCTATTCCGGGCGGACCGCCGTCCCGGCGCCACTCCCGGACACCGACCGCCGGGCCCTGCAACGCGCCGAGCGCGTCATCCGCGACGCCGGCGTCGGGCTGGTTCTCACCGATACCGCACACCGGCCGAGGCTCGCCTCCTGGCTCTCCGGCGCGGACACCAACGGCACCGACACCACCCGCCCTGACACGACCGGTCCCGACACCACCGGCCCGGACACCACCGATCCCGACACCACCGGCCCGGTCAGCGCGCCACAAGCCGAGTGCGTCGCCACCGACAGCACCGAGCTGCCCGATCCGGACACCTGGCCCCCTCTCGCCCAGGACCTCTCGGCGACCGCCTACGTCCAGTACACCTCCGGCTCGACCAGCGAGCCGCGCGGTGTCGTCATCACCCACCGCGACCTCCTGCACAACCTGCTGGCGATCAGGGAGACGATCCTCCCCCCGGACGTCCGGGACGAGTTGCGCGACGACCCGTCACAGGCCGGTGCGGGCTGGCTCCCGCACTACCACGACATGGGCCTGGTCGGGATACTGCTCAGCCCGCTCGCCAGTTGCGGCAACCTCGTCTTCTGCTCCCCGGTGTCCTTCATCGCGCACCCACTGCTGTGGCTCCAGATGATCAGCCGGTACCGGGCCTTCTACACCTTCGCCCCGGACTTCGGCTACGACTGGCTGCTCAGACGCCTCAAGGGCGGCCGGCCCACCGAGCCGGTCCCGGTCCCGGATCCGGAGCTGAATCTGGAGCTGGAGCTGGAGCTGAGCTGCCTGCGTTTCGCGCTGAGCGGCGCGGAGCCCGTACGCGCCGACGTCCTGGACGCGGTCGCTCGGCGCCTCGCTCCGATCGGCTTCCGCCAGGACATCTGGGCGCCCAGCTACGGCCTGGCAGAGGCCACCCTCATGGTCACCGGAACGCCCTGCGGCAGCGGAGCCACCGTGCGGCGCTTCGACCGCGACGCGCTGGAAGCAGGCCGTGCCGTGCCCGCCCCGGACGGCGCCGAGCTCGTCGGCTGCGGCCGTCCCACCGGCACCGACGTGCACATCGTCGACCCCGGCACCTCGCGACCGCTGGACGACGGTCACGTCGGCGAGATCTGGGTCCGCGGCGACAGCGTCACCAACGGCTACCTCGGCAACCCGCAGGCCACCGCCGAACACTTCGGCGCCCGCACCGCCGACGGCGACGGCCCCTTCCTGCGCACCGGCGACCTCGGCTTCCGCCAGGACGGCGAGCTCTACGTCACCGGCCGCGCCAAGGACCTGATCATCGTCAACGGCCGCAACATCCACCCCCAGGACATCGAGCGCGTCAGCGAAACCGCCGACACCGCCACCGGTCCCTGCGCGGCCTTCGCCCTGCCCGACGGCTCCGGCGCCGAACGCATCGTCCTGGTCCAGGAGATCCGCCCCCGGCACCTCGAAGGGCGCACCCCCGCGACCCTCGCCGACACCATCAGGAAGCGCCTGGCACACGAGTTGCGGCTGGCCGCCCACGTGGTCGTCGTCGGCCCGATGAGCGTGCCCCGGACCACCAGCGGCAAGGTGCAACGCGCCCGCACGCGCGACGCACTCCGCTCCTCCCGCCTCGCCACCCTCCACTCCGACCTTCCCACGCCGGCCTGAGCGTGCCCGGTTCCGCTCCCGGCGGGGTTCACGCCCCACCCCGTCGGCACAGCCCTGACCAGGAGAGGCGCGGCCACCTGGGGCGCCAGTTCCTCCCATGCTCTTGCCCCTGTCCCTCCCGTCCTGCCCACTCTGCCCTTTGGGCCGTCGGATTGTGCCCTCGAGTATCTGGTCCGGCGGGCGACGGTCGCGTATCCAAGAGAGGTCGCATTCCGGCGTGGGATCGTGAGATGAGGCTTCCCTTTGCGTGATCAAGAGACGGTCGGCCAGCGGGACGCCGGGCCGGGGCGGGCGCCCGTGCGCAAGCCCTCGGAGGGGAGCGGTGCGCCGCCGTCGACGAGGCTGCTGGCGCTGCAACGGACGGCCGGGAACGCGGCCGTGGTCCGGATGCTGCGCCGGGCCGGGCTGACGGAGGCACCGACGCCGCACGATCACGGCCCGAACAATCACAGCCCGCACGCCGATGACCGGAGCGTGCAGCGCTCGGCCGTCCACGACGTGCTGCGCCGCGGCGGCCGCCCGCTCGACGCCGACACCCGCACCGACATGGAGTCGCGCATCGGTGCCGACTTCTCCGATGTGCGGATCCACGACGACGCCGCGGCGAGGGCCTCGGCGGCGGAGATCGGGGCCCGCGCCTACACCTCCGGCAGTCACATCGTCATCGGCGACGGCGGTGGCGACAAGCACACCCTCGCCCATGAACTCACCCATGTCGTGCAGCAGCGCTCAGGGCCCGTGGCCGGTACCGACGACGGCTCGGGGCTCAAGGTCTCCGACCCCTCCGACCGTTTCGAGCGCGAGGCCGAGGCCAACGCCACCCGTGTCATGCGCGCCCCCGCACGCGAGAGCACGTCGGCCTCGGCGGCGGACGTCGGGCGGACACCGGCACCGAACTCCGCGACGGACTTCGTCCAGCGCACCCTGAACCACACCGCCGCGCCGACCCGCGCCGAGCGCGCGTCGCGCGTGGACAACCGGGGCCGGGCCGTGGAGTCCGAGATCCTCACCGACGGCTCGCTGGCAGGCTCACCGGTCTCCCAGGACCCGCCCGGCTACGACTACATCCGCTCTCTGAACCTGACCAGCACCTGGGTCCGCTTCCACCTGGTCAACCAGAAGGCGGGCGGTGAGGGCACCAGGGACAACCTGGTGACCGCCTCGGGAAGCGACAACCAGGTGTACGAGCGGACCATCGAGTCGGTCCTCAAGAACGACGTGAACCAGGCCAAGAACAACCCGGGATCCTACGTCTACTTCGCCACCAGGGTGGCGTACAACCGAACGGCCCCGGCGACCGCCGGTGTCGCCCAGCAGAATTCCGTCTACGCGTTCCCGTCCAGCCTGGACATCACGCACAAGCTGTACGACCCCGCCGCCGGATGGACAGCGGGCACGCACGACAACACGACCTTCACCTTCCAGACCCCGCAGCCCGTCGACACCAGGACTCCGATGGCGATCGCCAGCCTCGACCTGCCGACGCTCTACCAGTACACCGGTTTCGCCCCGAGAACCAAGGTCTGGGACCAGCAGGACATCGGGTTCCTGAAGAGCATCGCGACGGGCGGCAGCCGTCACCAGGCGTTCGTGACCGCCGTGCAGGGGTACGGCGGCACACTGGCCGAGCAGGTCGACGCCGCCCTCTGGGAGTTCCCCTTCTCGCCCCCGCGGGCGAACGCGCGGGGAACGGGTGCCCAGGGCGCGACGTCGTTCGGCAGCCGTGTCACGGGCCACGACGACGGCTTCGAGGCACTGGACGCCCTGTGTGCCACGATCGGCGCGGGGCTGCTGACGCTCTAGCTCTTCCGGCGCGTCCTGCGACACCACCTTGCGGTGCGGCGTGGTGTGGTGGTGAGAGGGTGCCGGGCGTCACGACACGAAGCACCATGACACACCCCTGCGAGGAGTACCGGATGTCGAGTCTGTGGAACGCGAAGGTCGAGGCGGTCGACGGCGCGAGGGTCACGCTCCGTCTCACGGCGGTCCACCCGGATGCCGGAGACCCGCCGGAGAGTGCGGTCTTCGCGCTGCGCCTCCTCGTCGACGGCCTGGAGCGGGCGGCCGACGCACCGGCGGCGGCTGCCCGCCTCGACTCCCTCAGCACGCCCGAGGGGGCCGGCCAGGCCGTCGCCGATGTCTCGGTGACCGAGCGCCGCAACCTCCCCTTCGACGAGCGCGCCGCCAAGCACGCGATCAAGACCGAACTGCGCGAGCGGGGTCAGGACCCCGCGGAGACCTCGGACGCCTTCCAGGCCCGGTGGCGCGACCTGTGGGAGGACCCGCGGCAGGCTCCCAGCGCGAGGCTGACGGTCCACCTGCGCGACGCCGGGGCCGTGGCGGGCCTGAAGCCGGGTCACGCCTGGGAGTCCGCCGCCTTCGGCTGAGCCCCGCGCCGGGCCGGGCCTCCGCCTGGCCGGGGACGGGGGCGTGTGGCGACCGCCCCCGCCGGGGTGCTCACCAGGTGACGGGCAACGACGTCACACCGCCGGTGATGTGACCGGTCTTCACTTCGAGCTCGTCCAGGTCCGCGGCGAGGCGGAGACCGGGAAGGCGGCGGGCCAGGGTCTCGAAGACCACCCGCAGCTCGATGCGCGCGAGGCTGGCGCCGATGCAGAAGTGCTTGCCGTGCCCGAAGCCGACGTGGCCCCGCTCCTCGCGTCCGGGAGTGAACTCCTCGGCCTCGCTGAAGGCCCGGGGGTCACGGTTGGCCGAGTTGAGCGAGAGGATGACCGCGTCGCCACGGCGCACCGTCACCCCGCCGACCTCCACGTCGGTGTGGGCGTAGCGCAGGATACCCAGGTCGCCCGGGGCGCCCAGGCGCATGATCTCCTCGACGGTGGCGTCGGTCCGCGCCCGCGGGTCGGCGGCCAGTTCCCGCCACCGCTCGGGACGGGTGAGCAGGAACAGGGTGCCCAGCCCGATGCGGTTGACGGTGGTCTCGTGCCCGGCGAAGAGCAGCCCCACGCACAGGCGCACCATCTCCGCGTAGTCGAAGCCCTCGTCGGCGGCCTGCGCGCGGACCAGGTCGGAGATGACGTCCTCGGTGGGGGTGTCGCGCTTGGCCTCGGCCAGGCCGGTCATGTACTGGCTGAACTCCTCGCGTGCCCGAAGCGCGTCACCGTCCGGGGACTCGGTGGCCATCCGCTCCGACAGCGACCGGAAGACGTCGCGGTCGGCCTCGGGTACCCCCAGCAGGCGGCAGATGACCGCGACCGGGAGGGGGAAGGCCAGCGCGGAGTGCAGGTCGACGGCCCTCCCGGGTGCCGCGTCGTGCTCGGCGATCATCCGGTCGACGTAGCCGTCGACCAACTCCTGGACGTGGGTGGAGAGCAGGCGCATCCGCTTGGCCGAGAACGCCGGGGTCAGCAGGCGCCGCATCCGGGTGTGGTCCCGCTCCTCGGTGGCGTAGTCGCCGGTCGGGCCGTTCTGCACCGCGGCGGTGGTGATCTGCGCGGCCCGCTCGGGTTCGGGGTGGGAGCGGCCCAGCCGCGCGTCGGCGAGCAACTCCCGCACCTCCTGGTAGGAGGTGACGAGCCATGCCGGGTCGCCGGCGGGTGTGGTGACCGCGGTGACGGGGGCCTCGCGGCGCAACATCTCGTACACCGGGGCCAGATCGAGCACGTTCGGCCGGGGGAAGGGAAGCTGGGGGCGGTCGGTGGCAACGGTCACGACGGGCTCTCCTTCACGCTCACGCGAGGACGATGACGGCGAGATCACCAAACTACCTTTTCTGGCAGTCGCCGCCAACAAAGTGTCGCCAGCATGGCCAGTATTCTGTGCGGCCCGGACACGGTCGCAGCCATGGCCACGGTCACGGTCCCCAGTTACGTTCACGGTCACGAGCGGGAGGCCGGCATTCATGCAGGAGCAGCGCGACGCGGCACGGCGCGGGCGTCCGCCCGTCACCGACCAGGCCCGGTGGGCACAGCGCCTGCACATCTCGCGGCACGCGGTGCGGCTCTTCCGCGAGCAGGGCGTGGCCGCGACCCCGGGCCGTCAGATCGCGCACGCGGCCCAGGTCTCCGAACGCACCCTGTGGCGGCTGTTCCGCGCCAAGGAAAGCTGCGTGGAGCCGCTGCTCACCCAGGCGCTCGAGGCGTTCCAGACGGTCCTGGGCACCTGCCCGCCGGGGCTCCCGCCTGCCGAACACCTCCGCGCCCGCTACACGTTCCTCCCGCCCGCCGCCGGATCCGACGTCGACGCCGTGCTGGCCGTCATCCGCATGACCCGCGACGAGCGGGCCCTGCGCGCGGTCTGGCTCGTCCTGCACGAACAGGCCGAGACCGCCCTGGCCCAGCTCCTCGCACGGCACTCCGGCCACCTCGCCGACTCCTGGCACACGCGCCTCCAGGCCGCACAGCTCAACGCCGCACTACGCGTGATCACCGAGGACTTCGCCCACTCCGCCGCCGACGGCATCACCGGCCACGAGATCGAGCGCCAACGCACACGCGTCGCCGACGCCTTCCACACCGCCACCCACCCGCACCGGCCTGCGCCCGGGGCGTGACGACCGCCGACGCGTGCGACGCTCTCGGCGTCCCCGTCGGGAGCATGTGTCCGAGCCCGAGAGCGCTGTGGACGGTGCCGGTGAAGCCCGCGACGAAGAGGCTTTCTGTGGCCGTAAGGAGAAGCGTTCAGCGGTTGCGGCGGTCGTCGGCCTCGAAAGAAAGCTGTGGCCATGCCGAGGAGAGTCGCGCCAGTTCGTCGGTGGTCACGTCGGGAGCGGTGCGCAGGGACTCGTCGGGGAGGAAGTGGACGACGGTCCCGGTCGTGCCGTCGTCGGCTATCGGTTCCAGGCCGGTGGTGGGGACGCCGTGTGCGTAACGCTGGGTCCAGGATCCGTTGCGGCGGCGGTTGGTGTGGACGAGCCATGTGCTGAGGGCGGCGACGACGGACATGCCCCGACGGGGGTGGCCGTCGGGAAGTGGGGGTGCGTCGGGGCGGTCGAAGAAGCGGAGGTCTTTGGTCGCCATGATCGGCTTCTTCACCGGCCGGCCGTGTTCGTCGAGGCGTGTGTCGGTGCCCCGGCCGTCGTCGGCGATGGTCACTGAGCCGTCGGCGTGGAGGGTGACGCGGCAGTGGCCGCCGTTGCCGCACTCGGCCTCGTCTGCCGCGTAGGCGACGACTTCGATTACCAGGTGCTGGACGCCGCCGGGCGCGAATGTGGCAGGGGCCCGGCGGACGTGTTCAAGGTGGTCGAGGTCCACGCCGCCCGCCCAGTCGTGCGTGGTGTTGCGCCAGGAAGCCCTTGGTGTGTCCATCCGCGAAGTATGCGGGCGGTGGCCACTGCCCGTGCTGCCCCTCGCGACGGCGCCGTAGGCGTGGGACCCCTCAGCGGGCCGGGTCGGCGATGTCCTGGGTGCCGATGACCGTCAGCAGGTCGAGCAGGCCGGCGCTGTCCGTACCGACCGCTGGGGTGAACCAGAGCAGTCGTTGCCGCCCGTCCTCGCTGAACAGGTTGAGGCAGTTGACCTCGACGAGGCCGAGGGCGGGGTGGTTGAGGCGTTTGCGGTCGTCTCGCCGGAAGGCCACGTCGTGCTCGGCCCAGAGTGCGGCGAACTCGGAGGAGAGGCCGAGCAGCTCGCTGATCATCGAGGAGGCTTCGGTGTCCTTCCTGTCCCGCCGGGCGGCGGCTGCTCTCAGGTCGGCGACGAAGGCGCGGGACTGGGCCTCGTGGTCGGCATCCGGGTAGAGCCGCCGGGCCTCGGGTTCGGTGAACCACCGGTGGACGAAGCTGGCCCGGGCGCCGCGGAAGCCGGACTGGTCGCCGAGCAGGGCCACCGCGAGCGGGTTCTGTACGAGGGTCACGTGCAGGTCGGTGATGACCTGCGCGGGTGTCGAGGTCAGACGCTGGAGCAGGTCGAACATTCCGGGGTGGACGTGGGAGGCGGCGCCGCCGTGCACGGGCACCGGGCGGTCGGCCAGGTGGTAGAGGTGGTCGCGTTCGTCGGCGCTCAGCCGGAGCGCCCTGGCCAGGGCGGCGATCATCTGCTCCGACGGCTGGGACCCGGCCCCGCGCTCCAGCTCGTTGTAGTAGTCCACCGAAGCCCCGGCGAGCTGGGCGACCTCCTCGCGCCGCAGCCCGGACACCCGGCGGCGGGACCCGGCGGGCAGCCCCACCTCGGCCGGGCGGATGCGTTCGCGACGCGACCGCAGAAAGGACCCCAGCTCGGTGTATTTCGCAGAACCCATGCCTCCATTCTGCGCTCGGCGGGGGCGCGGACCCAGGGGATGACATCCCCTGGTTGCGCTGGTCAGCACCGCTCACCCTGGAGGCATGAACACAGCTCCATCCACGCAACCGCCATCGGCCACGCGGGCCGCCGTCGTCACCGGCGGATCACGCGGCATCGGCCGGGCGGTCTCCCGGAAACTCGCCCAGGACGGTCTGGCCGTCGTGGTGAACTACGCCAGCGACGCGACCGCCGCCGACGAGACGGTGGCGGCCATCACCGCCGACGGCGGGCGGGCCGTCGCGGTGCCGGGCGACGTGGCGGACGAGCACGCCGTCGCCGCACTGTTCGACCGGGCGGAGGCGGAGTTCGGCGGCGTGGACGCCGTCGTCAACTCCGCGGGCCGACTCGCCCTGTCGCCCATCGCCGAACTCGATCTGACGGTCCTCGACGCCGTGCACCGCACGAACATCCGCGGCTCCTTCGTCGTCGCCCAGCAGGCCGCACGGCGGCTCCGGGCGGGCGGCTCGTTCGTGGCACTGTCGACCTCCGTGGTCGGTACGCAGTTCCCCGCCTACGGTGCGTACGCGGCGAGCAAGGGCGCGGTCGAGGCGATGACGCTGATCCTCGCCCGCGAGCTGCGCGGCCGGGACATCACCGTGAACGCCGTCGCCCCCGGCCCCACGGCCACGGAACTGTTCCTCGAAGGCAAGACGGACGAGGAGATCGACCGGCTCGCCAAGGTCCCGCCGCTGGAGAGGCTGGGGACCCCGGAGGACATCGCCCACGTGGTGGCCTTCCTCACCAGCGCGCAGGGCCACTGGGTGAACGGGCAGATCCTGCGCGCCAACGGAGGCATGGTGTGACGACGGCACGGCAAAGCGTCGTCGCCGTCACGGGCGCCTGCCCGCCCGGCACCAGCCTTGAACCGCTCACCCCGTACGCCCCACACGTCGGCCTCTGACCACTCCACCGGCCGTCCGCAGCACATTCCCCGCACACATGCTTCCGGTCCACGGAAGAAAACACTCCAGGGAGAACCCCCATGCCTTTCGCCCATTTCAAGGTCCCTGCCGGCACCATCAGCGCCGAGGACAAGAAGAAGATCATCGAGCGCACCACCGACCTGTACGCCGAGATCTACGGTGAGCGGGCCCGCCCCACCACCGTCGTCCTCGTCGACGAGGTCCCCGACGGCGGCTGGGGCGTCGCGGGCAACGTCCTCACGGCGGCCATGCTCAACGGCGGCGCCTGAGACCTGCCCTCCGCCGGGGGCCCGGCAGCGGCCCGCTCAGGCGGCGGCGAGTTGCCTGCGCAGGTTCTCCACCGCGGCGGGGATGTCGTCGGCGCCGGTCAGGTCGCTGCCGATGCTCACCGTGAACGCACCGGCCGCCAGCCACTCGGCCGCGTTCGCGAGCGTCACTCCCCCTGTGGCCATGATCCGCGCGCCCGGCAGTACGGAGCGCAGGGACGTCAGGTAGGCGAGGCCGCCGACGTGGGCGGGGAACAGCTTGGCCACCCCGCGCTGTGCCGCTGCGCGCAGCTCCGTCGGGGTCATGCCGCCCTCGACGATGAGCCGGTCGGCGGCGTCGGCGACCGGGCGTACGTCGGGCACCTGGAACGGGCTGACCAGGAAGGCGGCCCCTGCCGTCAGTGCGGTCTCGGCGATGGCGGTGCTGGTGACCGTGCCGAGGCCGACGGTGGCCTCGGGGTGCTCACGCGCCCAGCCGCGTACCAGTTCCTCCCAGCCGGGTGTGGTGGCGGTGAACTCGAAGGTGCTGATCCCGGCGGCGAGCAGGGTGCGGGCCAGATGGTCGGCGGCGTCCGCGTCGGCCGCCCGTACGGTCGGCACGATACGGGCGCGCCGCAGGTGGCCGATGACCTCGCGTACGGCGGGCGTGAGGGAGGCGTCCGGGCCCTCCGGGGGTGCGGCGCCGTTCGGGACCGCAGTGCCGTCCGGGCCTGCGGTCCCGTCCGAGGCGGTGGCACCGTTCGGGGCCGTCATGCGGGGGCCGCTATCCGGGCGAGCGCGTCCAGCGCGCTGCGGGCCTCCGCCGCGTCGGCGCCGCCGTCGGCGCGCAGCACGATCTCGTCGCCGCAGCGGATGTTGAGCGTCAGCACGGACAGCACGCTCCGTGCCGGTACGGGCTCCCCGTCCGCTCCCCCGTCGGCGCGTGCGACGGTCACCTCGGCCGTCGCACGCGCCGCCGCCTGCGCGAACGCCGCGGCCGGGCGGGCGTGCAGCCCGGCCTCCTCGGTGACCTTGAGCCGTCGTTCCACGATCCCCACGTGCGGGGTCTCCTCTCCTCGGTTGCCGGTGTCCGTGTCCTCCGGGGCCGCGCCCGGGGCCCCGGTCCCGCTTCCGCGCGTCGCGCCGGTCATGGCCGACCGTCCAGCAGTGCGGTGATCCGGTCGACGAGCAGTTCTTCCTCCTCCTCGCTCAGCGAGCGCGGGTCCACGGACAGCTGGCCGCTGCCGGAGTGGTGGTCGCGGAGGAAGACCGGGGGGCTGCCCGCCTGGAGGGCGGCGCTCAGTGCCGCCGCGTCGCGCCCCCCGCCGTGGGGGTCCACGGTCAGCCGGGCGCGGTGGATGTCGCGTCCGGCCTCGTCCCGTACGACCTCGGCGGTGATGCCCGGGAGGCCGCCCAGCCGCGCGGCGAGCCGGGCCATGCGCGCCTGCTGCGCCGCCGACTGTGCCGCGCCGTCCGGTGCTGCGGCCCGTGCCTCGTGCTCACGCGTGGCGCGCACCAGGCCGAGGACGGTCTCCTTGCCGACCTTCATCGGCCGTCCGATGCCGCCGTACTGGGCGCGGCAGGCGGCGATCAGTGGCGCGGAGCCGCAGATGAACCCCGAGGTGGGGCCGCCGATGGCCTTGCCGCCGCTGAAGACGACCAGGTCGGCGCCGGTTTCCGTCCAGGCGCGCAGGTCCTCCTCGGCCGCCGCGTCGACGATCACCGGGACGCCGTGCGCGCGGCCGATGGCGAGGGTCTCCGCGAGGGGCAGGGCGCCCTTGTGCACCGTGTGGTGCGACTGGACGTGGAGGATCGCGGCCGTCCGCTCACCCAGCACACCCTCGACGTGGCCGCGCTCCGTCTTGTTCACGGACCCGGCCTCCACGACGGTGCCGCCCCCGAGCGCGACCATCTGCCGCACGGGAGCACCGAAGTGGACGGCGTGGCCCTTCTGGAGCACCACTTCGTGGGGACGACCGCCCGGGTCGGGGAGGCGTTCGACGCGGGCGACGTCGGTACCGGCGATCAGCGCGGCAACGGCGATGGCGATGCCGGAGGCGGCACCGGTCGTGGGGCAGGCGTCCTCCGTGCCCGCGGCGCGAGCGAGTTCGCGACCGGCGGCGGCCAGCAGATCGTCCATCACGACGTGGCTGCGGGCCGCCTCGCCCATCGCGGCGATGACGTCGTCGCTGAGGCGGCTGCCGCCGAGTGCGGTCATCTTGCCGTTGGCGTTGAGGGCCGGGGGCAGGCCCAGTGCCTCATAGATGCTGGTGGGGCTCATGATGCCTTTCCGGGAAATGTACGAGGGGGGAGGGCGGCGGGGCGCCCCGTCAACCGGACCGGACGTGACGTGACGCGACGGGACCGGACGTGACGCGACAGGATCCGGCGCCCGCCTACGTGCCCGCGATCGGGAAGAAGAGCCCGAAGAGCATCGCACCGAGGATCGCACCCCCGGTCAGTGGCTTCTTCCACCAGTAGAAGAGCAGCGCGCCGATGACGGACCCGAGACCGACCGGGATCGAGGCGGTGGCGGCGGCGATGATGACCAGGGGCCCCAGATAGCGGCCCGCCGAATTGCCCGCGCCCATCATCACGTCGGCGCCGAACGTCGACGTACTGCCGGGTGAGTTGATGGTGGCGCGCCGGATGCCCAGGATCAGGCAGCCGATGGCGAAGCCGATGAGGGCGCCGGTCGGCAGGGCCAGCCAGAAGTGTTCCAGGGGTGCGGTGATGCCGCCCGCGAGCAGCATCGCGGGGATGCCGATGCCGACGCCGGTCTGGAGGGAGCCGCCGATGTCGAGGATGCCGACCATCGGCCCCTCGATGATCCGGGCGAAGAGGAAACCGGCGCCGAAGGCGGCCGCCGCGCCGTAACTCCCGCCGTCCATACCGGCCTTGAGCAGCGCGACGACGGCGACCTCGTTGAAGACACCCGTGTGGTAGACGTAATAAAGGTGTGTTCCGGAGAAGATGCCCGCCGCGAGGGTGGCGACGAAGAAGGGGAACGCCCACTCGGACAGCCAGAAGCTCCCCTCCCCCGGCACCTTGAGCCTGCCGCCCTTCCCCGGACCGGGGGCCGGGCCCGCGGCGTCCGCGGTGTTCGCTTCCGCGTGTGTCATGTCTCCGCCTGCCTCTCAGTCCGTCGGGGTGGTGCCGGTGGCGTCGTGCAGGCCGGACAGCCACGAGGGGATGTGGACCTTCATCTGCTCCAGGAGCTGGATGTCGACGCCGCGCAGGAACGCGCTGATGACGAAGAGGGCGACGACGGCTCCCACCAGGGTCCGGGTCAGCCGGGTCCTGCCCAGGTCGTCGAGGCCCTTGCCGACGACGATGCCGAGCACGATGCCCGGCACGGCGTTGCCCATCACGATGTGCGCGAGCCCGCCCAGCACCGTGCCCCAGCCGCCGGTGCGGCGCCCGGCGTCGACGGCCGCCATCCAGAAGATGATCGGCATCACCGGGTTGATCAGCCACTCGGAGGCGGGGCCCAGCACATCGGCCGCGACCTTCTGGAGGGAGTGCGGGATGGAGGCCGCCGTGGTGTTCAGCACGGAGATCAGCACCACGCCGACGCCCGCGCCGAAGAAGGCCATGCGGCGCGGGTTGTGCAGCGTCTCGGCGAGGTTGCGGTTCTTGGCCATGGACAGCGCCGCCGCCCAGTGCGGCACGATGCGGTGGTCCACGTCGCCGGTGAGCGCGCCCGCGCCGACCGTGCTGGCCCAGGCGTTGAAGAAGAAGCCGAAGCCGAACGAGAAGTGCGCGATGGGATCGTTCTCGCAGGCGTTCAGTTCGCCGAGCGTACGGAACGCGCCCATGCCCTGCACCTTGGGGGCGTGGAACATCCGCGCCACACCCGCCGAGGCACCGAACCCGATGAGCGCGCCGATGACTGCCGACTCCAGCAGGATGATGAGGGTCTGGTTCACGGCTGCCTCACCTCATGTGGAGGGCGTGCTGAAGCGGGGTGAGCCGCTCCTCGCGTACGGAGAAGTCGAGCGCGTCCAGGTCCAGCGACGCCACCCGTACCTCGATGTTGAGCTTCAGCTCGAACCGGTGCCGCTTGCGGGCGAAGAAGAGGCCGAGGAACCGTTCGGTCCAGCGGTGCTCGACGGCTTCGGCCACCTCCAGGCCGACGGGCTCGACGCGGAAGCACACGCCCGTCGTCTTCTTCCCCGCGGCCTGCTGGACCTGCGCCATCGCGTCGGCGAACGCCTTGTACCGCGTGGGTCCTGAGCCGGTCAGCCGCAGCACGTGTCGCGTGTGCTTCACTCCGCCCGCGCCTCCCCCGGCTCTGCGGCGGCCAGCTTCTTCAGCAGTGCCTCCGCGACGGCGAACCCGAGTTCCTCGCTGTCGAGGAAGCCGAAGCCCAGGACCGTACGGCCCTGTTCCACGGCCGTCACACCCGCGCGGGGCGAGCGCATGCCGAACTCGATGTCGTGCCCGTACTTCGCCTTCGCCGTCACCGCGCCCGCTCCGCCGCTGCCGCAGAAGGAGATGCCGAGCGCGGCATCCTCGGCGGCCATCACATCGCCGACCTTCATGTCGGCGCCGGGGCCGGGTATCAGCACGGGCTCGGCGCCCGCGGCGCGTACGCCGTCGGCCACGGCCTGGCCCTTGCCCAGCCGGTGCCCGATCACGATCTTCACTGCCATGGTGTCGCTCCCTTGTCGTCTCTCATGCCGTGCTGCTCTCCGCCTGCCGTGCCACCTCGAAGTGCAGTGCGAGCAGCAGGACTTCGCTGTCGGGCGCGCGGTAGCCGCGCGGTGTGCAGTAGGTGTCGATCAGTGCCCGCGTCGCGGCCAGGCGGTCGGCCGGTACCTCGGTGTAGAGCGCGTCGGCGAGCGGGTCCAGGTACTCGTCGTCGCGCACGCGCCGCAGGAAGGCCAGCGCGTGCACGGCGACGGCCAACTGCCGTTCGTCGTCGAGGGTGAGGCCCTGCTGCGCTGCGTGCCGCTGGATGAGCGGCAGCAGTTCCCCGAGGTCGGCGCGGTCCGCTTCGGCCACGGGTGCGGAGCTGTCCGCGACGGCTTCCGCGAGCCGGTCGGTGAGCCGCTCGGTCAGCCGCTCGGTCAGCCGCTCGGTCTGCGGCTCGGTCAGGGGGTCGGTCAGGGGGTCGGTCATGCGGCGGCTTCTCCCGGGGGTGTCGTCGGCCGTACGGGGTGGAAACGCCCCGCCCTCAGCACACCGTGTGCGACGAGCGACCCGGCGCCCTCGCGGTGCGCGCCCGTCGCGTCGGTGAGGGGGTGCGACGGCTGTTCCTCGCGCAGCCGCAGCAGGCTGATGTCGGCGAAGGCGCCGGGGCGCAGGGTGCCCAACTCGCCTGCCAGGCCGAGCACTTCGGCGGGGCGCGAGGTGACGCACGCGAGCACTTCGGTCAGCGGCATGCCCAGGGCGAGGAGCTTGTCGAGGATGGCGGTGAGCGAGTGCACGGGGCCGTGGAGGTTGCGGTTGTGCAGGTCGGTGCTCGCGGTGTACGGGCGGATGCCGGCGGACAGTGCCCGTTCGGCCGTGGCGAAGGCGAAGCTGGCGCTGCCGTGCCCGACGTCGAGGCGTACCCCGCGCTCCAGTGCGGCGCGGACCTGCGGAAGGGGCGTGGCGGCGTACTCGCCCCCGCCCCCGCCCTCGCCCCCGGGTTCGGGTGCGGTACGTGCGAAGAGGCCGCCGGGCTTGCCGTGGAAGGCGTGGGTGACGACGTCGCCGGGCCCGAGCAGGTCGAGGACGTCGCCCAGTGCCGGGGGTTCGTTGCCCACGTGCACCATGACCGGGACGCCGTGCGCGTCGGCGACCTCCTTGGCGGTGCGCAGCGGGGCGAGTCCGCTGCCGCCGAGCACGGACCTGCTCATCCGCACCTTGATGCCGCGGGGTGCCGGGGGCCCTTCCAGGTCAGGGGTGCCGTCGAGGAGCGCGCCCGTGGCGGCGGCGTCGATGTCGGCGGGGCCTCCCGCGAGTTCGCTGTTCCCCTGTACGAGGCCGTGACGGGAGATGTTGAGCCAGTTCAGGACCCGGGTGCGGGCGGGGGCCACGATCTGCCGGGCGAAGTGCGCCCAGTCGTCGCTGCCGCAGCTTCCCGCGTCGACCACGGTGGTGACGCCCTGGTCGACGCCGATCGTGTCGGGCTCGACCCCGAGATAGGTGCGGCCCGCGTAGACGTGGGTGTGCAGGTCGATGAGGCCCGGCGCGACCAGCAGGCCCGTCGCTTCGACGGTTTCGGCGCCCTGGAGGGTGCCAGGTGGGCCGGTGCGTGCGATGCGGCCGTCGCACACGGCGAGGTCGCCGGGCTCGACCGTTCCACGCTCCGGATCGGCCAACCGGCCGCCTGTGATCACGAGTTCGTACATGTACTCCGTCCGCCTTTCGCAGGGGCGGGAGAATGGGCACGACACGTCCACGGAGACCGCCAACCGTTCCGTAGAGTAGATTGGCGTTCCGACGGGCGGATCGATGGCAAACTAATCAGATGTCGTACGGAGGGTCAATGGATGGCGAGAAGTCGGTGAATTCGGTGGCCAAGGCGCTGCGCGTGCTGCACGCGCTCGCCCAGCCCGAACTTCCGCACCGTCTCAAGGAGATCGCGGAGTACGCGGGGGTCTCCAAGGCCAGCACCCATCGCATCCTGGCCACCCTCATCGAGGAGGGGTACGCCGTCGCCGACGGCGAGGGCCGCTACGGGATGGGGGTCCAGCTACGCGCCCTGGCCGCGCGGGTCTTCTCCGACGACACGGTCGGCATCGACGCGGTGCTCCGCGCGCTCCAGCAGCGGCTGGGCCAGGCCGTGCACCTCGCCGTCCTCAGCGGCGACCACGCCACCTACACGCACAAGGTGGACCCCGGACACGCCTACCGCATCGCGACCGAGGTGGGCATGCCGCTGCCGCTGCACGCGAGCGCGGCGGGCAAGGTGCTGCTGGCCCACCTCCCGGAGGCCGAGGCCGAGAGCCTCCTCGACCGCACAGGGCTGCCCCCGCGCACACCCCACACCCTCACCGAACGCGCCGCGCTGGCACGGGAGTTGGAGACCGTGCGCGAGAACGGCTGGGCGGCGGAGTACGAGGAGGCCGACGAGTCCGTCTGCTCCCTGGCCGCACCCGTGCTCGACACCGAGGGCTACCCGATGGGCGCCGTCTCGGTCTCCTCCCTGGTCTTCCTCGTCACACGCGAACAACTGCGGGAGTTCGCACCCGCGGTGTGCCAGGCAGCGAAGGAGGTCTCGCGACGGCTGTGACGGGCGCCTGCGGCATCCCGCACCGCACCCCGGGCGGACACGGCCTCACCCGCCGGAGACCAGCCCGGCCAGGTGGTGCAGTGAATTCGCGAGGTGCTCGGGGCCGAACGGCGGAAACCGGAGGTACTCACGGATGGACGGCGGCACCGCCGACCAGTCGTAGGTGAGTGTGACCTCGGTTTCGGACGGACCGAGCGGTGTGAGGTCGTAACGCCAGGACCAGCCGCCGAACTCCAGACGGCCGTCCTCCTTCTCCTGCCCCGTCAGCCAGCCGATGGTGTGCGGCGCGTCGAGCACCTGGACCTTGTTGGCCACCCGGTAGTCACCGTCGGGATGGCCGGCGTGGTACATGTCCATCCGGAAGACCTGCCCCACCTCGGTCAGCGTCGCCCGGTCGGCAGGCTCCTGGACCCATCCTGTGCCGTCGATCGCGGAATGGGACGCCGGGTCCGCCAGCACCGCGAACACCTTCGCGGCGGGCGCGGCGACGGTCAGGGTGGCGCTCACGTTCTCCTGGTCCACGGTGTGCACACTCCTCGTCGTGTCGTCGCGGGCCTCCCGCGGGCGCGGGAGCCTTCTCCCTTGTGCAGACGACGCGAGGGAGCGGAAGTCATCGGCCGCGCGGACGGAAACCCCCACGCCAGGCCAACCAGCGTGAGCCGTACGCCGATTGGAAGGTTCTGCCGTTCTGCCCTGCTGACATCGCGGAAAAGTCCCCATAAGAGCTTCAACGATACCGTTGAAGCCATGGTTACCGACCTCAGCGCCGCCGCCCATGCCGTCGATGCCTCCCAGGTCATGAGGCTGCTCCCGGGCCGCCCCCGGCTGCTCGCCCTCGGGGAGCCCACCCATGGCGAGGAGGCGCTGCTCGATCTGCGCAACACGCTCTTCCGGCAGCTCGTCGAGCAGGAGGGCTACCGGACGATCGCGGTCGAGAGCGACTGTGTGAGGGGCCTGGCCGTGGACGACTACGTCGCCTCCGGCACGGGCACTCTCGACGCGGCCATGGAGCGCGGGTTCAGCCATGGCTGGGGCACCTCAGCGGCCAACCGCGAGCTGGTGCGCTGGATGCGTGCCTACAACGTCCGCGCCGAAGACGAGGGCAGGCCCGCCTCCGAGCGGCTCCGGTTCGCCGGTTTCGACGGGCCCCTGGAGATCACCCACGCCGAGAGCCCCCGCCACTCCCTCACCGCACTCCACCGCTACCTCTCGTCCCTGGTGGACGCGGACCTGCTCCCCTGCACCGCGGACACCCTCGATCGCCTGCTCGGCCTCGACGACCAGTGGACCGAACCCGCCGCGATGACGGACCCGGCCCGCTCGGTGGGGCAGTCGGCCGAGGCCGGACGACTGCGGCTGCTCGCCGACGACCTGGTGGCACTGCTCGACGCGCAGACACCGCACCTCATCACCGCGACCTCGCGGGACGAGTGGGACCGGGCGCGCCTGTACGGGCGCACCGCCACCGGTCTGCTCGGCTACCACCGCTGGATGGCCGACACCTCCCACGCGCGCATGGCCCGGCTGATGGGCCTGCGGGACGGGATGATGGCCCGCAACCTCCTCGCCCTCGCCGAGCGGGGGCCGACGCTGGTCCACGCCCACAACGGCCACCTCCAGCGGCGGAGGAGCTCGATGCGGATGGCGGGGCTGCCGCTGGAGTGGTGGAGCGCAGGCGCGATCGTCAGCGCCCGCCTGGGAATGCGGTACGCCTTCCTGGCCACGGCCCTCGGCACGCTCCGGCACCGGGGAGTGGACGTCCCGCCCCCGGACACCCTCGAAGGACTCCTGCACACGCTCCCGGAGAGCCACTGCCTCCTCGACGCCGCCCGACTGGCCGACGCCCTCGCCGACGCCCGGCCCGCACCACGTGTGTCCCCCTGGTTCGGCTACGCCCCGCTCGACGCCGACCACCTGCCCGACACGGACGGCGTCGTGTTCGTCAGGGACGTCCCGCGGGCCTCGACGCATGCGCCGTGACCTGGCGGCGACGCACGGTCGCGGCAAGCGCACCGCCTCTCGGGTGAAGTCGTAGAAGGCGACGACGCCGACACGCAGATGGAAGGGCATCGTCGTCGCCGTACAGGCACGGAGCCGAGCGGAGTGGGCGCGCACCGGTGATCAGCGGCCTCGGATGGGGTCCGCGATACCGGTGCGCTCCCCCTTCAGTCAGTCAGCACACCGAACCGTCGATGAATGCTGCTCGGATCGAGCCGACGTGGGAGCCGAGCAGTCCGAGTGACTCTGCCGTCCTGCCGTCGGCGACGAAGTCTCGCCCGCACAAGGTGTTGCTCAGAGCGATGAACGAGTCGGTCAGGGGCATGGAGAGGCCGATCTGGGCGGCCAGCGAACTCCAGATGACCAGTCCGAACGGAATGTCCTCGGTGAAGTACCGGTGGTTGACCGAGTCCGGCTCGGGGAAAGCCTGCCGACCGTAACCCTGCACGATCCGCTCGACGTAGGTGCCCTCGGTGACGCCGTAGGCGCTGGTGAGGAAGTCCCAGAAACTGGTCGCCTCCACTCCGAGTGCATGCGCGAGGCCGAGTCGCTCACGGTCGAGTGCGTCGATGACCTCGGCAATGCGGGGTGTCACCAGGGAATGCTGGGGGCGGCAGTCGGCGTCCTCGACCGTCTTGAAGTTCAGCACGGCCGGCGGCACGTGATAGATGGGGTTGCCGTTGGAGAGCCCGACGGCCAGCGCGTCCCCGCCCGACACGTACCGCTCGCCGAAGTAGGTCCGCAGGATCGCGAGGGCCTGGGTGGTGTCCGCGCTGGGGACGGCGGCCAGGGGCACGGAGTGCTTGATGGCCCCGATGTAGACGTTGGCGGGCTGACGCAGGCGGCAGGTGTAGAGGCTGGTCGGTGTTTCCGCGATGAGGCAGCGCTTGCGGCCGGCCAGCAAGAACATGCGCGCAAGCTCGACGCCGCTGCCCAGCACACCGGGCTGGATGAGGACGAGTTGGGAGGGTTCCAGAATCGCCGCGAGTTCCTGCGAGATGTACGCGTGCGCGAAGGCCGGTACGGCGACGATGACGACCTGCGCGCCGTCGACGGCTGCGGCGAGGTCGGTGGTCAGCAGGGACGGCTTGCCGTGGCCTTCCACTTCTCCGACCAGGTCGATGCCGCCGTCATTGGCCTTGACCGGTTCGAGGTCGTGGCCCCACCTGTCGAAGAGTCGTACGTCGTGGCCCTGGAGCGACATGTGGCCGGCGATGGCCTGACCGACATTCCCCGCGCCGATGATGGCGATGCTACCCATGCGAGAGAATCTCTCTTTCTGTTTCATTTCACAACGGACCTCGGCGTTGCCAAGGGGTGGAATGCCGCAGGGCTTCTGTAGCGGTGAGAACCGCCCTGCGGTCGTCAGGCTGTGACCGCCGGCAGAGGCATGCCGGCAGAGGCGTGTCGCAGCCAGCCCGACGGGCCTATCTGATGGGCACACCTGGTCCGAGGGGGATTCCGAGCGTGTACCAGAGGGCGAAGAAGGCCGACCACGAGATGAGCACGGTCAATCCGACGGGAACCGTGAAGGACAGCAACGTGCCGATGCCGGCGCCCTTGCGGAACTGCTGGACGAATCCCAGGGCCAGGACGAAGTACGCGTTCATCGGGGTGGTGTTGGTCACCGAGTCGCCGATCGCGAAGGCGACCATGGCGGCCTGGGGGGCGAGCCCGATGTACATCGCCAGGGGGACCAGCACAGGGGCGAGGATGGACCACATGGCCGAGCCGCTACTGATGATGATGTTGAGGCCGCTGATGGCCGCGACGATCACGAGCAGAATCACGAGGTGGGGCGCATCAAGGGACTTGAGGAGTTCGGCGCCTTCAACGGTGATCACAGAGCCGATGCCGGTCCAGGTGAAGTAGGCGAGGAACTGCGCGACCGCGAAGAAGAGAACGATCACGGGAGCGATGGACCGGATCCCGTCCGCCATGGCGGAGGGAACGGACGACAGCGTGGGGATCGTGCCTACCTGCCTGCCGTACACGACACCGAGGATCGTGAACAGCAGCGCGATGAACACCGCGATGTTGGCGACGATCACGGACTGGACGATGCTTCCGCCCTCGCCGCGGAACGGGGACCCCGGCCACAGGAGCGCGGCCACTCCCAGGACGTAGACCACGAGTACTGCCGCGGCTGCCTTCATGGCCCGCTTCTCGATGGCGGTCAGCGCAATCGCGTACGGGCTGCCGATATGCCCGCCAGTGTCCGCGTGCTTGGCGTTGAAGACCTTGTCGGCGGCCGCCTCGTCCTCGGGAACCGGCGTGAACTCCGGCCGCTTCGCCAGGAACAGATCGACGGTGAGGGCAATGACGGCAGCGAGGAACACCGAGGACGCCGCGGTGAAGAAATAGGTGCCGACGGGAGTGATGACGTAGTGAGGATCGACGGTGTGCGCAGCCGCGGTCGCAAGCGATGACCGGATGGCATCGGCCGGGGTCACAAGCGGACTGGCGTTGAAACCGATCGCCACCGACGCGTACGCGACCATGAGCCCCAGCAGTGGACTCCGCCCCACGCTCCGATAGGCCAGCGCACCCAGAGGGATCATCACGATGTAGGCCGAGTCACTCATGACGTGCGCCGTCATGGCACTCAGGGCGACCGAGAAGGTCAGCCAGCGAGTCGGCAGCCGACCGATCGTGACACGCAGGAGGGCGGTGAGCAGACCGCTGCGCTCCGTGACGCTGACGCCGAGCAGAACCACGACGACGACCGCCAGGGGCGGGAACCCGGCGAAGTTGTCCAGCGCGGACTCCGCCGCGAACTTGACTCCAGCAGAAGAGAGCAGGTTCTTCACCGCGACGGAGTCGCCCGTCGAGGGCAGTGTGACGGACACGTCGGCACCGGCCAGTACTGCACTCGTCACGCCGAGGACGGCTGCCAGAATCCAGAAGAGCCAGAACGGATGGGGCAGCTTGTTTCCAGCTCGCTCGATGGCGCTGAGCACGCGGAACAGTCGTTTCATAGAGGCGTCGGTGACCGGTCCGCTG
Source organism: Streptomyces daliensis (assembly GCF_054782395.1). Lineage (NCBI taxonomy): Bacteria > Bacillati > Actinomycetota > Actinomycetes > Kitasatosporales > Streptomycetaceae > Streptomyces > Streptomyces daliensis. The sequence continues at coordinate 456,505 of NZ_BAAGSO010000088.1, read as the reverse complement.
CTCGCGGTTTGCGTCATCTCAGAGGCCTTTCGATTCGATTGCGCTGGAGCGGTGAGGTCAATGGGAATGACTTGTCCGGCTCGCACATTTGACGGCTACAGGTGCATCCGTGCGGCGAGGATTGGTTCGGCAGGCAACGATTCGTCTGGACGATCGAGGGAGGCCTGCCGCGTGTAACCGCCTCCGGAGAACCCGGAACGCGACTGGGGCACTACTCAAGCCACGGCCGCATCGGCCGGGCGGGTGCATTTGTCGTCCTCAAGCAGATAGGCGCGATCGGCCGAGGCTGTGCGCGCACACTGCGGGGTCTTGCCTTCGTAGGGCGCCGACTGAAGTGGCGCTCTACGATCTCGATCGCGGACCTGTCCCGCGTGAGCAGGCCATGGGCCCGAGCAGGCGGAACCGCGTGCTCGACGAGACCACGGCAGACGGATTGCCGCGTCGTCTCGGCGAGCCGGGCGCCAGTCGGGTCAACTGGCGGACATCAGGGGACTAGAAGGGCGGTACGGGCTCAATGGTCTGTTCGAGGAAGAACTCGACAAGGTCGGGGCGGATGATGTCCCACCTCGCTTCGGCGAGCTTTCCGTCGACCAGCCAGGTGAGCCGACGAAGCCGGATCACCGCCTGGCCCTCGGGTACGCGAAGCTGTGCCGCAGTCGCAGCGTCGAGCGCGATGGGATCGATGTAGATGCGGGATTTGGCCGCGGGGATGCCCATGCGGGCGAAGTAGTCGTGCACTGTCAGATGGCCGAGGTCCTCCTCTCGCAGTCGCGGCGCCAGTGAGAACGGGATGACGGTGAGTTCGACGGCGATCACGTTGTCGTCGACGTCGAATTTCAGCCGTCGCAGTTGATGTACAGGCGTCTCCTCGTCCACTCCCGGCATTTCCAACCCGGCATCGCGGGCCTGGACCACCGCCGCAGACTCCACAGCATGCCGACCGGGGATCTTCGGCCCCGGCAGGGACGTGTTGACAAAGCGCAGCAGGTTCTCCTGCCGTGCTCCCCCGGTGACGAAGGTGCCCCGCCGCCGGTGGCGCTCCACCAGCCCGGCCTGCGCCAGCTCGCTCAGCACTCGCTGCGCGGTCGCGCGACCGATCGAGTACATCCGCTGTAGCTCGGCCTCCGTGGGAAGCCGACTGCCGGGAGGAAGTGCGCCAGAGCGGATCTGCTGCTCGAGCTCGTTGCGGATCCGCAGGTATGCCGGGACTGCCATGGCCAGAAATGTAGCCTCGCTCAATTGACCGGTCAATAGCCGATTTTTGCAGTCAATTAATCGCTCGTTATGCCCGTGTCCATCAAAGGCCCAAGGTCAGATGCGGGGATCTCCACCGGGCTGCTTTCGCGGCAGATTTCGCGGAAGGCACGGGGCGGATGCGGGTCCGGGGGCTTTACTCGATGTTCACCATCTGATTCCGGCCGCCACCGGCAGGTGGTCGCTGCCGGTCGCCGGCAGCACCCAGGAGCTCTTCGCCTCCACGCCCCGGACCAGGATCTGATCGATCCGCGCCACCGGGAACGTCGCCGGCCAACTGAAGCCGAAGCCCTCCCCGGCTGTGTCCTGGGCCGAGTGCATCTGCGAGGTGATGCCGTCGAATGCGCGGTCGTCCATGGTGCCGTTCAGGTCACCGAGCAGCACCACCCGCTCGTCCGGCTCGGCGGCGATGGCCTCGCCGAGCGCCCGGGCGTTTCTGTCCCGCGAGTCCGTCCAGAAACCTGACCTGGGATTTGCCCGTACGGACCCCAGGTGGGCCACATACACGGCCAGGGGCCCCTGGTCCGTGGCCACCGTGGTGCGCAGCGCCCGGTTGTCGGCCATCTTGACGTCGGCCGGCTTCGTGTCCCCCAGCGGCCCGACGTCCTGCTTGATGTCGACCGGCCGGGTGTCGGACAGCGCCAGCTTGCTCCACAGCCCGACCGTGCCCTGCACTGTGTGGTGCGGATACGTCTTCGCCAGCTCCTTCTCGTACGTGCTCCTGGCCTGCTGGGTGATCTCCTCCAGCGCCAGCACGTCCGCACCGGAGGCGGCCAGGGTTCGGGCGGTACCGGCCGGGTCCGGGTTGTCGGCTCCGACGTTGTGGCCCGCCACGGTGAGGTCACTGTCCGGGTGGGCCTTGTCGCTGAGCAGCCCGCCGAAGAGGCTCAGCCACACCAAGGCGGGCATCAGCAGCGCGACCACTGCCGAGGCGGAGCGGCGCCAGAGCGCTCCGGTCAGCAGCGCCGGGACGAGCAGGCCGAACCACGGCAGGAAGGTTTCCACCAGGCTGCCGAGGCCCCCGCGATCGGTGATCTGCGCGTGCGACAGCATGAGCAGGCCCAGCACGAGCGCCGACGCCGCGAGCACCAGGCCGCGCTTCCATGGCCCCGGCCCGGAGAGGCCCCGGAGCGTCCGATGAATGCGTGCGCGCCACGTCTCGCCGGTCCCGGCCGCCGGGGCACCGGCTCCGGTACCTGGCGCACCGGTATCCGCCGTGCCCACCTGCGTCATCGGCTGTCCTCGCTCGCTGTCGTTCGCTGCCCCTCGCTGCCGTTCGCTGCTGCGTCCTCGGGTCCTGTGCGGGGTCGGCATACAGCGGTGCGTTGTTCGTGCTGATGCTGGGGTTCGAGTCATGCCGTCAGTGAAAGCGACACGATGTTGCCGGCACGTATGCAGTTTTCGATACGCCAGCGATATGCGCTGACTCGTAGCCTCGATACCATGCGTGTGCTGATCGTCGAGGACGAGCCCTATCTGGCAGAAGCCATCCGCGACGGGCTGCGCCTGGCCGCGATCGCGGCCGACATCGCAGGTGACGGTGACACCGCTCTGGAACTGCTGATCATCAACGCCTACGACATCGCCGTCCTCGACCGCGACATCCCCGGACCGTCCGGTGACGAGATCGCCAAACGCATCGTCGCCTCCGGCAGCGGCATACCGATCCTCATGCTCACCGCAGCCGGCCGTCTCGACGACAAGGCATCCGGGTTCGAACTCGGCGCCGACGACTACCTCACCAAACCGTTCGAGCTTCGAGAGCTCGTCATGCGGCTCAGGGCGCTCGACCGCAGGCGCGCCCACAACAGGCCCCCCGTACAGGAGATCGCCGGTCTGCGCCTCGACCCGTTCCGCAGAGAGGTCTACCGGGACGGCCGCTACGTCGCCCTGACGAGGAAGCAGTTCGCCGTGCTCGAAGTCCTCGTCTGCGCCGAAGGCGGTGTCGTCAGCGCCGAAGAACTCCTGGAACGCGCGTGGGACGAGAACACCGACCCGTTCACCAATGCCGTACGCATCACCGTCTCGGCCCTGCGCAAGCGGCTCGGCGAACCCTGGATCATCACCACCGTGCCAGGCGTCGGCTACCGCATCGACACAGCCCTCGGCACCATACGTGAGGGAGGGGACAGTGGATAGGCAGCCCGGGCTGAGCGTTCGCCTCAAACTCACCCTCAGCTACACCGGGTTCCTCATGCTGGCCGGCGCCCTGATGCTCATCGCCGGATGGTTGTTCCTGACTCGTGTGAAGCACGTCGGGCTCATCTTCCTTCCCGACTACCGCCTCTCCGTCGCGCGCGACTTCGCTCCGATGGCGGCCATCACGATGTTGTTCCTGCTGGTGTTCGGTCTCGGGGGAGGGTGGTTCCTCGCCGGTCGCATGCTCTCCCCGCTGAACCGCATCACACACGCCACCCGCATGGCCACGAACCGGTCGCTCTCCCACCGCATCCATCTGCCGGGCCGCAAGGACGAGTTCCGTGAACTCGCCGACGCCTTCGACACGATGCTCGTACGGCTCGAAGCGCACGTCGCCGAACAGCGGAGATTCGCAGCCAACGCCTCGCACGAGCTGCGCACCCCGCTGGCAATCTCGAAGTCGCTTCTCGACGTGGCCCGCACCGATCCGGACCACGACACCGGCGAACTCATCGACCGCCTCCACGCCGTCAACACCCGAGCCATCGACCTCACCGAGGCACTGCTCCTGCTCAGCCTCGCCGAGCAGAGGTCCTTCGCCCGGGAACTCATCGACCTGTCCCTCGTGGCGGAAGAAGCCACCGAAGCACTCCTCCCCCTCGCGGAAAAGCACGACATCGCCCTCGAAACCAGCGGCGACATCGCCCCCACGACCGGATCACCGGCGCTCCTGCTCCAGATGACCACGAACCTCGTACACAACGCGATCGTCCACAACCTGCCCGGACACGGCAACGTGCGGGTCCACACCAGCGTCCGCCCCGACACCGTGGTACTCACTGTCGAAAACACCGGTGAGCAACTCACCCCCCAGTTGGTCTCGACCCTCACCGAACCCTTCCAGCGCGGCACCGAGCGCATCCACACCGACCATGCAGGTGTCGGCCTCGGCCTGGCCATCGTCAAAACCATCACCCAGGCACACGACGGAACACTCACCCTCGCCCCGCGCTCTGCCGGCGGGATCCGCATCACTGTGGCACTACCCGCGATGTCCCCGTACGCCGACAGGTGAGGAATCGGGGAATCGATGCGCGGCCAGCACATTGACGTGCTCCCTGGCCTGACGTCCAGGGATTCCGGTCTGGGTCGTGTGCCCCTTCCGAAGGCTTCCTGCTCTTCACCTCGGGGAGGAGGCCCGGCTCGGTGTCCACGACGCCTCGGGCGCGCGTGTCCCTCGGCCGGGGGCGGCAGCGGCTCCGGTAGCCTCGCCGCGTGAGCAGCACACCATGGCATCGCAGAGTCGGCGCCTGTGCGGCGTCAGCCCTTCTCCTCCTGCTGTCCGCCTGCGACAGCTCCTCCGGCACACCCTCTCCGCCGGAGCGTACGGAGAACAGGCCCGCCGCCAGCAGCCCGGCCGCACGACGGGACCCGGCTCCGGTGGTGCGCGACGACCTGGAGTCCGTGTTCCGCCAGGCCGGCACGCGGGGCGCGTTCGCGCTGTACGACGTGCGGGACCGCCGGTGGACGCTGGTGAACCGCGAACGGGCGGAACAGCGGGCGGTCCCCGCCTCCACCTTCAAGGTCATGAACAGTCTCGTCGCGCTGGAGTCGGGAGCGGTGCGGGACGAGACCGAGGTGGTGCCCTACGGCGGGAAACCGCAGCGGCTGGACGCGTGGGAACACAACATGAACCTGCGCGACGCCATCCGCGCCTCGAATCTGCCGGTGTACCAGGAGGTGGCCCGCCGCATCGGACGGCACACGATGGAGAAGTGGCTCGACCGCGTCGGCTACGGCAACCGCCACATCGGGCCGGACGTCGACCAGTTCTGGCTGGACGGTTCGCTGAAGATCTCCCCCGTGGAGCAGGTGCGCTTCCTCCACCGGCTGTCGGGCCGCCACCTCCCGGCCTCGGCGGACAGTCAGCGGACGGTGCGCGACATCCTGCCCGTCGAGGGGCACGGGGACCGGACGGTGCGTGCCAAGACCGGCTGGGCGCGGCTTCCGGACACCGACCAGGGCTGGTGGGTCGGCTGGGCCGAGCACGACGGGCGCCGCTACTGCTTCGCGCTCGTCATGGACGTCGAGCGCCCCGAGCTGGCGGACAAGCGGATCGCTCTCGGCCACGAACTGCTGCGCCGTCTCGGCGTGCGGCTGCCGGAACCCGCCGCCACCAAGGCGTGACGGGAGCCGGTCCGGCCCGCCACGCGCCGTCCGGCGACGCCTCCTCCGGCTCCCGCTCCCGCGGCCACGCGCCGTTCCGTCGCCCACCCTCCGGGCGGGCCGCTTCCGGGCGGGCCCCGTCGGCTAGCCCGGTCCCTCTCCCTCGGGCAGGCCCCGGCGCGGCGAGCAGCTCCGCGACGATCCCGTCCCCCGGGTCCTCCTTCCGCAGGATCCCGCCCAGCCGGTCGAGCCTGGCCCGCACCTCCGGGTCAGCGGCGACACCGGTCGCAGCGCGGCGGATGTCACCGGCGGTGTCCCGGTCAGCGCGGCCCCGCCGTCCGACGCCGTGGAAGACCACCCGGGCGGCGTTGCCGAACTGGTCCACGCGCCGTGGGAAGACCACCATCGGCACCCCGAGGAGCAGACATTCCTTCACGCTGTTGTGCCCGCCGTGCGTCAGTGCCACCGAGGCGCGGCGGAGCGTGGCCAGTTGCGGCGCCCAGGTCACGGCGTGGACGTTGTCGCCCACACCGTCGAGCGAGGCGATGATCCGCTCGTCCGGGACGGTGATCAGGAGTGCCCACTCCGGGTCCCCCGCGAAGGCCGCCGCGACATTGCGGGCGAGCCGCGCGCAGGTCGGGTCGATGCTGAGGGCCACGGTGCCGACCGAGAAGTACGCCAGCTTGCGGCCCGGTTCCAGCCACGACCAGTCGAAGGGCGGCTCTTCGCGCTCCAGGTCCACGCAGGGCCCGGCGTAGCGGGCGCCGGGCGGGGCGGGGTCGGGCGAGAACTCGAAGTGCCGGGAGGCGAGGACCAGTTCCAGTGTGCCGTCGAACCGGATGTCGTAGGACAGCGGTCTGCGGACGAACCGCTTGCGGAAGGGGAACCGTGCCTCGCGGGAGGCCGCGCGCATGATCCGACGTACGCTCCACCCGCTCCGCAGTCCGGCAGCGGCGGCCGTGACGCGGAACGTCCAGTACCCGGCCCACTGCCAGGCCCAGCGGAGCTGCACCTGGCATCTGCCCCAGGTGGTGCTGCGCGGGACGAGCCCGGAGGTGTACGGGGGTGTGTGCGCGTCGCGCCGGAAGAGGGTCTTGGTCGACAGGGCGACGACGGGCACTCCCTCGGCCCACCAGAAAGGGTAGAACGGCAGCAGGAACGGGTCCATGACCACCAGTTCTGGCCGGGTCTCGCGGACCACCGCCGCGATTTCGTCCCGGGCAGCCCGTACCAGGCCGCGGATCCGGTGCCGTGCCGTCAGACGGCGCCGCAGCGGGCCCGGCGGGCGCGGCGCGCCGCAAGCCGGGTCGTCCAGGCCGGTGGCGTACAGGGGAAGGAACCCGTGACCGTGCGCGCTGACGGTGTCCCGCGCCCGTGGCGGACCGCAGTAGTCGACGCGTGCGCCTGCCTCGGTCATCCGCCGGGCCAGCAGCAGCGTCGCATGGATGTGGCCCGGGTGGGCGTCGACGACGAAGAGCACGCGCCGGACCCGGGTCATGACGCGCTGCCGTCGGGCATGGCGGGTGAGTCGAGTGCGGCAGGTGAGGCCGTCACGGAGCGGGAACCGGACGGGTGCGAACGCTGCAAGGCCCTTTTTCCTCCTACTCGGACGCCGAGGGCCCGGCACGGTGAAGGCACTGCCGGACCGCTCGAAGTGGGCCGGAGACACCACTGCGGGGATACGGCCCGTGCCGCGCACGAGGCCGTCCCGGCATGACGTGATGACGCCGGATGCGAAGGACTGCGCTGCTCCCGGGACGGACACCGCATCGGTATCGGGGAAGGAAAGAACGCCGGGCCGGAATGCGGTCCGGCGCCGGTTCACCGTAAAGAACGATGCTAGCCGCAGTGGAACAGCCCGTCGACCCGCCGGACGAATCCGGCGACGGGCGTACCGCATTGCCGGGGAAGGATTGTGGTGACGCGTCATGGACAATCAACTCGGGTCGTCCGTAGAGTCTTTCGCGCGGTACTGGAAGCGGCGGAAGCCGGTGGATTCCCGTTCGGCACGGCGGTGAGCTGTCCATGAGTACCTCTCCTTCCCCCGGATTCTCCTTCTCCTGTTGCGTCACCGGCTCGGCCGCATTCACCACGCACTGTGCGGATCTGCTGCTCGACGCGGGGCACGATGTTTCCGTGGTCGTCAGCGCGAACAGCCGGGTCTCCTCATGGGCTGAGCGGCGCGGCATCCGGCGCGTGAACGATTTCCGGACACTCATGGCGGCAGGACCGCCGGATTTCGACTATCTGTTCAGCGTCATCAATGGCGTCGTCCTCTCCCCGGAAGTGCTGCGGCTTCCCCGGAAGGCGGCCATCAATTACCACAACGGACCGCTTCCTCGGTATGCGGGCGTCAATGCCGCCTCGTGGGCGCTGCTCAACGGCGAGACGGAGCACGGGGTCACCTGGCACCGGATGGTCGACCGCGTCGACGAAGGCCCGGTGTACGTCCAGCGGCTGTTTCCCCTCGCCCCCGGTGCCACGGCCGGAGAGGTCAACGACACGTGCCGACGGCTCGGTCTGGAGGCCCTCGGCGAGCTGGCCGCCGCGCTCGCGACGGGCCGTGCCACGGAGGTTCCGCAGGACCTCGGCCGCCGCACCTACTATCCGGCGCGCCGTCGGCCCGTCTCCGGCGGGCTGCTGTCGTGGGACCGCGAAGCGCGTGCGCTCGTCCGCCTCGTCAACGCCCACCAGGTCGGGGGCGTCGTCAACACCTTCGGTACGGCCAGGGTCGACCTCGGCACCGGCGCGGCCGTCGTCGGCGCCGCGCGGGAGACCGGCACACCGTCCACGGCTCCGCCGGGCACGGTGGTGGGCGCGGCGCGCGGCACGCTCCGGGTGGCGACGACCACCGACGACATCGAGCTGACGGACGTCACGGACCAGGACGGCGGCGTGGCGGACCTGCCCGCTCCGGGCGGCGTCCTGCCCTCGGTTCCGGCGTCGCTCCAGGCGGAACTGCGGGCCCGCCTGGAGGCCGCGGCGGCGCACGAGGCGTACTGCGCCCAGGAGTTCAGCGTCGCCGACCGGACCCCGCTCCCGGTGAAGGCTCCCCTCCAGGTGGCCGCGCCGCCCCCGGGTGCCCCGCGCCAGGGGCCGTCCGCGCAGGTGAGCGTCGCGCTGCCGGTACGCGCCGACGCCGACGGGGCAGCGGGACCGGACGAGGCAGCGGGGCCGGACGGGGCAGCGGGGCCGGACGGTGAAACGGACCCGGCACACCGGCTCCACCGGCTCGTCCTCGCGGCGACGCTGCTCACCGTGGCGGAGCACACCCGACGGGACCGGGTCACCGTGGACCAGAGGTCCCCGGCGGGCGCGGACCTGCCGTCCCGGCTGGGGCGGTTCCTTCGCGCGGGCCTGCCCGTGACCGTCCCCGCCACCGCCACCGCCACCGGTCAGGGGAACCCCGACGAGTTGCCGGCCGAGGTCTGGGAACGGACCGGTGAAGCGCTGCGCACCGCGCGGGGCCGCGACGTCCACTCGCGCGACCTCGCACTGCGGCGCAAGCTGCCGCGCACCGGCCTGCCGGTCCGGGCCGGTGTCAGGGCCGCAGCGCCCGAGGACGGCGCGGCGCAGCTCGACGTCGTCCTCGACACCGCACGCGGGGAGCTGCGCCTGTCCAGCACCGCCACGCGGCAGTGGCCCGCCTTCCCGGAGGCCGAACTCTCCGCGCTGGCCGACCGGTTGCTGCACTGGCTCCGCCTGCTGCGCACACACGCCGCCGCGCCCCCGGTCCGTGCGGCGCCGGGTGCGGACCGCCGGTGACCCCCTGCTGAAAGGCCCTCCGCCGAAAGGAGACATGGTGCACGACACCGTCTTACGCACCCTCGACGAGGCACAGGCCGCCGCCTTCGTCCGGGACGGGTACGTCATCTCCCGCGAGGTGTTCCCGCGCGAGGTGGCCGAGCAGTTCCTGCCCCACATCTGGCGGCGTCTGGACGGCGTGACACCCGACCCCGCCACCTGGCGGCGCCCCAACGAGCAGGTCGAGGACGTGCTCACCGACGGGCCCGTCGACGGGCTGTTCACGGCGCGCTACCGCGCCTGTGTGGACGATCTCGTCGGTGCGGGACGCTGGACGACCAAGCGCGGCTACGGCTGGGTGATCTGCCGCTTCCCCGGCTTCAGCAGCCCGCCGTGGCAGCCTCCGCCGACCGGGTGGCACGTGGACGGCATGGACTTCCAGCACCGGCTCACGTCGCCGGAACAGGGGCTGGTCGGCCTGGAGCTGTTCACCGACATCGAACCCGGCGGGGGCGGCACCGCCGTCCGGGTCGGCTCGCACGCGGTCGTGTCGCGCCTGCTCAGGGACGCGGAGCCGGACGGGGTGAGCTACCCGTGGCTGCGCGAGTGGTGTGCCGAGTTCGAGGGGCTGCCGGTCCGGGAACTCACCGGTGCCGCGGGCGACGTCATCTGGATGCACCCGCACCTCGTCCACGCCCGGAGCCCCAACACCCGCGAGACCGTGCGGATCGCGGCGAACCGCACCATCTCGCTGCACGCGCCGATGGACGTGACGGGCCGGGCCGACGAGTCCCTCGTGGAGCGGGCCATCAGGACCGCGCTCGCCGAGGGCTGAGCTGACGGCGGGGGGCGGGCCCCGGGCGGAGACCCCGGACCCGCCCCCGTCGTCACCAGGGGATCTCCTTCCCCTCGTGGTCGAGGAACCGCCCCGAGTCGCCTGGACCGAGGCCGTCGATGACGGACGCCACAGCCCGCGCGCTCTGCGCCGGTGAGAGCGGCGCGCCGGGCCCGCCGAGCGCCGTTCTGACCCAGCCCGGATGAATGCTCGCCACGGTCACCCCGCGCGGGGCCAGTTGCGCGGCGAGGTTCCTGACCACCATGTTCAGTGCCACCTTGGCCGTCCGGTAGGCGTACCGGGAGCCGTCCTGCTCCTCGGCCATGCTGGCCATCCGGCTGCTGATGGCGACGATCGTCTTCCTCTCGCTGCGCGCCACCGGCTCCAGCAGTGCCTGGGCCAGCTTGAGCGGCGCGTAGACGTTGATCCGCATCGACTGTTCCCACGCTTCGTACGTGATGTGCGGGAACGGCTGCGAACGCCCGCCGCCGAAGGCGTTGTTCACGAGGAAGTCGACGGACTCGCCGGACAGCGAGTCCGCCAGCGCCTCGATCCGCGCGTCGTCGACGAGGTCGAGCCGCGTCCAGCGGAGCCGGTCGTCGCCGTACCGTTCCCGCGCCGCGGCCAGCTCGGGCGGCGGTGCGGGGGCACGGCCGGTCGCGACGACGCGCCAGCCCCGCCGGACGCATTCCTCGGCGAGCGCCAGGCCGATGCCCCGCCCGGCGCCCGTGATGAGTGCAGTGTGCACACCGTTCCTGTCGTCGTGACGTCCTGTCGTCCTGGCTCCCTGGCGCCCTATCGCGAGCGTTCCATCACTTCCTGCCTGCGGGTGAAAGCCTTGCGCCCGGCCAGGTGCCGGAAGAGGTACTTGCGGTACGGCTTCATGATCAGGCTCCGCCTGCCGTTCGGGTATCCCCAGCGGCGCAGCGGGGCGTCCCAGAACTCGACGGCCACGACGCACGGGTCCACCGCTGTGGTGAAGTGCCACCAGTGGGTGGGGATGAACAGGCAGTCCCCGGCCTGGAGTTCGGTGGTGTACGGCGTCGTGCGGTCGAACAGCGGGTACTTCTTGCGGTCGATGGCGTCCAGGCCCTGCTCGAAGGGGATCTCGCTGCAGAACACCGCCTCGGTCTCGTCGAACCATGCCTTCGGCCCGTCGGCCAGCCGCCGGGGGTAGAGGTACGGCGAGTCCTTCGGGTCGAAGAGCACGAACCGCTTGCGGCCGGTGAGGAGCTGGGCCACCGCGTCGCGGCCGTTGTGCCAGTGGATGCCCCGGTGGAAGCTGATGAACAGGGCGTGGCGGCTGCTCTCCCGGAAAGGCAGCGCGGGGCGGTCTATCTGGTCGAGCCCTTCCAGCCACGACGGCTTGCGGTACAGCTCCGCGAGGTGTCCGATGTGTTCCAGGGGTAACTGGCACACCGCGTACTGCTGTTTCTCCGTGCTGGTCACGGAGCGGGTCAGCTCGATCGCCTCGGCGAAGGGCATCTTGGTGATGACGAACTCGTCATCCACGGTCGGCCCCGAGGCGCCCCAGTCGTAGACCGGAACGGTGACGTCACCGACGAGGTCGGAAAGGCCGTCGAAATCCCACGCGCTCTGCGGGAGTCCCTTCGCTCCGCCGGCGATGACGACGGGCTTTCCGGCTCGGACATATTCGTGCAGGAACGTCGCTCGGGTGGGGGCCTCGATACGCTCGATCTCACGCAGGTGCAATGTCGGCCATCCTTTCGGGTCGCTGTGCTCGGGAATTTCCGGAGAGCGTCCCGGCACGCGCCGGGGGCACGTGCCGGATGTCGCTCTGCCGCACGCGAGAGCCGGAATAAGGGTGGCGGCCGGACCGGTGGGGGAGGGAAACACCCCGGCCGCCGTCGAGTCTTCCGGAAGAGAGGAATCCGGAACCCCGGCTGGGCGACAGAGTCCAGCCGGTCGGTTTCTTCCGGCAGTGAGAGACGGGTGGACATCCTCAGAATGGAGGGTGAAAGCCGTCGGCGGCAAGGAGTCCCGCAATGACGGACCGTTCCGGGCGCCTCTCAATCGCCGGAATTCTCTTCCGGCGCGGCCCGTACCGGACCAGGCCGTTCCTGATGCCCGTGGCCGGTGGCCGCCGGTTCCGGTGCGGCGGCCGACGGCGGGCGCGCCGGTCCGCGAGAGCCCGCAACCGGCCCCAGGAGGCGAGCTCCCGGATCTCCGCGCTGTCACCGCAGGTGCGCCGCGAGGTGTCCGGGCAGCGGGGGTTCCGGGTCGCCGCCCGGGGCCGTGTCCGGAAGCTGTCTGCGGTTGCTGCCGCTGTGCCAGAACAGCCTGCTGCCGGAGAGGGGGCGGGCGGAGGCGTCGCGCCGGAAGTGCAGGAACGCGGGCGCCGTGTACCACTCGTCCAGGTCGATGCCCTCCAGTTCCCGCAGCCGTGCCGCCTCCTCGGCGGCCCCCGGCAACGGCTCCCCGTACGCGGTGCCGCTCCAGCCGTCCCGTACGGCCACCTCGTGCTCGTGGACGGTCTCCCCCGGCTGCCCCATGGCCTCCCGCAGGGTCCGCACCGTGTGCCGTGCCCGCGCCAGCAGGCCGGGGGCCGCGACGGCCCCGTCGCCCATCACGTCGACGGCCACCACCCGGAACGGCAGACCCGCCAGCTTCAGCCCGGCGGCGATGCCAGCGGCGGTGAGCATCGAGGCGGCGGGCAGATGGACCCGCAGCGGCAGCGGGAGTTCCTGCCGCCTGGCCTGCTCGGCGAGTTCGAGCCCCGCGTAGGCGTGCGCGAGGGCGCTGCGCGGGTCGGCGCCGCCGAAGGCGAGGACGAAGGGCCGCGCACCGTACGCGCGCAGGGCCCGCAGCTCCGCGGTGACGGCGGGCCCGGCAGGTCGCACCGAGGTGCCGTACTCGACCGGGACGAGGTCGGCGCCCGCCGCGAGGGTGAGCCGCAGGTTCCGCTCCACCATGGGGGTGTGCGGCTGCGGCAGCACCAGCGCGCGGACGCGCAGCCCGAGCGTGCGGGCGTACAGCGCGGTCGCCGCGAGGTGGTTGGAGCCGATGGTGGACGCGGTCAGCACGGTGTCGGCCGACTCGGCCACCGCGGCACCGAGGGTGAACTCCAGTGAGCGGGCCTTGCAGCCACTGAAGACGCGGGCGTTGGTGTCCTCACGCTTGATGTGCAGTGCGGGGACGCCGAGTTCGGCGGCCAGCCGCGTCAGCGGCAGCACCGGGGTGTCGTGGGTGTCGAGGAGCGGGGTGCGCGGGAGGCCCGCGGCGCGGGGCGCGGCGGGGAAGCCGCCGGGGGCCGGGGGCCGGGTCACGCGTGCTGCCCGCCCGAGGTGTCCGCCTCGCGCAGCGCTTCGCGCAAGCTCTTGGGGCGCATGTCGGTCCAGTGGGTGTCGATCCACGCCAGGCAGGCGTCCTTGGTGCCGCGGTGCCCCGCCGGGCGCCAGCCCGCGGGGAGTTCGCGGTCGGCGGGCCAGACGGAGAACTGCTCCTCGTCGTTGACCACGGCGTCGTACACGGTGTCCTGGGGGCTGCCGTCACTCATGTCCGGGGCGCTCCTCGTCTCGTCGTCGCGGATGGTCGCGGATCTGCGTACGGGGCGTGCGGGCCTGCGGTACGGACCGGGCCGGGCCGCACCCAGGGCGGGCGGCGAGGAGCACGCCCACGCCCCCGGAGGGCCGTGCGGGAAATTCCCGTCCACGCGCCGCGCGCCCCGCCCCGTATAGAATCGCCCAGGCCGAATTCCCCGTCCACAGTGCGTGGTGGAGTTTTCCGGCCGCTGTTCCGCGTACGCACGGACGCGTGGGGGGAGATTCCCCTTCCGCGGGCGGAGAGGGGCAACGTGGGGGAATCCTCCGGAAGCGCGAAAGAGAGGACACCGGCTCTTCTTCTCATAGCGATGGCCCAGTTGCTGTTGCTGATGGAATCCGGTATCACGACCATCGCGCTGCCGACCATAGGCGGCGAACTGGGCTTCTCCCCCGGCGGACTGGCATGGGTCGTCAACGCCCAGACGCTCGCCTTCGGCGGACTCCAGCTCCTCGGCGGCCGGGTCGCCGACTATGTGGGCCCGCGGCGGATGTTCGTCGCGGGCTTTCTGCTGTTCGCGCTCTCCTCGGCCGCCGGCGCCGTGGCGTCCTCGCCCGGCCTGGTCATCGCGGCGCGCGCGGGGCAGGGCGTGGGGGCCGCCGCTGTGTCGCCCGCCGCGCTGGTGCTCGTCCTCACCACCTTCCCCGAGGGCCCCGAACGGCAGCGGGCGCTGGGCGTGTACGCGTCGATGGTGGGGCTGGGAGGCGCGCTCGGCTTCACCCTGGGCGGAGTGCTCACCGACTGGTTCGGCTGGCGCTCGATCTTCGCGGTGAACGTACCGCTCGGCGTCCTTGCCGCGCTCCTCGCGCCGCGCCTCTTCCGTGAGGCGGCGGCGCGGAAGACCGGACGCCACTTCGACCTCACCGGCACCCTGAGCATCACCGGCGCCCTGGGTCTGATCGTGTGGGCCACCACCCAGGCCAAGGAGGCGGGCTGGACCTCGCCGGGCACGCTCGGCGCGTACGCGGGCGGGGTGCTGCTCCTGCTGGTGTTCGTACGGGCGGAGAGGCGTTCGCCCGATCCGCTGATCCCGCTGCGGATGTTCCGCAACGCCCCGCTGCGCGGCGCCAACGCCGTCGCCGTGTTCCTGGCGATGGGCCAGTACCCCTTCTACCTCTTCCTGACCTTCTACACGCAGAACTCCCTGGGGTTCGCGCCCTGGCAGGCGGGCATCGCGCAGCTTCCGGCCGCCGTCACGATGACGCTGTGCGCCGGGCTGCCCGCCTCCTGGCTGATCGCGCGGTGGGGCGCGCGGCGCGTGATGGTGCTGGGGCTGCTGTGCGCGGCGGCCGGATGGGCGTGGTTCGCGGCCATGTCGGCGACGGGATCGTACGCGGTGGACGCGCTCGGCCCGTCCATGCTGCGCGGCGCCGGGCTCGGGCTCGCGATCGTCTCCGTCACCACCACGGCGACGGGCGCGGCCCGCGCGGGCGAGACGGGGCTCGCCTCCGGCCTGATCAACACCACCCAGCAGTGCGGCGGTGCGATGGGGGTGGCGATCCTGGTGGCGGTGTCCACCATGGGCGCTGCCGGGGCCGCTTCCCCGCCGGTGGCCGCGCTCACCGACGGCTACCGTACGGCGGCGCTCGCGGGCTGCGGCATCACCCTGCTCGGGGCGCTGCTGGCGGTGCTGCTCGTACCCGTGGGGACCGGAAGGACCGCCGGGGGCAGACAGCGGCGGGCGGTCGGCGCTGACGGCTGACGGCTGACGGCTCCGGCGAGCGGCTTCCCCAGTACGGGACTTGCCGGGCCCGCTGGGCTTCGCATACGAAAAGGGCGGGGGAGCACGAAGGCGTCACCGCCCCCGCTCTCCCCTGTCCTCCCCCGGAATTGAATTCGCCTCGCGATTTCCTCGTGGAGCCGGTGACGGATTCCGGTTCGACGTGGAGCGGAACATTCCGCGACGGTGTCATGAAGGCCCCGTCCCACGGCGGCACCGCGCGCTTCCGCGAATTCCGCTCGCGCACTCCGTAAAGGCCCCGGCGACGCACGGCGGGCCCTTTCCGTCCGGCCCGCCGCCGTACCCGCGCGTGCGTCACCGCGCCCAGGCGCCCTCCCCCGGCCCCGGCAGCGGACCGGTCCTGCGCAGCACGTAGAACTGGAAGAGCGCGTGCCCCGACGGTGTGCGGCCTGTGCGCTGCTCGACGGTCATGCCGAGGGAGGCGCACCACTGCGCGCTGGGCAGCACCGGGGTATGGCCGAGGAGCACCACCAGGCCCCCGGTACGGCAGGTGCCCGCCGCTGCCAGGAACAGTTCGTGGGCCTGCCGGGTGGGCACCACGCAGGCGTTGAGGTGGCGGCAGACCACGAGGTCGGCGCTGCCGGGCGACAGCGCGGGCGCGATGCTGTCGCCGTGGTGGACCTCGTCCACCCGCGTTCCGGCGTGCCGCACCATGTCGGCGCTGAGGTCCTGCCCGACTGTACGGGCCTGCGGGAACGCCTGCTTGACGGCGGAGAGGAAAGCGCCCGTCGAGCAGGCCGGATCGTAGACGGTGCCGCCGTCGAAGCCGTGCTCCCGCAGCCGTTTCACGGTGTAGTCGCGCAGGACGCTCTCCGCGTGGTCGAGTTCGTCGACCCTCTCGGAGCTGTCGGTCCAGAACTCCGGGTCGGAGAGGATCTCGGTGCGCTCCGCGCCGTCGAGCCGGGCGTAGGGGTGGTAGAGGTCGCACATCGGGTCCTGGGTCGCCTTGGCGAACAGCGCGGTGCGCTCGGCGTCCGGCAGTGGCCGGTAGTGGACCACCACACCGTCCTGGAAGACCTGCTCGCGCTCCGCCACGCCCAGCACCATCCGCGCCTCGACGAGGGTGCACTTCAGCTCGGTGCCGGAGGCGGGGTCCGGGTAGGCGGCCGGGGTCTTGCGGCCGAACAGCCGCAGCCCGTCGACGTCGAGGAAGAACAGGTCGTAGGGCTTGTCGTCCCAGGCCATGAAGAAGTGCCGGGGCGCGGTCTCCCGCACCGCACCGACCCCGTCCACGTCCACGCCCGTGCCCGCGCTCATCGGGTGCTCCCCTCGTGGTCCGTGCCGAGGCCCGCGCCGATGGCACGCGCGGTGTCCGGCAGGAAGGCGTCGTCGAAGAGGAGGTCGTGCTCGCCGGGTATGGCGACGGTCTCCAGGCCCGGCAGCAGCGCGGGGTCCCAGTGGCCCGGTGCCACCTGGCCCGGCTGGGGGACGGGGCCGCCCCGGGCCCGTTGCGCGCAGCTCAGCAGCACCACACGTCCCGGATAGTGCCGCTGCGGATGGCGCGCTGCGAGACGGCCGTTGTGCACCTGCTCGGCGACGAGGTCGCGGGCCTCCTCGGTGTCCGGGTCGAAGCCCCGCTGCGCCAGATAGCGGCGGGCGCCCGCCTCCGGGTCGCCGGACGGCCCGCCCGCCTCCTGGCTGTGCAGGTCGGCGCTGTCGATGAGCAGCACCGTCTCGATCTCCACCCCGTGCTCGCTCATCTGCCGGGCCATCTCCAGCGCGACGGTGCCGCCGAAGGACCAGCCGCCCAGGGTGTACGGGCCCACCGGGTCGATCCCGTGCACCCACTGGGCGTAGAGCCTGGCCATCTCCTCGATGCTGCCGAAGCGTTCTCCGTCCCGCCCGAACCGGGGGTTGGAGAGGAGGTGCAGCCGCAGGTCCGGCAGGTGCGGGGCGAGCGCGCGGTACGCCAGGGCCAGGCCCTCACCGGGGTGTACGAGGAAGAGGGAGCCCCCGGTGCCGTCCGGGTTGAGGGTCTCGATGTGCGCGGACGCCGAGCCTTCGACGGAGCCGACGAGCATCTCGGCGAGGGAGGCGACCGTGGGCGCCTTGAAGATCTGCGTCATGTCGCAGGACACGTCGGGCGGCAGCGCTGCACGCAGCTTCTTCAGCAGCCGTACCGCCATCAGCGAGTGTCCGCCCAGTGCGAAGAAGTCGTCGTGGACGCCGAAGCCGGTGCTGCCCAGCACGTCCTCCCAGGTGGCGAGGATGCGCCGTTCCAGCTCCGTGCGGGGGCGGTGCGCCTCCCCTTGCCGCGCCGCGTCAGAGGTGCCGGGTGCCGCCACGGCCTCCTTGGCGAGCACCTGCTGGTCGACCTTGCCGTTGGTGGTGAGCGGGAGGGAGTCGCGCGCCAGGAGGCGGCCGAGCATCCAGTCGGGCATCTGCCCCAGGGCCCAGTCCCGCAGTGCGGGCAGGTCGAGGCGGGTGCCGGGGGCGGGGACGACGAAGGTGGCGAGGGTCCCGTCGTCCAGGCCGAGGGTGACGGAGCGGGCGACCGAGGGGTGCCGGGTGAGCACGGCGTCGGTCTCGGCGGGTTCCAGCCGGTGTCCGCGGATCTTGAGCTGCCGGTCCCTGCGGCCGAGGAACTCCAGTGCACCGTCCGGGCGCCGTCGTGCCCGGTCCCCGGTGAGGTACAGCCGTCCGCCGCCGTACGGGTCGGCGACGAAGCGCCGCGCGGTCAGTGCCGGGTCCCGCCAGTAGCCCCCGGCCAACGGGATTCCTGCGATGGCGAGTTCGCCCTCGACACCGGCCGGGAGCTGCCGCAGCCGGTCGTCGAGTACGTACAGCCGGGTGTTGCTGACGGGGTGGCCCAGCGGTACGGAGTCGCGGTGGCCGTCCTCGGGCACACAGGTCCAGTGGGTGACGCTGATGGACGCCTCGGACGGGCCGTACGCCTGGTGCAGCACCGCCGGCAGGCCCAGCGCGGTGTGGGCGCGGACCATGGCGGGGGTGACGGCCTCGCCGCCGGAGACGAGGTGCCGCAGTCCGGTGCACTGGGCGGCGGCGGGGGTGTCGAGGAACTGGGCGAGCAGCGTGGGCAGCAGATGGACGACGGTGATGTCCTCGGCGCGGATCAGCCTGGCGAGTTCCGCAGGGTCGAGCACGCCCTCCGGTGGGGCGATCACGACGCTGCCCCCGGCCGCGAGGGGGAAGAACATCTCCCACAGCACGATGTCGAAGGCGGTGCCCGCTGTGGCCAGCAGCCGGGGCGGCGCTTCGGTGCGGTAGGTCTCGCACGACCACAGCATCCGGTTGACCAGGCCCTCGTGACGGAGCATCACCCCCTTGGGTGCTCCGGTGGAGCCGGAGGTGTGGACGAGGCAGGCGGTGCCCGGCGGCGCGGTGGCGGGCCGTAAGCGCGTGCCGTCCGCCGGTACGGGCGGCCCGGTCCTGCCGTCAGGACGTAGCACCGGCAGCCCGGCGAAGTCGGCGGGGTCTGCGGTGGTGACGACCGCGCGGGCACCCGCGTCGGCGGCGAGGGCGCGGCGCCGCGCCGCCGGGTGCGCAGGGTCGAGCAGGACGGGGACGGCACCGCACCGGAGGACGGCGAGCAGCGCGGTCAGGAACTCCGCAGAGCGGGGCACGCACAGGGCGACCAGGTCGCCCTCGCCTGTGCCGTGCCCGGCCAGGGCGCGGGCCGTGGTGCGGGACGCCTCGTCCAGCCCCGCGTAGGTGAGGCGCAGGGCTCCGTCGGTGACGGCCTGCGCCGCGGGGGTGCGCGCTGCCTGTTCGTCGAACAGGGCGAGGAGGGTGTCTGGCGCGGCGGCGCGTTCGGTGGCGGTGTCGTTCCAGCCGTCGAGCGTCGCCCGGTCGGCGTCGGCCAGCAGCCGCAGGTCGCCGAGGCGGGCGTCGGGGTGTTCCAGGAGCTGCCGGAGGAAGCCGGTGAACGCGCCGGTCATCCGCTCGACCTCGTCGGCGGTGAAGTGGGAGCTGTCGTAGGTGAAGTGGCAGCCGAGCCGGTCGCCGGGCAGCGCGATCAGCCCGAAGGGGTACTCGGTCTTCTCCTGTGCGTGCAGGTCGCGGATGCCCAGGGTGGACCGCTCCGGCTGCGGGAGGTTGTCCTCGGGGTAGTTCTCGAAGGCGACGAGGTTGTCGAAGATGCGGCCCTCGGTGAGCCGGGTGCCCGTCGCCCAGGACTTGATCTCGGCGAGGGGCACGTCGGCGTGCGCGGCGGTGGCGGCCAGGTCGTGGTGGACGGCGTCCAGCAGTTCGGTGACGGTCAGCTCGGGGGCGAGCCGTACCCGCAGCGGGACGGTGTTGATGAACAGGCCCACCATCGTCTCGACGCCCTCCAGCTCGGGCGGGCGGCCCGCGACGGTGAGGCCGTAGACGACCTCGTCGGCCCCCGCGTACAGCCCGAGCAGCAGGCTCCAGGCGGCCTGGGTGACGGTGTTGGTGGTGACCCCGTAGGCGCGGGCGCGGTCGGCGAGCAGACGGGTGGTGTCCTCGTCCAGGTCGAGGACACGGGTGCGGACGGCGCCCTCCTGGTCGCCGCGTGCGCGGGAGAAGGGGGTGGCGGTCATGTCGCGCAGGTACTCCTGCCAGAACGCCTTGGCGGCGTCGCCCTTGGCGGCCTTGGCGCGGATCCACGCCACGTAGTCGCGGTACGGGCGTACCTCGGGGAGGGTCAGGTCGCGGCCGGCGGCGAGTGCCTCGTAGAACTTGAAGAAGTCGCCCCAGATCAGGGACAGGCACCAGCCGTCGAGCAGGATGTGGTGGTGGCTCCAGATCAGATAGTGGCGGCCTTCGCCCCGGCGTACCAGCACCAGCCGGTACAGCGGGCACTCGTCCAGTGCCAGGCCGCGTTCCCTGTCCTCGGCGAGGAGTTCCCTCAGCGCCGCCTCGTCGTCCGCGGGGTCGCGCCCTGTCCAGTCCTCGGTGCGCCAGGGCGGTTCGATGTCGTCGCGCACGTACTGGAGCGGCTGGTCCAGGCCCTCCCAGACGAAGCCGGTGCGCAGGATCTCGTAGCGCTCTGCGGTCAGCCGCCACGCCTCGCGCAGCGCCTGTTCGTCGAGGTGTTCCCCGGTGAGTTCGAGGACGTTCTGGTTGAAGTAGGCGTCCGAGTCCGGCCAGTACAGGCCGCGGAAGAGCATGCCCTCCTGCATGGGTGCCAGCGGGTACACGTCGGTGACGCCGGGCCGTTCGCGCAGCGGGGCCACCTGCTCCTCGGGGATGCCAGCGAGGAGGGCCGCCGCGAGGTCAGGTGCCGCGTCCCGCGCCGTGGCGGCGGTGCCGTCCGTGGCGGTCGCGGTGGCGGCGAGGGCGCGGATCGTCTTGCGGGAGAAGACGTCGGAGACCTCGATGTGCACGCCTTCGCGGCGGGCGCGGGCGACCAGCCGCATGCTGGAGACGGAATCGCCGCCGGTCTTGAAGAAGTCGTCGTCGATCCCGAAGTCGTCGTGTCCCAGAAGCCCCGACCACAGTGCGGCGAGGGTGCGTTCGGTCTCCGTGCGGGGCGGCGCTGCGGTGCCGGTGCGCGCGTGGGTGACCTGGGGCAGTGCGGCACGGTCCACCTTGCCCGCGGTGGTCAGGGGCAGTTCCGGCAGCCACACCAGGTCGGTGGGGACCATGTAGGCGGGCAGCCGCTCGGCGAGTTCCGCGCGCAGCCGGCCGGTGCGTGCTTCGGTGCCGTCCGCCGGGGCGGACGCGGGCGCGGAGACGAACGCCGCCAGCCGCCGCGCCGTGCCCTCGCCGTGGACCACGACGACGGCCTGCCGCACATCGCCCGACTCCAGCAACGCGGCCTCGATCTCCCCGAGTTCGATGCGGTGGCCGCGCAGTTTGACCTGGTGGTCGTCGCGGCCCAGGTACTCGATGGCACCGTCGGGCGCGAAGCGCCCACGGTCCCCTGTGCGGTAGAGCCGGGCGCCGCCGCCGGTAAAGGGGTCGGGCACGAACCGGTCGGCGGTCAGCGCGGGGCGTCCCCGGTAGCCCACCCCGACGCCCTCGCCGCCGATGTACAGCTCCCCCTCGGAGCCGGGCGGCACCGGCTCCATGCGCGCGTTGAGGACATACATCCGGGTGTTGTCGATGGGCCTGCCGATGGGCACGTACGGCAGTTCGGGCTGCTCGGCGACGGGCCAGCTCGTCACGTCGATGGTGGCCTCGGTGGGTCCGTACAGGTTGTGCAGCGCCACGTGCGGAAGTTGGCGGGTGAACGCGTCGGCCAGCGGGCGTGGCAGCGCCTCGCCGCTGCACACGGCGGTGCGCAGCGCGGCGCACGCCCGGGTGAGTCCGTCGGCCTCCAGGAAGGCGGGCAGCAGCGAGGGGACGAAGTGGAGCATGGTGACACGTTCGGTCCCGATGAGGGAGACGAGCTTGCGCATGTCGCGGTGGTGTCCCGGCGGGCTGACGACCACGCAGCCGCCGCTGATGAGCGGGAGCAGTTGTTCCCACACGGAGACGTCGAACCCGAACGACGTCTTGTGCAGGACGCGGTCGTGCGGCCCTGTGCCGTAGGTGCGGCGCATCCACAGCAGCCGGTTGACGAGGCTGCGGTGGCTGATGCCGACGCCCTTGGGGCGTCCGGTGGAGCCGGATGTGTAGATGACGTAGGCGAGTTGGGCCGAGGAGACCGGGGCCGCTGGCTGCGGCGGTGCGGGCTTGAGCGGTGCGGGCGCGGTGCCCGGCGAACCTGGCGCACCCGGCGTGGCCGCGTCGGCGTCGGCGTCGAAGACCGCGCCGAGTGCCGCGCCGAGCGCGCCGTCGGGCCCGTCCGTCGCGTCGGTGAGCAGCACGGGCCCCTCGTACCCGGCCAGGACACGGGCACGGGTGGCCGTGTCCGTCACGAGCGCCCCCGGAGCGCCGTCCGTCAGCAGGAACCGCAGCCGGGCCGCCGGGTTGTCCAGGTCGAGCGGCAGATAGGCGGCGCCCGCGTAGAGGGTGCCGAGGACGGCGACGAGGCGTTCGGCCGAGGGCGGGAGCGCGAGGGCGACGAGGTCGCCGGGGCGGATGCCATGATCCTTCAGCGCACCGGCCATGTGCCGGGCCGCCAGGTCGAGCCCGGCGTAGGTCAGGGCGCGGTCGCCGCAGACCACCGCCCGCGCACCGGGGTGCGACGCGGCCTGTTCCCGGACGAGTTCGTGCACGCAGGTGTCCGCGGGGAAGGCGCGTCCCGTGGCGTTCCACACCTCGTGCAGGAGGTCCAGTTCGTCCTCCTCCGCCGAGCCCAGGTCGCCGACGGTCAGCTTCTTGTTCACGGTCACGCTGCTTCCTCTCGCAGGGCCTCGGCTATGTGCTGGAGCAACCTGATCAGGCGTCGGGACAGGGCCGACGCCGCCTGCGGGGCGAGGGTGTCGGCTCTGCTGGTGAGGTCGAACGTCATCCGGTCGCCGGGGCTGACGGTGAGCGACACCGGGAACTCGGTGCTCTCCACGGCTCGCACCACGCGCAGCCGCCCCAGGTCGCCGACGGGCTGCCCGGTGCGGTCGCCTGGGTAGTTCTCGAAGACGACGACGCTGTCGAACGGTGTCGTGGACCCGTCCAGCCCGGCCCAGCGCCGGATCGCGCCCAGCGGGTGCGCGGCGTGCTCGTAGACCGCGAACAGCCGCTCCTGCGCGTGCCGGAACAGCTCGGGCAGCTCGGCGTCGTCGGTCACCTCCAGGCGCAGCGGGAGGGTGTTGAGGCAGAGTCCGACGACGCGTTCGGCGTCCGGCACCTCGTCGGGCCGCAGCGACATCACCACGCCGAGGACCACATCGTCCCCTGCGGCGCGCTGCCGCAGCAGCACCGCCCACGCGGCGAGCACCAGGCTGTGCAGCGTGACGCGGTGGCGTTCCGCGATGGCCGCGAGGTCAGCGGTGTGCCGCTCGGACAGGTCCGCGACGACGGTGTGCGCTGTCGTGTCCGGGGCGCCGTGTGCCGTGGGGGCGGCGAGGCCGCCGCCGGTGGCACGTCCGGTGCCGGTGCCCGCGAGCGCGCGGGTGCCGGTGCCGGTGGCGGTGTCCGGCTCCGGTGCGAGGTGGGCGCGCCAGAACTCGGCGCCCGCCTCGGTGTCCCGTCCGGCGAGCCAGCGCAGGTAGTCGGCGTAGCGGGGTCCTGGCGGACGTTGCCAGGGGCGGCCCGCGTGCCGGGCCGCGCAGGCGTCGGCGACGTCGCCGAGTACCAGCGGCAGGCTCCAGCCGTCGAGCAGGATGTGGTGGTGGCTCCACAGCAGCCAGCGGCCCGCGTCCCCCGCGTCCAGCCAGTGCCAGCGCAGTGCTCCGGGCCGTGCGAGGTCGAACGGTTCGGCGCGGTCCTCGGCCAGCAGGCGCTCCAGTCGCTCCAGCGCCGCTTCCCTGGTCACGCCGGTCGGCTCGTGCCGCCGCCAGTCCAGTGCGGCGGCGCCGCGCGGATCGGGGGCCGTGACGACCTGCACGGGCGCGTCGAGTTCACCGGCCACGAAGGCCGTACGGAGCACGTCGTGCGCGGCGACCGCAGCGGCCCAGCCCTCCCTCAGCAGTTCCTCGCCGAGTGCGCCCTCGACCTCGAACAGCATCTGGGTGTGGTAGGCGCCCCCGCCCTGCCGGGCCAACTGCCAGGCCAGCATGCCCTGTTGGGCCGGGGCGAGCGGCAGCACATCGGTGGCTCCGGGGTAGCGGGTGAGCAGCGTGCCCAACTGCTCCTGGCTGAGGGTGACATCGGGGAAGTCGCCGGGTACGGCCGTGGCCTCGCGTCCCTCGTCGAGGACGGAGGTCAGGGCTGTCAGGGTCCGGTGGGTGTCACGCATCAGCGCTTCGACGGTGCGGCGCGCGAAGCGGCCGGTGTCCCACTCCCACTCCGTCCACAGTCCCCGCTCGTCCAGCCCCGCGGTGACCTCGATGGCGGGCCCGTCGGTGCGGTGCCGGGGCGCCGCGTACGCGCCGAGCGACTGGTGGGAGGCGCGGGGGAAGAGTCCGGTGTCCTCGGTGTCTCCGGGCGCGGCCCGGTGCGGACCCGTGGTGGCGCCCAGGTAGTTGACGGAGATCTCCGGCTCGGCGCCACCCCGCAGCGCCGGGTCGTCAGCGGACCGCAGCAGCCCGTATCCGGTGCCGCCGTACGGCACCGCGCGCAGTGCCGACCGGCAGGCGCGGAGCGACGCGGCGAGACCGGTGCTGGCGTCGGGGTCGGTGCCGGTGGGGCGGGCCGGGGGCTCCGGCGCTTCCGGCAGGGTCACCGCCAGGGGGAAGACGGAGCTGAGCCAGCCGACGGTCCCCGTCACATCCGCGCGGCCCGGCAGCGGCTCCCTGCCGTGGGTCTCGCGGAGGAAGGTGACGCTGCGGTCCCCCGTCCAGCGGGCCACGGCGCGGGCGACGGCGGTCAGCAGCAGCTCGTCGACGCGCATACCGTGCCGGGCGGTCCCCGTGACCAGGGCCCGCGCCGTCTCCTCGCCGGTCGCGGCGGTCAGCGGGGGCGGCGCGGTGCCGCCGTCCGGGGTGTCCGGGGTGCCCGGGGCATCAGGGGCATCCGGGGCGTCCTCGGGGAGCGGCCTGACCGCGTCCAGTTGCTCCCGCCAGTACGCGCGCTGCCGTACGGTCTCCGCGCGACGGGCCAGCGTCGGCATGCTCCGCGCGAGTTCGCCGAACGGCACCTCCGAGGGAGGGAGCGCGGCGGGCAGGCCCTCGGCGATCCGCTGGTACGCGGTTTCCAGCCCGGCCAGGACGGTCTCCCACGACGCGGTGTCGACGGCGAGATGGTGGGCGGCGAGGAGCAGCACCGGGGTGCCGTCGTCCCGTCGGGCCAGCAGCCCCGCGAGGAGCGGTCCGGTCCGCGGGTCGAGCCCTTCGTGCACGGGCCGGAGCAGTTCGGCCCACTCCTCGGGACGCTCCTCGGGGTGCACCGTCGTTCCGGCGGGGGCGACGGTGAGGGAGGCGAGCTGTTCGCCGGGGGTGCCGGGCGGCAGCAGCGAGAACCGGGGGCCGCCGGGCGCCGCGGCCTCGCCGGTCGCCCCGCCCGTCGCCTCGCCCTCATCCCGCGCACCGGCCAGCCGCAGCCGGAACGCGTCGTGGTGGGAGGCGACGGCGCGCAGCGCGGCAGCGAGCGCCGCCGGGTCGGGGGCGGTGCGGGGCGCGAGGAGCACCGCCTGGTTGAAGTGCGCCGGACCGGCCGGGGTTTCGCACGCGCCCGCACGGGTGAGGAAGGCGTGCTGCGCCGGGGTGGGCCACAGCCCGTCCGCGCCTCCGACGCCGTCCGGCGCGCCCGTCGTCAGGTCCGATAGGTCCGTGGCTCCGACCGGGACGGCGGCTGCCGCGGCGTCCGCGAGTGTGCTCGTCCGCAGCACCTGGGCGATGCTCAGCCGCAGTCCGGCGGCGCGGGCGCGGGCGACGACGCGGATGGCGGTCACCGAGTCCCCGCCGAGGTCGAAGAAGTTGTCGTGCGGGCCGACCGCGCGTGCGACCGGCAGCACCTGTCCCCAGACCGCTGCGAGCCGCCGTTCCGTGTCCGTACGGGGCTCGGCGCCGTCCGTGCCTCCGGTGCCGTCGGAAGAGGCAACGTCAGGCGTCGGCAGTGCTGCGGTGTCCAGCTTGCCGTTGGCGGTCACGGGCAGCGCGGGCAGGGTGACGAAGGAACGGGGCACCATCGCCTGCGGCAGCCGCTCGCCCAGATGGGCGGTCAGCTCGGCCGCACCGGGTGCGGCGGGGCCGCGGGGAACGACGTAGCCGACGAGCACGGTGCGTCGTCCCCCGGTCTCGCGGGGCAGCACCGCGCAGGCTGCGACCCCGGGGTGGGCGGCCAGCGCGTTCTCCACCTCGCGCGGTTCGACGCGGACCCCGCCGATCTTGAGCTGCCGGTCGGCGCGCCCGACGAATTCGAGGGTCCCGTCGGTCCGCAGCCTGGCCAGGTCCCCGGTGCGGTACATCCGCGCTCCGGGACGCGCGGAGTGGGGATCGGGCACGAAGCTCGCCGCGGTCGCTCCGGGGCGCCCCAGGTAGCCGCGCGCCAGCACGTCCCCCGCGACGACGAGTTCGCCGGTCACTCCGACGGGCACCGGCTCGCCGCCCGCGTCCAGCACATACAGCCGTACACCGTCGACCGGGCCGCCCAGTGGCGGCGCTGCCCCCTCACCGGGGCCGGAGGCGGCGAGTTCCGGGGGTACCGCCCAGTGGGTGACGATGATGGACGCCTCGGTCGGCCCGTATGTGTGGTGGAGGCGGGCCCCGGTACCGCGCGAGGTGAAGCGTTCCGGGAGACCCGCGGGCACCCGTTCGCCACCGCACAGCACCGTTCGCAGTCCGGGCGCCGTCATGGCCCCGGTCTCCTCGACGAACCCTTCCAGCAGGGTGGGTACGAGGTGCAGCGCTGTGATGTCCTCCCGTACGACGGCGTCCGCGACGGCGGAGACGTCGCCGTGCGCGGCGTCGTCCAGCACCACCAGCCGGGCGCCGGAGGTGAGGGGGTGGAACATCTCCCAGAGCGAGATGTCGAAGCCCGTCGCGGCGACCTGCAACAGGCTCTCCCCAGGGCGCAGCGGATAGCCGCGCCGCGACCAGCGCAGTTGGTTGGCGAACCCGCCGTGTGTGCAGAGCACACCCCTCGGTTCCCCGGTGGAACCCGAGGTGTAGGTCAGATAGGCGAGCCGGTCCGCCGGGTCCGAGGACGCGGGCACGGATACGGATACGGACGCGGAAGGGGCGGGGAGCGTGGGGAGCGCTGACAGGTCCAGCACCGGGACACCGCGCGTCCCGGAACCGTCCGCCGCACCCGGCCCCGGCCCCGCCGGGCCCCCGGTGATGAGCGCGGCGGGCGCGCAGTCGGCGAGCACAGCGCGGGTGCGGGCCGCCGGGTTGCGCGGGTCGAGCGGTACGTACGCGCAGCCCGCCTGCCAGATGCCCAGGATTACGGCCGGTAGTTCGGCGCACCGTCCGGTGCGTACCGCGACGGGCGACTCGGGGCCCGCGTGTGCCACCGTGCGCAGCCAGTGCGCCACCCGCTGGGCGAGGCCTGCGGTCTGCCGGTAGGTGAGGGACCGTCCGCCGCCGGTCACCGCCACCGCGTCCGGGCGGGCAGCGGTGTGCCCGGCGAACAGTGCGAGCACTCCGGGCGCGGGGTCCGCCGTGCGGCCCGCGCGGACGGTGCGGATCGTGTGGTCCGTGTGATCCGTACGGCCGGTGCGGTCCAGTGCCGCCGTCAGGCGCCGCCGCTCGGCGGGTCCGGTCAGTGGCAGCTCCGCCACCCGGGTGTCCGGGCGGCGCGCCACATGGTCCAGGACGTGCGCCAGCGAGGCCGCGAGATGTTCCACGGCGCCCGGCTCGAACAGGCCCCGCGCGCCGCGCAGTTCGAGCACGAGCCCGCCGTCTCCCCCACCGCCGTCGCCGTTGCCGCTGCCGTCCGCGCGGGCTGTCAGCTCCAGGTCGAAGACGCCCACGGACGGCGCCGGGTTCAGTGCCTCGGCCGTGAGACCGCCCCCGAACGGCGGGGTGTGCAGCGCGTCCTCGTCCTCCAGGTCGAAGACGGCCCGTACCAGCGTCCGCTGCCGGGCCCGCTCCCCCGCCGCGTACTGCTCCAGGATCCGCTGCGCGGGCACGTCCTTGTGCTGGAAGACATCGAGGACGGCGGCACGGGTACGGTCCACCTGCTCGGCGAACGTCGCGTCGCCGGGCACGGGGGTGCGTACCGGCAGCACGTCCACCAGCGGGCCCACCACCGAGGCGTGGGAGGGCGTGTCGCGGTCGGCGACGGGGGTGCCCGTCACGATGTCGTCCTGGCGGCAGCAGCGGGCCAGCCAGACGTGCACGGCGGACAGCAGCACCATGAACAGCGTGGCCTGCCGCGCCCTGCCCAGTCGCCGCAGGGCTTCGGCGGTCGCGGACGGCACCGGTACCCGGCAGGTGTGCCGCCCCGGCCCGGGTCCCGGTCCCGGCCCGGGTCCCGGTCCCGGCCCGGGTCCCGGTCCCGGCTCGGCGCCGGGACGGTGCGGTCCGGTGGGCAGCTCCAGTCGCGCGGGAGCCCCTTCGAGGTGCTCCCGCCAGAAGCGGAGCCCGTCCTCGTCGGGCTGCCGCGCTGCGGACGCGGTGGCGAGCGCGCGGAAGCTGCCCGGCGCGGGCAGCGGGACGGCGGCGCCCTGCGCGGAGGTCTCCGCCGCGTAGAGGGCGGCGAGTTCGCGCTGGAGCAGCCGCGCTGACCAGCCGTCGGCGGCGATGTGGTGCAGCACCAGCGCGCACACGTGGTCGTCGTCCGCGAGCCGGACCAGCACCGCCCGTACCGGAGGTTCGCGCAGCAGGTCGAAGGGCCGGTCCACGATGCCGCGCAGCAGCTCAGCCAGTGCTCCGGGCCGGTCGGTGAGGCCGTCGCCGCGGTGGTCGGCGGTGGTCGGCCGTGGGAGCGCGTCGGACGGCAGCAGGCGGAAGACGGGGGCCTCGCCGGAGGCGTCGAGCACCCCGCGCAGCGCGTCGTGCCGCTCCAGCAGTCGCGGCACGGCGCGTTCGAGCGCCGCCCTGTCCAGGGCGCCGCGCAGCCGCAGCAGCACCGGGGTGTGGAAGGGGAGGCCGGGTTCGGCCTCGGTGCGCAGCCAGATCGCCAGTTGCGCCGCGGTGAGCGGCACCGTCCCGCCCGCCCGGTCGGCGCCGTCGGTGGCGGCGGCCTCCTCCCCTGCCTCCACAGTGCCGTCGGCACACACGCCCGCGTCCGCCTCCGTGACCGGGAAGCGGGCGAGCAGTCCTGCGACGGTGGGCGCGTCGAAGAGTGTCCGCACCGTCACCTCGGGCAGCACGTCCCGCCGCATGTGCCGTACGAGTTCCATCGCGAGGAGGGAGTTGCCGCCCAGGTCGAAGAAGTCGCTGTGCGGGCCGACTTCGGCGGTCCGGAGCGTCGCGGCCCACAGCGCGCACAGCCGCCGCTCCCGCCAGGTGCGGGGCACGTTGTCGGCTGCGGAGACCGCTGCCCCGTCCCGGACGCCGGTCTCCTCCGTGCCGGGCGGCGACTCGGCGGCCAGGGCGCGGTGGTCGGTCTTGCCCGCCGGGGTGCGCGGCAGCCGGTCCCGTACGACGAACGCCGACGGTGTCATGAAGGCGGGCAGCCGCGCGGTGAGGTGGGCACGCAGTCCGGCGGCGGTGACACCGTCGCGCGCGGCGACGTACGCGACGAGCCTCGGCGCGGCGGACGCGACGGTACCGTCCGCCCCGTCGAGCGCGCCCGACCCGTCGGAGCGGACCAGCACGGCGGCCTCGTCCACGGCAGGGTGCGCGGTGAGCACCCGTTCCACCTCGTCGGGTTCGATGCGGAACCCCCGGACCTTCACCTGCCGGTCGGCGCGCCCCAGAAAGTACAGTTCGCCGTCCACCCGCCTGGCCAGGTCCCCGGTGCGGAACATCCGTCCGCCCGGCACCGGCGAGTACGGGTCGGGCAGGAAGCGCGCCGCGGTCAGCGCGGGCCGGTGGGCGTAGCCGCGGGCGAGGCCGGGACCGGCCAGGTGCACCTCGCCTGTGGTGCCGTCCGGCACCGGATGGCCGTACCGGTCCAGGAGATGGATGCGGGTCCGCGCGGTGGGGGCGCCGACCGGTATCGCGGCCGGGAGGACGGGACGCGCCGCGGGGCCGAGTTCGGCGGCGGTGACACCGATGGTGACCTCGGTCGGCCCGTACGCGTTGACCAGCCGCAGCGCGGGCCGGTCCGCGTTGCAGGCCCGCCAGCGCGCGACCGTGGCCGCGCCCGCCTGCTCACCGCCGATGACGCAGAGCCGGATCTCCTCCGGGAGCCGCGCGCTCTCCTCGGCGAGCAGGCCGGTCAGCTCCGTCCAGTATCCGGTGGGCAGATTGACCACCGTCACGCCCGTGCGCGCGCACTGGGCCAGGCACTCCTGCGGGGACAGCGCGGCCTCCGCCGAGCGCAGCACGAGGGTGGCACCCGCGCGGAGGGTGGGGAACACCTCCTCCGCCATCACGTCGAAGGTCGGCGAGGCGAACTGGAGCACCCGGTCGCGCGGTGTCAGCGCGAACGCCTCGCACGCCCAGCGGACGTGGTCGGCCAGTGCCCCGTGCTCCACGACCACGCCCTTGGGTTCGCCCGTGGAGCCGGAGGTGAAGATGGTGTACGCGGGATCGTGGGCAGCGGGGGCCGGGCCGGGGTCCTGTGAGGACCGGTCGTGCTCCGGAGCCGGGTCACCGGCCGCCGGTGCCGGGTCACCGGCCGCCGGACCCTGCGCTGGGCAGCCGTCGGCGTCCACGGTGAGGACGGCGGCGCCGGGTACGGCGAACCGCTCGGTGTGCGCGGCGGCGGTGACCGTCAGCCGGGTTCCGCTGATCTCCAGTTGCCTGTGTACGCGCTCGTCCGGCTCCGCCGGGTCGAGCGGCAGATAGGCGGCGCCGGCGCGCAGCACCCCCAGCAGCACCGCGAACAGCGCGGCGGACCGGGGCAGGCACACGGCGACGGTGTCCCCGGCACCGCAGCCCTCCGCGCGCAGACGGGCCGCCACCTGGTCTGCGCGGCGCTGGAGCTGCGCGTAGCCGACCTCGGTGTCACCGTCGACGAGGGCCACGCCGCCCGGGTTCCGCCGCACCGCCTCGGCGATCATCTCCGTCACCGGGAGGAGCGGCGCGGTATCCGCCGCCTCCGGCGCGGGCAGCCCGTACGAGTGTGGGGGGACGTGCGGCGTGGCGAGCGGGACGTCGCCGATGCGTGCGCTGCCGCCGTCCGCGGTGAACGCGTCCAGCAGCGTGCCGAAGGCTTCCGCGAGCACCCCGGCCGCCGCCTCGTCGAACAGGTCGCGGCTGAACTCCAGCTCCAGCGCGAGGCTGTCGGGCAGTTCGCGTGCGACCAGGGTCAGGTCGTAGGCGGTGACCGGTGCGGGCGGCCTGACGGGTTCGGCGGTGCAGCCGGGCAGCGCCGCCTCCACGCCCGCCGACTCCTCCCACGCCAGCATGAACTGCACCAGCGGGTGGTGGCCGGCGCTGCGGTGCTGGCCGAGCGCGGCGGCGAGCCGTTCCACGGGAACCGCGTGGTGCTCGTACGCCTCCAGGACCCGGCCGCGGGTCTCCGTCAGCAGCTCGGCGAAGCGCGGGTTGCCGCGCAGATCGGCGCGCAGCGGCACCGTGTTGACGAGCATGCCGACCACCCCGTCGGACTCCGACAGGTCGCGGTCGGCGACGGGGGCGCCGACCACCAGATCGTCGGCGGTGGAGAAGCGGTGCAGCAGCACCTGGAACGCGGCGAGCAGGAAGACGAACGGGGTGACGCCCCGTGCCACGCAGGCCGCGCGCAGCGCCGCGGCCCGTTCCGGAGCGAGCTGCCAGGCGACGAGCCCGGCGCGGTGCGCGGGCTCGGCGGGCCGGTGCCCGCCGACCAGCAGCTCGATGTCGAACTCCGCGCCGTCCAGGCGCCGCCGCCAGTGCTCGACCTCGGCCGCGGCCCGCTCCTCCTGGCGCCGCACGGCCGCCGCGTGCCCCAGGTGGGCCGCTCCGGTGTCCGGCAGCACCGCGGCCCGGCCCTCCAGCGCTGCGGTGTACAGCTCCCGCAGCTCCCGGAACAGCACCTCGACGGACCAGCGGTCGCAGACGATGTGGTGCAGTACGAGCACGAAGACGTGGTCGTGAGGAGAGAGCCGCAGCAGGCGCGCCCGCAGCAGCGGTGCGGAGGCCAGGTCGAAGGGGTCGGCCAGCAGTTCCGCCAGCCGTGCGGCGAGGCGTTCCTCGCCCGGCAGGCCGTGGGAGCCGGAGGCGTCAGCCGAGGGCACGGTGTCCGGTCCGGGCGAGGGGGCGGTCAGGTCCTCCACCGCGAAGGGCAGCGGCACCTCCACCGCAGGGAGGATCCGCAGCCGGGCCGTGTCGTGCTCGACAGCGCCGCACAGCATCGCATGACGGTGTGTCAGCTCCACCAGCGCGTCCCGCAGCACCTCCGCGTCCAGCGGGCCGCGCCACCGGGTGGCCACGGGGACGTTGAAGGCGCCTGCGCCCAGGAACTCCTCCTCGAACAGCACCCGTTGCTGCGCGTTCGACAGCGGCAGCCACTCCGGCGCGGTGGCAGATGCGTCGGTGTCAGGTGCGTCGGCGCCGCTGAGCGTCCCGCCCGTGCCGGGCTGCGTGACGGGCTCCGTCCCGGCCGCCGGTGCCGCCGCCCGCATCGCCTCGATCCGGCGGGCCAGTTCGGCGACGGTACGGCCTTCCATCACGTCGGCGAGCCTGAGCAGCACACCGTGGTCGCGCCAGACAGCGGTGAGGGTGCGGGTGGCGACGAGGGAGTGGCCGCCGAGGGCGAAGAAGTCGTCGTCCGGCGACACGCGGTCGACGTCGAGCAGTTCCTCCCACAGCGTGCACAGCGCGCGTTCCAGCGCGCCGTTCCCCGTACGGCGGTCCCCGCTCCCGTCCCCGCCCCCGTTCCCCGTACCTGACGTGTCGGTGTCCGCCGGGTGTACGGCCGCAGCGCGCGATGTCTCCGCGCGCAGTGCGCCGGTACGGAGTGCCTCCGTGCGCAGCGCCTCGCGGTCGGTCTTGCCCGCGGGCCCGAGCGGGAAGGTCTCCCGCACCACCCAGCGGGTCGGCACGACGGGGCGGGGCAGGCGGACCGCGAGGTAGGCGCGAAGGTCACCGCGGAGCGCGCCCGCCCAGCTCTCGTCGGCCGCCTGTTCGCCCGCCGCCACGAACGCGACCACGGCGGGCCGTCCCGCGCGGTCGTCGAGCAGTTGGACCGAGGCGCGCCGTACGGCGGGGTGCCGGTGCAGCAGGCCCTCGATCTCCGCGGGGTCCACCCGATGCCCGTGGATCTTGAACTCCTCGTCGGCGCGGCCGAGGAACTCCAGCCTCCCGTCGGGCAGATAGCGGGCCCTGTCCCCCGTCCGGTACAGCCGTTCCCCGGCGTCGCCGCCGTGCCCGCCGTCGCCGTCCGGTACGGGGCCGAAGCGGGATGCCGTACGGCCCGGGGCCCCGTGGTAGCCGCGGGCCAGCGGGTCGCCGCCGAGGGCGATCTCGCCGGGGCTGCCGACCGGGACGCGTCGGCCGTCGGGGCCGAGGAGGACGACGGTGGTGTTGCTCAGCGGCCTGCCGAGCGGCACGCCCCCCTCCGGCCCGCCGCCCGGGTCCGGGTCCGGGGCCGGGTCCGGGGCCGGGGCCGGGGCCGGGCCCGTGTCCCGTACGGCTGCCGCGTCGCACACGTCGTGCAGCACGGTGATGGTGGCCTCCGTCGGCCCGTACGCGTGCACCAGGGTGCCAGGACAGCAGGCCAGGAAGGCGTCGCGCAGCGCCGGGCTGACGGCCTCGCCGCCGCAGACGGCGAGGCGGAGCGGCAGTTGCTCTCCGGGG
This sequence comes from Streptomyces daliensis, assembly GCF_054782395.1. Classification (NCBI taxonomy): domain Bacteria; kingdom Bacillati; phylum Actinomycetota; class Actinomycetes; order Kitasatosporales; family Streptomycetaceae; genus Streptomyces; species Streptomyces daliensis. The sequence goes on along the minus strand of NZ_BAAGSO010000088.1, from coordinate 422,880 downwards.
CCGCAGGCGCGGGTGAGTTCGCCCAGTACGGACGGGACGAAGTGGGCGACGGTGACGCCCTGGGCGCGCAGCAGCCTGGGCAGGTAGGGCACGATCCCGTGCTCCCGGTGCTCGGCGACGACGAGCCTGGCCCCGGCCAGGGGCGCGGCGAGAAGCTCCCAGAGTGAGATGTCGAAGCCGGGTGACGCGCACTGGAGCAGCACGTCGTCCGGGTGGAGCGGATGGTTCTCCTGCCACCACGTCATGCGGTTGACCAGGCCCCGGTGGGTGACGACGACGCCCTTGGCGGGGCCGGCCGAGCCGGAGGTGTAGAAGACGCAGGCGGCCCGGTCCGCCGTGGCGGCTCCGGCCTCCCGCTGTCCCTCCGCGCCCTCGAACGGCCAGGGTTCGGCACGGCCCCCTCCGGCCGGATTACGGGAGCCGGTGCCCTCGGCGTCTCCCCCGGACCCGTCGAAGCCGTCAAGGCCGTCAGGGCCGTCAGGGCCGTCGGAGCCCGCGCCGTCCTTCAGGATGAGGAGCGGTCCGTCCCAGCGGATGTCCGTTCCTGCCGCGGCCAGCACGGCAACGGGCCGTACGTCGTCGAGGATCGCCGCCGTCCGTTCCGGGGGCCACTCGGGGTCGAGGGGCACGTACACGCCGCCCGCCCGGAACACCGCCAGGCAGGCCACGAGGAGTTCGGCCGAAGCGGGCACCGACACCGCGACGGGCGTCTCCGCGGTGGCCCCGGCCGCCCGCAGCGCGCGGGCGAGGGCCGCGGTGCGGGCGTCCAGTTCGCGGTAGGAGAGGGCACGGTCGGCGCACACCACGGCGGTACGGTCCCCGCCGGTGCGCAGCTGGCCGGCCAGGGCGCCCCACAGATCCGCCGGGTTCCGCGCGATCCGCGGACCGCGTTCCCAGCGCCGCAGCGCCGCACCCGCCGCGCTGGCGGCCACGGCGGCGGGCGCGCCGGGGTCGAGGCAGACCGCCACCGCCGCGCCGAGGCCGTCGGCGATCTCACGGAGCGCCGCGTCGTCGTAGACGGGTTCGCCGCCGCCAGCGCTGGAGTGCAGTCGCAGCGTTCCCGCCGACGCGTCCCACACCACGGTCAGTGGACGCGGGCCCGCCAGCAGCCGGGGGGTGACCGGTTCGCCGTCGGTGAGCAGCACTTCGACGGGGAGCGGGCGGGGCGGCGGGGTGAGCAGGTGCCGCCCCGGCAGGTCGTGCGGCCGTACGCCCCTGCGCAGGGCACCGGGGGTGCGGCGGCCGACGTCCCTGACGACGTCGCCGACGGTGTCGTCCGGCCCGGGCGCGAGCGTGAACGGCACGCCGTCGGTGAGGAACGCCTCAAGACCGGCCACGCGCCGCCGCGTCGCGGTGCTGGACAGGGCCACGGACACGGGGGTGCGTGTGCTGCCCTGGCCGAGGTGGAGCAGCAGCGCGGCGAGCACCAGGTCCCGGGCGGCGTGTGCGCCGGTTCCGTGCCGACGCGCTGCGGTGCGGGCGAGGTCCGCGGGCAGAGGTACGGGCACCCCGGCGGGGGCGCCGGGCGACGCACCGTAGCGCGCGGCGACGGGCGGGTAGGCGGCTACGGCGCGGCCGAGCTGCCGTACGCAGTACGCCTCGTGGGGTGCGGCCTCCGTGACGGCCGCGGCGAGGCGGGCGCGTAACGCCTCGTCCGGCGCGGGAAGCACGTCGCCGGGGGCGAGTCCCGCCGCCGCGAGCACGTCGGCGGCCGTGTGCCGGGTGCCGGAGTGAGCGGTCAGGGTGTGCACCCGGATGTCCTGGCCCGCCGTCGCGATATCGGCGCACCCGGCGGGACGGGCGCACCCGGCAGGACCGGCGGAAAGGGCAGCGCCGGACGTCTCCCCGACGGCCAGCAGGGTTCCGGCGGGCCGTCCGGAGCGCCCCGGGAGTACCTCGATCTCCTCCACGGTCCAGGAAGTGTCCCCGCCGAACCACGCCTTCGCGGTGCCGAAGGTGTTCACGACCGGCCCGAAGTGGTGGGCGCGTACCGTGCGGGCGAGTTCCCGCGCGTCGGCCGTCCAGGTCAGCAGCCCGCCGCCGGGGGCGCGGCGGTCGCGTCCGAAGTACGTGCGACGCGTGGCGTCCTGGGGGCGCGGCGCGGGACCGTCGCCGCCGTCGCCGAGGTCCGCGATCAGTTCGCGGAAGAGGGTGAGGGCCAGTTCGTGGCAGGCGAGGTTGACCTGGTAGGCGGTGTCGTCCGGGCCGACGGGGAAGGTCGCCTGTTTCAGGATGCCGCCCGCGTCGACGTCCTCGGCCATCAGATGCCAGGTCACGCCGTGGGACGTGGCCCCGTCCAGCAGTGCCCAGGACGTGGCGTGCACCCCGGCGTACCGGGGAAGCGGCGCGTCGTGGAAGTTGACGGCGAGCTTCCTCGGCAGCGCCAGCACCTCGGGCGGGAGGACGGTGCCGTTCACCACACTCACCAGGTGGTCGAAGCGGGCCTCCTCGGAGTCGCGGTCGAGCGCGGCGAAGTCCGGCAGCGCCGCGATGCCGTGCTCCTGGGCCCACGCCCTTACCTCGGGGCTGGACGACACCACGCAGGCGACACCGTCGCCGCGCTCCAGCACCGCCTCAGCGCAGCGCATGGTGAGCACGGCGGTTCCGACCAGGCAGTAACGCGGACGGGAAGCGTCACGGGACACGAGGCACCTCGCCCTCTCGGCACACGGACGCCGCCCTCCCACGGGGCGACGGTGGAACGGACGGATCTGGCGCTGGGCCCGCGGATCCGCTGAGCTGACGGGCGGGCGGGCCCTGGTGGCGCGGAGCTGCCGGAACCGGGCCTGGCCCGGGGTCTCGGAGCGGCATGTCGTGGCAGGGCACGGACCGGCGCGAAGCGGGCGGCTCGGAGGAGGCGAAGGAAGCGGAGGAGGAGGAAGGCGCGGCCGGGGTCTTGAGGGGGGTGCGGGTGCCGCTAAGGCCGGGGGCCGATCTGCCCCCCGTTCTCGACCTCGACCACGGTGATCGCCATCGTCTGGCAGAGGTCCGCCGCGTCGAGCGCGGCCTCGTCCGGTTCCACGTCGGCGGCCACCACCTCCGCGGTGTCGCCTTCCAGACGGAACAGATGAGGGGCGATCCCCGCGCACACCCCGGAGGCGGCGCAGGAGTCCGGATCGACCTCGACGTGCCAGCTCATGGGGTCACCATCCGATCGGCATGACGCGCGGTCCGCGTACCAGCATCTTGGTTTTCCAGGTGATGTCGCCCGCGAGGCGGAGACCGGGCATCCGGTCCAGCATCACCCGCAGGGTCTCCTGGAGTTCGACCCGGGCCAGGGCCGCGCCCAGGCAGTGGTGCACACCGTGGCCGAAGCCCACGTGGTGCCGGTCGTTGCGGTCCAGGACGAGGGCGTCGGGGTCCTCGAAGCGTTCCGCGTCGCGGTTGGCGGCGCCGAACGCGACCAGGACGGGCTCTCCCGCGCGCACGCGCGTGCCGCCGACCTCGACGTCCTCGGTGGCGTACCGCACGCGCCCGCCTCCCGAGCCCGTCGAGACGTAGCGCAGCAGTTCCTCGACGGCCGCAGGTATCAGACCGGGGTCGGCGCGCAGCCGCTCCCACTGCTCGGGTTCCTCGATCAGGACGTAGAGGAAGTTGGAGATCTGCGACGCGGTGGTCTCGTGTCCTGCGACCAGCAGGCTCACCCCCAGGTCGAGGAGTTCCTCCTCGCTGAGCCTGTCGTCGTCCACGCGGACGGCGATGAGCGCGCTCACCAGATCGTCGCGTGGTGCGGCGCGGCGCTTGTCGTACAGCTCGGTCATGTAGGACTGGAGGCCGGTCCTGCTGGCCTCGAATTCCTCCTTGCTGAGCCGGTTGGTGGAGAGCGCGTCGTCGCTCCACTGCCGGAACCTGGGCCTGTCCTCCAGCGGCACGCCGAGCAGTTCGCAGATGACCGAGACCGGCAGCGCGAGCGCGTAATGCTCGACGAGATCCACCGGCGGGCCCATCGCGAGCATCGCCCCGACCAGTTCCTCCGCCCTGGCGCGGATCGCGGGCCGCATCTCCTCCACCCTGCGCGGCGTGAACGCCTTCGCGATCAGGTTCCGGATGCGGGTGTGGTGCGGCGGGTCGGAGGAGAGGATCCCGGGCGGCGGCTGGACGGGCTGGGTGCGCGGGGCATCGTGACGCGCCGCCTCCTCCCGGCTGAAGCGCGGATCGCCCAGCACCGCCCGTACGTCGGCGAACCGAGTGGCGAGCCAGGCGGGTTCGCCGTAGGGCAGGCGTACCCGGGTCAGCCGGGGGTGCGCCAGGGCATCGCGGTAGCGCTCGTGCAGTGTCAACCCCTGCGGATCGTTGAAGGGGTATGCCAGCGGGGCTAATCGAGCGTCCGCCACAATCGTCCTCCCCCATCTCACGTCTTACGTGATTGAACGATTCCTGACGCTAAGCTCGGCGCTCCCCGGCGTCAATATGCCTTCGCGTTCCGGAGCCGTCGAAGGTGCGATTCCGCAGGTCGGCCCGAGAGGCGAGGAGTCCCGAAGACGCCGCGAGTCGAAATACTCCGTTCACATTCCCCGGCGCTCCCGACGGGGATTCCCGCTGCCCTACGAGGCACCGGCGGAGGAATTCCCGGACGGCGGAGAAGACGCCCATGAGGAGTCCCCCAATGTGAGTTGACGTGGGCTTATGCCATCCGGCCCGCTTCCGCGACGTCCCCCGGGAACACCTTTCCTCCTCCCTCCGGAGACGGCGCCGGCCCCTCCCCCACGGGCGGGACGACAGCGCACCACGGAAATAATTCCGGGCGGCCGGTTCGCTGGGAACGAGGGTGAGACATAAAGCAATAAGAGGAGCGAGAAAAGAAGAGTGAAATGAAATAGGGGTACGGATTGATAGGGGTCGCGACAGAACAGGGGGAGGGCACCGGGGTGTGCGGGCACGGATCGGCGACGCCCCCCGGCCTCCTGGCGATGACGGGCACACCCATCGTCCGTGACGGCTGGGACGACCCGAGGAAGCCCGTCGGCACCGGCCCGTTCCGGTTCGCCTCCTGCACGGCCGGACGCAGCTTCACCGGCCGCCGCTTCGACGACCGGCGCACCGTCCTCGAACAGGTCGCCCGCACCGCCGTACAGCTGCGCGGCCTCACCGCGCGGGAGGCCGAGCGGCAGGCCCGGCACCTGTGGGAGCGGCTCGGACTCACGTCGGAGCACACGACGCGGCACGCCGCCGCGCTGTCCAGCGGCGAGCTGCAACGTGCGGCGCCGTCGAGGCCGTAGCAGGCCGAGCAACCCGGCGCCAGAGGGTGTCTTCACAGCCCCTGGAAGGTCGGGCGACGGCCCTCGCGACATGATTTTGGGCCCGGGCGCCGTGCTCTGCACGGCGCCCGGGGCCCTCCCCCGTGTGTCCCGCTGCGGCCTCCGACGGCCGGGTACCGGCCGCTCCCCCGAAGTGGCCCGGCCAGATGGCCGGTCCGCGAGCCTTGAAGGGATCACTGGTAGGGACAGTAACGAGAGTGCCGTCCGGCCGTATTGGAAAAATGTGACCTGCCGGAGCGCCCCGTTCAGCGGGCCAGCGCGCCCTCCGCCCAGCGGGCCGCCGCCACCTGCCCTGGGGTGGTCTCGGCGAGTGCGCGGAACTCGCGGTTGAGGTGGGCCTGGTCGTAGAACCCGCAGGCAGCCGCGACCGCGGTGGGGTGCGTGTCCTGGGCGGTGAGCAGTCCCACCGCGCGGTGGAAGCGCAGCACCCGTGCGGCGGCCTTCGGCGCGAGGCCGATCTGCTGGGTGAACCGCCGCACCAGATAGCTCTGGCTCCAGCCGACCTCGGCGGCGATCCGGGAGACGGGCACCGTTCCGCCCGCGCCGACGAGCAGCCGCCAGGCGTGGCGCACCTCGGGCGCGGGGTCGGGGCCCTGCTCCAGGCGGGCCAGCAGGGCACGGTCCAGCAGGTCGAACCGGGTGGTCCAGTCCTCGGTTTCCGCCAGCCGCTCCACCAGCAGGCGGGAGCCGGGGCCGAGTACGTCGTCGAGTTCGACCACGCGGTTGGTCAACTCGCTCATGGGCAAGGCGAAGAGCCGGTACGCGCCGATCGGCGTCAGCTCCAGGCGGATCGCCTCCTGGCCGCCGGGGTGGGACAGCACCCGCGGCCCGTCCTCCAGTCCCGCGATCAGCGAGCCGACGGCGCCGCCGCTCCTGCTCTCCTCGTGCAGCCTGCGCACATGCGCGAAGGGCTCCCGCAGGTTGATCACCACCACGGCCCGCCCGGTGGGGACGAGCCGTACCTGGTACGGGAGGGGTCGGTCCGCCTCCCAGTAGCCGACGTAGCTGTGCAGGTACGGGCGCAGCCAGGGCGGCCAGGGCCGCGTCACCCGCCACCTGCCGCCGACCCAGGTGATCCGCAGTCCTCCGATTCCGGCACCCGACACGGATCTCTCCTCCGCTGGCGACAGGGCCCGGCGGTGTGAACGCCGGGCTTGGTGATGCTCGTTGGATCAGCCTTCACCAGCGTAACGTCCCCGCGAGCCGCCGCAGTTCACCTGCCCGGCCCGTGATCCATACAGCTAGTCTCCGGTTCCATGCGGCTGGCCTCCGGATCCATGCGGCTGGTCTCCGGCGGACGCCCAGAAGGACGCGGGCAACGCCTCCGCCTCGACGGCGGCCTGCCGCAGTTCCGCGGCCATCGGCTCCAGCGCGGTGTAGACCGGGTCACCGTCGGCTGCCAGGTGCTCGATGACGGCGGCGTTGGTACGGGCCCGCGCGGGCACCACGCCGGCGAACGCCGTGCGGTCGCCGTCGTAGCCGTACGCGTCGAGCAGCAGGTGCAGCCGTCGGCGGCGGTCCTCGAACGCGGTGAACCCCGTCCGCTCGGCCCATCGACGGGCGTGCAACGGCACCCAGGTCAGCGCGACGAACGCCAGCTCGAACTCGCGCGACGAAGGCCCGGCCGTGTCCCAGTCGAAGAACCCGGCCAGCTCGCCCTCGTGCCACACCGCGTTCCACGGGGCGGCGTCGTGGTGCCCGATGATCAGGCCAGGCTGCCATGTCTGTCCGGCGAGCCATCGCGCTTCGGGCGGCGGTACGAAGGATTCCGTCGCGTCGTGCAGCCGACGGACCCATCTGCCCACGCTCGTCAGCGCGGCGTCCGAGTACACCCACGCGGGCCAGGGAAGGTCCTCGCCCGCGGTCTCGCCCGCGAGATGCGACAGGATCTCGCGCCCCTGCTCGTCCGTCCCCAGGACCCGGGGCGCGCCGCGGAATCCCACGGCCTCCAGATGGCGCAGCGCCGCGTGCACGGCGGGCGTCCACGGCTGTACGGGGCGGTGGACGGCGTCGCCGATGCGCACCGCGCCCACGGTACGGCCGCCGGGCAGCCGCTGTTCCTCCATGACACGGTTGTACCGCTCGTCGAGCCGCCGCGCCTGCACACGTTCCGGCCACTGTGCGGACGTACGGACGCGCGGACGTTCTCAGCTCGTCAGCTCACCAGCTCGGGTGCGAAGTAGTCGCGCAGCCGGGCGATCTTCCCGTCCCGCATGCGGAAGATCTGCACCAGCGCGACCGCCACGTCCTCCTCGGTCCTCCCGTCTCCGTCGAAGACCGTGTCGATCTCGGCGATGAACACGTCGGGATCCAAGGTGGTGTGCAGTACATATCCGGACTTATCAAGGTTCGGCGCGCGGTCGTCCCCGGTCTGTCGCGCGTAGTACGCCGCCATCGCGCGACGGATCTCCTCACGCCCCACCAGCCTCCTGGGGAAGGCGGCGCCGACGGGCATGAGCGGTGCCTCGAAGACACCGTCCTCGGTGAACTGCTCGGCGAGGGCATCGGCGTTCCGGGAGATCGTCCCGGCGTAGAGGTAGCTCTCGAAGATCTCCCGCGGTGTTCGCGACATGACGGCCTCCCAAGGGTCGGACGCGGAAGGCCACCACACCACAGCGCGGCTCGCGGGAGGGCGGTTTCCGTGAACGACCGCGGTGCTCCGCCCGGCCCGCAAGGCTCTGACGGGCACTGATACGCGTGTCCGATCGTTCAGGTGTCGAGTGTGTATTCGAAATGCCGGTGAGCCGCGGCCTACAGAAGGAGGACACGTTGTCGTATCCGGAAGACCCCTATCCGCCCGCACAGGGCCGGAGCCGTAAGGGCAGACGGTGGGCGTTCGGCGTCCTCGCCCTCGTCGTGTTCGTGGCGGGCGGCGGCTACGCGGGTTATCGCTTCCTCGCCGGCGGGGGCACCGATCCCCGCGTCACCGAGGCCACGGACCGTCTGGAGCCGTTCCTGCAAGCGTGGGAGAAGGGGCAGGCGGAGGAGGCGAGCACCTACACCGACAGCCCGGACGCCGCCGAGTCGCTTCTGACGTCGGTGACGACCAACCTCGACCCGTCCCGGACGAAGATCACCACCGGAGAAGGCGAGCTGCGGGGCGAGGACGAGGTGCGGGTGCCCTTCAAGGTGTCGATGCGCATACCGGGCGTCGGCACATACGCCTGGGACTCCCGGGCACGGCTGAGCGAGCGGGCCGGGGAGTGGACGGTGCTGTTCTCGACGCCGACGGTCCATCCGAAGCTGCGGTCGGGCCAGACACTCGCGCTCAGCAGCCAGGGCAACAGGGGGAAGATCCTCGACCGCGACGGCGGCGAACTGGAGGCCGCCTCGCTCACCGGCACGGTCGACCCGGAGAGCGGCAAGGGCGTCTCCGGACTCCAGTCCCGCTACGACGAACGGCTCGCCGGGGGCGACGGTCCGCGGAAGGCGGTGGTGGCCGCCGACCGGCAGAGCGGGGAAGCCGTGCGGACGCTCTCCGGCCCGAAGGGCAGCAAGGGGGACAAAGGCAACAAGGGCGGCAAGGACAGCGAGAGCGGCAAGGGCCGGTCGGTGCGCACGACGATCGATCCGAAGGTGCAGCGCGCCGCGGCCGACGCCCTGTCCGGGGTGGAGAAGACGGCGGCGATCGTCGCCGTCGATCCCAGTAACGGGCACATACTGGCCGCCGCCAACAAGCCCGGCGGCATGAACCGGGCGCTGACCGGCCGCTATCCGCCCGGCTCCACCTTCAAGGTCGTCACCACCGCCGCACTGCTGGAACAGGGGCTGCGGCCCGACGATCCCGCGCCCTGCCCGAAGTACACCAGCGTCGACGGCCAGCGCTTCGAGAACCAGGACGAGTTCGCGCTGGCGGAGGGCTCGACGTTCCGGGAGGTGTTCGCGCGGTCCTGCAACACCTACTTCGTCGGCGCCCGCGGCAAGCTCGCCGACTCCGCGCTGCGCGACACCGCCCGTGCGTTCGGCATCGGCGGCGAGTGGGACGTGGGCGCCACCACCTACGACGGCGAGGTCCCGGTCAACACGAGCGACAACGACAAGGCCGCCGCCGTCATCGGCCAGGCGCGGGTGCAGGCATCCCCGCTGGTGATGGCCTCCCTCGCGGCCACCGTCAAGAAGGGCACGTTCGCCCAGCCGGTGCTGGTGCCGGACGGGGTGCGCGAGAAGTACCGGGCGCCAGAGAACCTCAGCCCCGAAGTGATCGCCGACCTCCGCTCGTTGATGCGCTCGACGGTGACGTCGGGTTCTGGCCACGCCCTCAAGGGCCTGCCGGGAGAGCCGCACGCCAAGACCGGCACGGCCGAGTTCGGCACCGAGGACCCGCCCCGTACCCACGCCTGGATGATCGGCTACCAGGGCGGGGACGACCTGGCCTGGGCCGTGCTCCTGGAGGACGGCGGATCCGGCGGCTCAGACGCCGGGCCCGTGGCGGCCCGGTTCCTCAAGAACCTGGGCTCCTGAAGAACCCCGGCTTCTGAAGCCGCCGCTAAGATCCCGCCAAGATCCCGTCGGGCCCCCGCCGGGCCCGGGCCCGGCCGTGCCGCACGACGCGCTCAACCCGCCCGGAACGGCACCCGACGAGGAAAGAAACACAACAAGGAACAGGAACGAGAACAACCGTGAGTCTCAGCACCACCGCACAAACCCGCCCCTCCCGCCGCAGGCTCCTAGCCCTCGGCGCGGGAACGGCCCTGGCCACCCTGGTACCCGCCGCGCACACCACGGCGTCCGCCGCCGCGCCGGGCGGAAAGCTCTCCGGCCAACTGCACGCTCTGGAGGAGGAGTACGCCGCTCGGCTGGGCGTCTTCGCCCTCGACACCGCCTCGGGCGCGACGGTGTCCTACCGCGCCGGCGAACTCTTCCCGATGTGCTCCGTGTTCAAGGCCCTCACCGCCGCGGCCGTCCTGCGAGACGTGGACCAGCACGGCGAGTTCCTCGCCCGGCGCATCCACTACACCGAGAAGTTCGTCAAGGACTCGGGCTACATACCGGTCACCGGGAAGCCGGAGAACATCGCCCAGGGCATGACCGGCGCCGAGCTGTGCGCGGCGGCCGTCAGTGAGAGCGACAACGGCGCCGCTAACCTGCTGCTGCGCGAGCTGGGCGGCCCCACCGCCATCACCCGCTTCTGCCGCTCCCTCGGGGACGACACGACCCGCCTCGACCGCTGGGAGCCGGACCTGAACAGCGCCGAGCCCTGGCGGACCGAGGACACCACCAGCCCGGAGGCCGTCGGCAGGACCTTCGGCCGTCTCCTCGTCGGCCGCGCGCTCGCGCCCCAGGACCGGGAACGGCTGCGGGACTGGCTGATCGCGAACACCACCAACACCGAGCGCTTCCGCGCGGGGCTGCCCGACGACTGGATCCTGGCGGACAAGACGGGCGGTGGCGCGCAGTACGGCGTGGCCAACGACGTGGGCGTCGTCCAGCCGCCCGGGCGTGCCCCGCTGGTGCTCTCGATCCTCTCGACGAAGTACGACCCGCAGGGTCCGACGGACAACCCGCTGGTGGCCAGGGCCGCCGCCCTCGTGGCCGCCGAACTCACCTAAGGAGCCCGGCGCCCGCACCGCCCCGGCACCCCGGCGCGCTGACGGCCGGGGCGGTGCGGGGCGAGGCTGTGCGGGCGCGGCCCTGTGCGGAACTCGCGGGTCGCACCGTGTGCGGTGTGGGTCAGGGCCGACGTGCCCACGGCGACCCGGATGCTCAGCGAGGGCCTGGAGGCGTGGCTGCGCGAGCTGAAGTCCGCCGCCGAAGCCCGCGCCCACGGCCCGTCGCACCGACCCGCGAACCGGCCCCGCGGGCTCGGGCGTCGGGCGCCATGCGGTCTCGCGGTGCGGCCACCACCGGTCCGCCGGCCCCCCGTCACCGGATGAGGCCGAGCTCCGTTGCGGCGGCGACGGCGGCGGTGCGGGAGGCGACGCCCAGCTTGGCGTAGACGCGGACGAGATGGGACTTGACGGTGCCCTCCGTGAGGTGGAGCCGGGCACCGACGGCCTGGTTGGACAGGCCCTCGGCGACGAGCGCGAGCACCTCGCTCTCGCGCCGGGTGAGGGCGGTGCCGGGGGCTCGCAGCCGGTGCATCAGCCGGTCGGCGACGGCCGGTGCCAGCGTGGTGCGGCCCACGGCGGCGCTGCGCACGGCCGCGGCCAGGTCCTCCGGCGGCGCGTCCTTGAGGAGGTAGCCGGTGGCACCCGCTTCGATGGCGGGGAGGGTGTCGGCGTCGGTGTCGTAGGTGGTGACGATCAGCACGCGGGGTGCGCCGGGGCGCGCTGTGACGGCCGCGGTGGCCTCGGCGCCGTTCATTCCGCCGCCGAACTGGAGGTCCATGAGGACGACGTCGATACCGCCCCGCGCCGCGCGGACGACGGCCTCCTCGGCGGTGGCGGCCTCGGCCACCACATCGATGCCCTCCTCGGTCTCCAGCACGGCGCGCAGCCCCGCCCGCACGACGGGGTGGTCGTCCGCGAGCAGCAGGCGGATCGGGGCGGGGGGTTCGGTCACGGGCGGGCCTCGGTCATCGGGTCGGCGGCGGGCGTGTGCAGGGGCAGCCGGACGGCCAGGGCGGTGCCGTGGCCGGGCACCGACTCGACGGTGAGGGTGCCGCCGAGGGCGTGGGCGCGGTCGCGCATGGCGGCCAGCCCGAACCCGTAGTCCCGGGCGCCGGGCAGGCGGCGGGGGTCGAAGCCGTGTCCGTCGTCGGCGACGTCCATGGCGACGTGGTCACCGAGATAGCTGAGGGCGACCTCCGCAGTGGTGGCCCCCGCGTGCTGGACCGTGTTGGCGAGGGCCGACTGGGCGATGCGCAGCAGCGCGATCTCGTGCGCGGTCGGCAGCGGTACGGGGTCGCCGGCGAGGCGGAAGCGGGCGGTGAGCCGGTGGTCGGCACCGGTGCTCGCGCACAGCCGTTCCAGCGCGTCGACGAGGGTGGTGTCCTCCAGCGCGGGCGGGGCGAGCGCCGCGACGAAGCGGCGGGCCTCGGCGAGATTGTCGACGGCGGCCCGTCGCGCCTGGCCGACGTGGCGTCCCGCGCTCTCCGGCGCGTGTGGCAGTGCGCGCTCGGCGGCGCGCAGCAGGAGCTGGATGCTGGACAGGCCCTGGGCGAGGGTGTCGTGGATCTCGCGGGCCAGGCGCTGCCTCTCGGCCAGCACACCGGCCGTGTGCTGGGCCCTGGCCAGGTCGGCGCGGGTGGCGGTGAGCTGCTCGATCAGGCGCCTGCGCTCCTCGCTCTCCCGGTACAGGGCCTGGTACCCCCACACCACGGCCACCGCCACGGCGGCACCGAGCGCGGGGCCGATCACCATCGCCGCGCCGATAGTGCCCCGGTGGGCGGCGAACCCCGCGATCGCCACCGCCGCGGTGGCCGCCACGGTGGCCGGTGCGGCGCGGCGGGGCAGCAGATGGAGCTGGAGGAAGTAGAGGGGGAACGCCACCCACACCCCGTCGGCGGTGAGTGCCAGCAGCACCAGCCACGCGGCGCCCACGGCCGCCAGCCACAGCGCGGCGGCCCGCCACGAGCGGCGCACTCGCGGCAGCACGGGGCCGACCGCGTAGACCAGACCGCATCCGACGGCCGCGACGACGACCCGTCCGGCGTGCGCGCCGCCCTCGGCGACGGCCCGGCCGGCGGCCAGCACGAGCAGGCCGATGACCAGCAGGTGCAGGCACCAGGTCAAGGCACGTGTGGTGGGGGTCAGTGGTGTGCCGGGGGCCGGGGCGGGGGCGGTGGTGTTCACAGTCCCTCCACCCTAGGGAAAGGTCCCCGGCGCGGCCTCCATCGAAAGTTGCAACCGGCGGGCCCCCTTTCGACGCGCCAAGTGCGGCCCTGCGCCAGATGCCCGCGCGGGCACCGGCGGCGACGGTGGAGAGGTACCACTTCCACCCATGAAATGGCAGGTCAACGCCGTGTTCGTCGCCTGGAGAGACGTGAGGTTCGCCAAGGGGCGCTTCGCCCTGATGGGAACCGTCGTCGTACTGATCACCCTGCTGGTCGGGCTGCTGTCCGGGCTGACCGCCGGGCTGGGGCAGCAGAACGTCTCCGCGATCACGGGGCTGCCCGCGAGCCGGATCGCTTTCGGCGCGCCGGGCGAGCGCGTAAGCGGGGACGGGGGCGGAAGCGGCGACGGGGGCGAGGAGCTTTCGTACGCGAACTCGGCCGTCACCGAGAAGCAGTGGCGGCGCTGGGCCGAGGTCCCCGGCGTGCGCGGCGCCGAGCCGCTGGGCATCACCACCACGAGGGCCACCGCCGGGCAGAGGAGCGCCGGGGTGTCCGCTTTCGGCGTCCGGCCCGGTTCCGCGCTCGCCCCCTCCCCCGGCGGCGGCGCGATCGACGACCGCTCGGTGGTGCTGTCCGCGACCGCCGCCGACGAGCTCGGCGTCGGGACGGGCGACACCCTCGCGCTCGCCGGGCGCAAGGTGACCGTCGCGGCCGTGAGCGGTGACGCCTCCTTCAGCCACACCCCGGTCGTGTGGACCAGCCTCGGCACCTGGCGAAGCACCGCGCCCCCCACTCACCAGGCCACCCGTGAAGCCACCCGCCAGGCCGACGGTGAGGACGGGGCGACCGCCACCGTCATCGCCCTGAACCCCTCCCCCGGCACCGACATCGCGGCCGCCGACCGGGCGGCGGGCACCGTGACGGTCTCCAAGGAGGACTCGCTGTCCGCGATCGGCTCCTACACCTCCGAGAACGGCTCTCTCCAGCTCATGCGCGGTTTCCTGTTCGCGATCTCGGCGCTGGTCGTCGGCGCCTTCTTCACCGTGTGGACCGTCCAGCGCAGCGGCGACATCGCCGTCCTCAAAGCGCTGGGCGCCTCGACCGCCGACCTGCTCAAGGACGCGCTCGGCCAGGCCGTCGTCCTGCTGACCGTGGGCACCCTGCTCGGCACGGGCGTCGCCGCCGGGCTCGGTGCGCTGCTCGCCGGTGGCGCGGTGCCGTTCCTCCTGACCCCCGCCACCGTCCTCGTCCCGGCGGCCGTGATGGTCGCCCTCGGCGCGCTCGGTGCCGCCCTGTCCGTCCGCCGCATCACCTCCGTCGACCCGCTGACCGCGCTGGGGAGCGCCCGATGAGCCTGCACCTGAGCGACATCACCCTCACCTACCCGGACGGCGACTCCCGCCTGACCGCGCTCGACCATGTCTCCCTCCATGTCCCCGAAGGCAGCCTGACCGCCGTCGTCGGGCCCTCGGGGTCGGGCAAGTCCAGCCTCCTCGCGGTCGCCGCCACCCTCATCGCCCCGGACGCCGGTACCGTCACCGTCGACGGCACACCCACCACCGGCATGACGCGCGCCGAACTCACCGCCTTGCGCCGCCGCACGGTCGGCATCGTCTTCCAGCAGCCCAACCTGCTGCCTTCCCTCACCGCCGTCGAACAGCTCCAGGTCATGGCGCGGATCGACGGGCGGAAGCCGCGCGGCGCCCGCGAGCGGGCCATGGAGCTGCTGGACACCGTCGGCCTGGCCGACCAGGCGGGGCGGCGCCCCCACCAGCTCTCCGGCGGCCAGCGCCAGCGGGTCAACATCGCCCGCGCGCTGATGAACGACCCCACCGTGCTCCTCGTCGACGAACCGACCAGCGCCCTCGACCACGAGCGCGGCGCCGCCGTCGTCGGCCTGATCGCCCGGCTCACGCACGCGCGTGCCGTCGCGACCGTCCTGGTCACCCACGACCGCGCCCACCTCGCCTCGGCCGACCGGATCGCCGAGGTCCACGACGGGCGTCTCCGCCGCACCGCCACGGTGCCGTGACCCGCCGCCCCGCCCGTCCGCCCTGCCGGAGGCGGAGAATGCCGGTGACCGACGGAACGGCGGCCGACGGAGGGGGTTCGGGATGCGGGCGGACGAAACGGTGGTGCCGGGCCGGAGGCACTGGCCCGGCGGGTAGCCGCGTGGCACGCGCTCTGCCGGGACTTCGGGGTGCCGCCGAAGGCGGCGGCCGTCCGGTTCCCCTTCGGCCACCCCTCGGTGGCCTGCGTCGTGGTCGGGGCACGGACGCCCGACGAGGTCGAGGACACCGTCCGCATGCTCGCCCACCCCGTACCGGGCGCGTTCTGGGCCGCCGCGCGGAAGGCGGGGCTGCTGCCAGCCGGGGTGCCCCTTCCCGCGGAGTGACCGGGGTCCGCGGCGAACGGATCCGCAGTGGGCGGCTGCGGTGAGGGGGCGAGGGGCGGGGTTGCGGCTCAGACCGTGCCGGTACCGGCGGCGGTCTCCCGCAGCAGGTCCATCACCGCCCGGGCACGGGCCGTGTGGGTCATGCCTCCCACGGAGGCGATCTTGACTTCGAGCGGGGGCCCGCCGTCCCGCAGCTCCAGCTCCGCGACCTCGCCGCCGCCGTAGGTCTGGCCCGTCGCGGGACGCTGATTGAGCACGGAGTACCCGAGCCCGCGTGCCACCAGTGAGCGCACGGTCTCATAGCTCTGGGTTCGGTAGCGGACGTCGGGCGCGGTTCCGGTGGCGGCCACCAGCGAGTGGAAGTAGTCGCGGCTGTGGGGCAGGTCCAGCAGCACGAGCGGTTCAGCGGACAGTTCGCTCAGCTCCACGCTGCCCCGCGCGGCCAGCGGATGACCGGCCGCGACGATGACGTAGGCGGGGGCGATGGCGATCGTCTCGGTGTGCAGGTTCTGCTCGGCCGTCAGCCCGAGGCCGTAGGTGAGGGCGAAGTCGACGCGTCCCGCTGTCAGCGCCTGGACGAGCTGGTCCGTCTCCGCCTCGACCACGCCGATCTCGACGTCAGGAAAGCGCGCGGTGCACTCGCTGAACAGGGGCGGCAGGTAGTAGGGGGCCAGGGTCACGAAGCAGCCGACGGTCACAGGGCCCGAGAGGGTCCCGCCGTCCCCTCGCGCCTCCTGCTCGACCTCGCGGGCGCGGGCCAGCAGGTCCCTGGCCTGCTGCCGCAGCCGCTCCCCCGCAGGGGTCAGGGTCAGCCCCCGGCCCCTGCGGCGGATGAACAACTGCACCTGGAGGTCCCGCTCCAGGCTGTGCACGGCGGCGGACACGGCCGACTGCGCGATGTGGAGTTCCAGCGACGCCTCCGTCATCGAGCCGCGCTCGGCCGCTGCCAGGAAGTAGCGGAGCTGTACGAGGGTGAAACCCGACGGTGACGTCATACGAGACCTTCGTGCCAGATGAACCGTGTCCGCGCCCGACCCTATGCGGAGGAGGGTGAGGAGGGTGGTGTGCCGGGCACGTCCTCGGGGCGCAGCAGTGCGGAACCGGCGGTCTCCTTCAGGGACAGGGCCGCGACGAGGCCGACCACGGCGAACACCATCAGATACGGTCCTGGCACCAGTGTGCTGCCCGTCGCGGAGATGAGCACGGTCATCAGATAGGGCACGGTGCCGGCGAACAGCGCGGCGGTGATGTTGTAGGCGACGGACAGTCCGCTCTGCCGGGTGCGGGTGGGGAAGACCTCGGCCGACCACACCGCGTAGGTGCCGAGGATCGCCGCCAGGATCACGCCGAGCAGCAGACCGGCGGCCCACGTTCCGGCGAGCCCGGTCCGCATCAGCAGGAACGCCGGGGTGGAGACGAGCAGCAGGGCCACCGTCGCTCCGATGAACACGGGCTTGCGGCCCACGCGGTCGGAGAGGGTGCCGAACAGCGGCACGAGCACCAGGCCCAGCAGGGAGATGACGGTGGACAGCAGCGCCGCGCTGTCGGCCGAGTGGCCCAGGTGGTCGGTCTCGTAGGTGACGAGGTAGGTGAGCACCGCGTAGAAGGGGACGTGCATGGCCGCCATCAGGCCGGCCGCCTGGAGCAACTGCCGCTTGTGGGAGCGGAGCAGTTCGCGCGCCGGACTGTGCGGGACGGTGTCGTTGGCTTCGAGCGCCCGGTACTCCGGCGTGTCCTCGATCTTGTTGCGGATGATGAAGCCGATGACGCCGAGCGGCCCGGCGACGAGGAAGGGAACACGCCAGCCCCAGGAGGTGAGCTGCTGCTCGTCGAGCCCGGTGGACAGCAGCAGGAAGACGAAGGACCCGGCGAGGAAGCCGACCAGGGAGCCGACCTCCAGCCAGCTCACGCCGAACCCGCGACGGCGCCGGGGCGCGCTCTCGGCGAGGAAGCTGGCCGCGCTGCCGAACTCGCCGCCCGCCGCGAAGCCCTGGACCAGGCGCAGGACCACCAGGAGTACGGGCGCCGCGATCCCTATCGACGCGTAGCCGGGGAGCAGGCCGATGGCCAGGGTGGCGCCGGACATCGTGAAGATGACCAGGGACAGGGTGCGTTTGCGGCCGATTCTGTCGCCGAGCGGTCCGAAGACCAGGGCTCCGATGGGCCGGATGCCGAACGAGACGGCGAACACGCCGAACACGGCGAGCAGCCCGCTCGTGCTGTCCTCGGCCGGGAAGAAGACGGTCGCGACGGTACCGGCGAGATAGGCGTAGGCGGCCCAGTCGAACCAGTGGACGAACACGCCGATGGCGCCCGCGGCGACGTTCCTGCGCAGGGCGACCGCGTCGACGGCCGCCTCGGTCCCAGGCTCGGTCCCGGCCTCGGGCTCGGCCTCGGCAGTCGTCGTGGCGCCGCTCTTACGGGTGGGCATACGCGCCTCCTTGTGGGGATGGGTGGAGTGGCCGGAGCTGTGCGGGTGCCGTCGGCCGCCGTGTCCTCAGTGCGCGCGCCGACCGGCCGACGCGCCGGGGCCCACGTCGCCGCCCGGGCCCACGTCGCCGCCCGGGCCCACGTCGCCGCCCGGATCCACGCCGCTCCGGTCCACGCCGGTCCAGGCCAGCGCGGTCGCCCCGTCGAGCAGGGCACGCTGGGCCGTCCCGCCCACGCAGTACGCGGCGAACTCGTGCTGGTGGTTGGTGGCGGGCAGGGAGCCGATGCCGATGTAGGGGTGGATGGCGGGCACCACCTGCGAGACGTTGCCCATGTCGGTGGAGGCGCGGTTCATCCGCGCCGCCTGGCCGGGCGGCGCGAACTCACGTCCCAGGGCGAGGGCGTTCGCCCGGTAGTGCCCGAGCGCGGTCTCGTCCGTGCGGAACTCCGCGTACGGCTTGCTCTCCGGCTCGATCACCAGGTCGCAGCCGGTGGCGAGTGCCCCCGCCTCGAAGGCCCGCATGACGCGCGGCTCCAGCTCGGCCAGTTCGGCGAGCGTCTCGGCCCTGACGTACCAGCGCCCCGACGACCGTTCCGGGATGGCGTTCGGCGCGTCCCCCGCGTGGGTCACCACGCCGTGCACCCTCGCCGAGGACGGCAGTTGCTGGCGCAGCAGCCCGATGGCGACCTGGGCCACGGTGAAGGCGTCGGCGGCGTTGACCCCGGACTCGGGGTAGGCGGCGGCGTGCGCCGACCTCCCGGTGTAGGAGACCTTGGAGTGGCTGACCGCGAACGGGCGGGCCTCGGCGACGTCGACCGGCGCCGGGTGCACCATCATCGCGAGGTCGGCCCCGGCGAAGGCACCGCGCTCCAGCATCTCGATCTTGCCGCCGCCGCCCTCCTCGGCCGGGGTGCCGTAGACCTCCACGGTGAGTCCGGCGTCGTCGGCGACGGCGGCCAGGCCGAGCGCGGCGCCGACCGCGCTCGCCGCGATGAGGTTGTGCCCGCACGCGTGCCCCAGCCCCGGCAACGCGTCGTACTCGGCGCACAGCGCGATCCGGACGGGCCCGCTGCCGAACCGGGCGCGGAACGCGGTGTCCAGGCCCAGATAGGACGAGGTGACGTCGAATCCGGCGCGGTCCAGCAGTTCCGGTACGCGCGCCGCCGCCCGGTGCTCCTCCCAGGCGGTCTCCGGGTCGGCGTGCAGCCCCTCGGAGAGGCCGGTCAGCTCCGCTGCCCGGCGGGCGATCGCCTGCCGTGCCGCCTCCTTCAGCGCGCTCATCACAGGTCTCCCGGGACGCCGTACGAGGGGGAGGACGCGGGGTCGAGCCCGCGCCGGACATAGTCGTCCCGCTGCGGCAGCCACACGTCGAGGAGTTCGCCGAGCCGGTCCAGGGGGTCCTCGGCCCAGTCCACCCGCAGGTCGGTCACCCGCCAGCCCACGTCCGCGACGACCGCCAGCCCCGCCGAGTACACCGGGCCCTCCTCGCCGCCCGCCGCGACGGCGGCCTTCATCGCGGTCACCAGCCGCTCTTCCAGCTCCCCCGTGGCGGCGGCGTAGGCGTCGAGGAGGACGCCGGGGATGTGCTCGCCGGAGAGCATGTTGCCCGCCGCCACGGCGCCGTCCGCCGTGGCCGAGGCGTGTGTGCCCAGCGTCCGCGGTCCGCTGTAGGCGTGGCCCGGCCCGGACCGGCCGAGCGCGGTGAGCTGGCGGTAGGCGATGGTCTTGGCATTCCGCTCCGCGCCGGTGACGTCCGCGAGGGCCCGGCGCGCGTCGCCGTGGTCCGCCAGTCCGTCGAGCAGATCGGTGCCGAGCGTGGGGTCGGTGATGTTCTGCGACGTGGCCGCGCCGGTTCCGGGCCGCAGATGGACGACTCGCGCCGCGACCGCCGGGCTCGACGAGCTGGCCGCGATGCCGAACCGTTCGCCGTCCCGTACCACCAGGGAGAACGTCATGCCCGGTCCTCCTTGGGGAGCACGGCCACGGCGTCGATCTCGCACAGCCACTCCGGACGTGCCAAGGCCGACACCACAAGACCGGTGGAGATCGGGTGGACGCCCTTGGTCCAGCGGCCCACGGTGCGGTAGACCGCCTCCCGGTAGCGGGGGTCGACGAGATAGATGGTCAGCTTGACCAGGTGCTCCATCCGGCTGCCCGCCTCTTCGAGCAGCATGCTGATGTTCGCCATGGCCCGCTCGGCCTGCGCCTCTGCGTCACCGATGCCGACGGACTCGCTGGTGTCGAGGTCCTGGCCGATCTGGCCCCTGACGTACACCGTGTCGCCCGCGACGACGGCCTGGCACAGGTCGTTGTCGAGGTTCTGCTCGGGATAGGTGTCGCGGGTGTTGAACGGACGGATCCGGGTGTGCCCGCCCGCGACGATCGGGGCCCTCGCCGGGCGGCCTTCGCTGGTGGAGGTCATCATCCGCTCCTTTCCTCAGTTCTTCGACGACGCTCGCGCGGCGCCGGACGGGTCGGTGGTGCTGCCCGGATCGGTGGTCCCGGTCAGGCCGGGGGTCCCGGGCAGGTCCGTGGTGCCGTACGCGAGGTAGCCGCGCCGGGTCGCGATGTGGTCGGCGACGTACCTGGCGTCGTGCCAGACACCCCAGATGAAGCTCGACCCGCGGCGCGACAGCCAGGGCAGGCCGAGGAAGTAGACGCCGGGCTCGCGGGACACTCCCCGCCGCTGGTCGGGGCGGCCGTTCTCGTCGAACGCGTCGACGTCGAGCCAGCCGTAGTCGGCGGCGAAGCCCGTCGCCCAGACGATCGAGGTGACCCCTGCCCCGGCCAGGTCCAGCTCCAGCCTGGGATCGGTCACACACTCCGGGTCGGGCCCGAGGACGTGTGCCTCCGGCTCCTCGGGGAGGTCGAGCCCGTTGCGCTCGACGTACGTGTCGGCGGCGCGGAGGAGGTCGAGGTACTTGGTGTCGCCGAGCGCGATGTTCGCCGCGAGGTCGGGTGCGAAGCGCAGTACGCCGTCGTCGCAGGACGCGGTCATGCCGACGAGTTCGATGCCGTCGGCGGCCAGGGCGCGGAAGTCCACGGTGTGGCCGCCACGCGCTCCGCTGACCGCGATGGTGACATGTGCGGCGCCCTGGGGCGGCGTCTCCGCGTCCCACAGCCCGAGCACACCGAGCCACCAGCAGAAGTCACGTCCGCGGTATGTGCGCGGAGGACGGTCGTGCGGGCCGACGGAGAGGAGGACCCGACGCCCTGAACGGCGCAGCTCGTCGGCGATCTGGACACCGGACGAACCGGCCCCGACCACCAGGACCGTGCCCTCGGGCAGTTGCTCCGGGTTGCGGTACCCGCTGGAGTGCAGCTGCACGGGGACGGCGCCGTCCGGGACGAGCGGCGGGATCACGGGCCGCTGGAACGGCCCGGTCGCGGCCACCACGAACCGTGCGTCGAGGGAGCCCTCCGACGTCTCGACCCGGAAACCGGGCCGTCCGGTGTGCCTGCGCACCGAGGTCACCTCGACACCGCACCGGACAGGGGCGCCGATCTTCTCGGCGTAGGCGACGAAGTAGTCCGCGACCTGTTCCTTCGAGGCGAAGGCGTCGGGCGCGACGTCCTGGAACTCCAGCCCCGGGAACCGGTCGTGCCATGCGGGACCGTTCGCGACCAGGGAGTCCCACCGCTCCGAGCGCCACCGCTCGGCGATGCGGTGCCTCTCCAGGACGACGTGCGGTACGCCGTGGGCGCCCAGGTGCTCGCTCATCGCCACACCGGCCTGACCGGCGCCGACGACGACCACTTCGGTCTCTTCACTCGACAATGTCCACCTCCACTCAGGCGGTGGCAGGCCCGTGCTGCGTCGGCCTTGCCACCGCACGAGACATCCTTGAGTGCGGGTGGAGTTCTGTCGAACAGATGTTTCCGTTGTGAGCGATCTGATTTTCCGATGCGGGCGCGTGCGCGCGGGACCGCGACCGGAATGGGCGGCCGGTCGCGGCCCCGTGCACCTCGGCCGACGGTCAGCTCCGGCCGGGTCAGGTCAGGTCAGGTCAGGTCAGGTCAGCCGATGTTCACGTTCGAGGAGAAGGAGTCCACCGCGAGCCCCGTGCCGTTCTGCCACGGCTCGAAGCCCGCCTGAATGCTCGTCAGATACCAGGACGACTGCGCGAGGCCGCGGGCCACGGCCTGGTCGACGAAGTCCATGACATCGAAGTTCCAGGCGGATATCGCCGAGGGCGCCACGAAGGAGATGACGTTGTTGGAGCCGTTGTTGCCGGTCCACACCTCCCAGTTCCGCCCCGCCACGCTGGCGGTCCCGGCCTGCGAACCCACCGGCTGGACGGGCCCGACCCTGTTGAACCAGATCATGATCTCGGTCTGGTTCACACCGTCGGTCTTCGGTTGCGGGTCCAGCCAGATGTCGTACGAGGCGTTGTAGACCGCGTCGCCGACGTACCGGTACGAGATACCGCTCGGCGCCGAAGCGATCGAGCCGATCCGCGCCGGCAGCGCCGTACCGGGCGAACACCGGGTGTAGTGGCAGCCGTTGAAGATCGACGGATACGACTTGGGCGCGCCCGTCGTCGGCACGGAGCCGTCGGCACGGGTGACCTGGAACCCCGTCGACGTGGTGTTGACGCACTGCGGCTGGCTCGTGCCCCAGCGGTTGTTCTGGACGATGTAGCGGCCCTGCACGGTGGCCGCGCCGTACTGGTCGCAGATCTCGGCGGCGTGCGCTGCGGGTGCCGTCGTGAGCGCCATCGTCGACGAACCCACGAGTGCAAGCAGGATCATGACAATGCGGGAGGTGCGGCGGGGGCGTAACGGGAACGGACGCATGGGGCATCCCTCCGGGGTGGGGGTGGGCGGACACACTGGGAGCGCTCCCACTAGCACCCGGACTGTAGAAGCGCGTTCAGAACCTGACAAGACTCACGGCAAGAGCTGTTTCCTGCCTTCCGAGAGTGAACGCAACCGCCGCCGTCGTGCGCGGACCACGCGAAGTCACTCTTCGGCAGCCCCCGTGGAGCGGCCCAGATAGGTGAGGGGGCCGGGGTCGGCGACGGGGAGGACGTGGAAGCCGAGCCGGTCGTAGAAGGCACGGGCCGCGGCGTTGGCGGTGACCATGCCGAGGTGCACCCTCGGCACGCCCGCGTCGGCCAGCGCCCGCAGGAAGCGGTGCATCAGGGCGCGTCCCAGGCCGGAACGCTGGTGGGAGGGGAGCAGGTCGATGTGCAGATGCGCTGGGTGCCCCGCGAGTTCGGGCAGGACCATCCGCTCGGGGTGGTGCATCAGCGCGACCATCTCGTCGTGCGGTGTCCAGGTCGCGGGCGTGGACGCGGGCCCTGCCCCGGACCCGGGCCCGGACGTGGGCGCCGGGTAGCGGTCGGCGAACCGGGGCAGCCACTCGGCGCGGTAGCGCTCGACGAACCGCGCGGTGTCGGCGGTGCCGAGCACGTACCCCACGGCGCGCCCGCCGTCCTCCACGACGAACGCCAGCTCCGGTTCCAGACGCAGATACGGCCCGGCGAAGATGCTGGGCAGCAGTTCCGGGTCGGGGTACAGGTCGCGGGAGTCGCCGCCCTCGTGCCCGGTGCGTACGCACACGTCGTACACCGCGGCACGGTCGCCGGGCCTGTAGGGCCTCACGCGCGGCGCGGACGGGGCGGATAAGGCGGACGGGGCGGCCTGGACGGACGAGGCGGCCGAGCCGGAAGGCTCACCCGGAACGGAAGAGGCCGACGAAGCAGGCGAGAGCGCGGACATGGACCGCACCCTGCCGTACGTGAGAGCGCTCCCACAATGCCCGCGCGCCCTCCACCTCGGCGGAACACCGCGAACACCCCATCGGAGAACCGCGGAACACGATGAGGCCGGTCCGGGCTCTTGACGGACGGAGTCCCCGTTGCCACTCTGCTCACCGAATTCGTCAACGCACTGAACGTATTCCTCCTGTGCCGGTTCACCCCGCTGCCGCCCGCACCCGCAGAGAGGCCATGCGCCATGCCCGAACGGTTCGACAGACGCAGCTTTCTGACGAGCGCCACGGCGGTCGCCGCGACCGCAGCCCTGCACACCTCCTTGCCGGGCACCACGCAGGCCGCCCACGCCGCGCACCCCGCGGCCTCCGGAAGTGCCACGGACCCCACGGACCCGGCGCATCCCGGCACCACACTGCCCGGTGACACCTACATCAGCCACCGTCCGGGCCCCGGTCGCTTCCCGCTCACCGCCGACGGCGAGGCCCCGCCGCTGCTGGTCCACGAGGACGACCACTCCGGCGTCGTGCGGGTGGCCGGGGACCTGCGCGACGATCTGGAGCGGGTCACCGGTGTGCGGCCCCGCGTACGGGAACTGACCGGTCCCGGCCCGCGCGCGGCGGACGCGGAGACCGTGGTGCTCATCGGCACCCTCGGGCGCAGTCCGCTGATCGACGCGCTGGCCGACCAGGGCCGCATCGACGTCTCGGAGGTCGAGGGCCGGTGGGAGACCTCGCTGCAACAGGTCGTCGAGGATCCGCTGCCCGGAGTGCGTCAGGCCCTGGTGATCGCCGGAAGCGACCCGCGCGGCACCATCTTCGGTGTCTACGACGTGTCCCGGCGCATCGGTGTCTCCCCCTGGTACTGGTGGGCCGACGTGCCCGCGCGGCGCAGCGAGGCGCTGTACGTGCTGCCCGGACGGCACACCCAGGGCACCCCCGTGGTCAAGTACCGGGGCTTCTTCATCAACGACGAGAACCCCGCGCTGGGCGACTGGGCCCCCGCCTACTTCGGCCCCGGCGAGGCGGAGGGCTACCCCGGCGGGCTGACCAGCGCCTTCTACGCCCGTGTCTTCGAGGTCCTGCTGCGGCTGAAGGCCAACTACCTGTGGCCCGCCGTGTGGGGCCGCGCCTTCGCCGAGGACGACCCGGACAACCACGCCACGGCACGGCGCTACGGCATCGTCATGGGCACATCGCACGAGGCCCCCATGATGCGCGGGATCGAGGAGTGGAACCGGCACGCGGTGCCCGCCAAGCGGGACGAGAACGGGGAGATCACCGAGCCGGGCCGGGACCCGTACGGCGGCACGGGCGAGTGGAGCTTCGTGCGCAACCGGCGTGCCATCGAGGCGTATTGGGCCGACGGCATCGAGCGGATGGTGCGCGAGGACTTCGAGGGTGTGGTCACCCTCGGCATGCGCGGCAACGGCGACGTGAGTCTCCCGGACGGCGACGGCATCGAGCTGATGCGGGAGATCATCGCCTCCGAGCGCGAGGTACTGGCCCGGGTCACCGGCGAGCGCCCTGAGACGGTGCCGCAGGTGTGGACGCTCTACAAGGAGGTGCAGCGCTACTGGGACAAGGGGCTGCGCCCGCCCGAGGACGTCACCGTCGTCGTGCCCGACGACAACTGGGGCAACCTGTGCAAGCTGCCCGACCCGGTGCGCGACGCCAGGACCGGCGGCTTCGGCCTCTACTACCACTTCGACTACGTCGGCGACGGGCGCAACTACAAGTGGGTGGACACCAACCCGCTGCCCAACATCCGCGACCAGCTCCACCAGGCCCACGCCTACGGCGTCGACCGGCTGTGGGTGGTCAACGCGGGCGATCTGAAGGAGATGGAGCGCCCCGTGCAGTTCTTCCTGGACTGCGCCTGGGACCCCGCGCGCTGGGAAGCCGACCGCCTGGAGGCGTGGGACCGCGCCTTCGCCACCGAGAACTTCGGCCCCCGCCACGCGCACACCCTCGCCGCGATCCTCGACGGGTACACCGCGCTCCAGTCGCGTCGCAAACCGGAACTGCTCAACCGCCGCATCACCGTGGACCCCGACAAGGACCTGTCCACCGACGAAAGCGCCGTGCTCTACGACGACACCGCCAGCCCGTTCAGCCTCACCAGCTACCGGGAGATCGAACGCGTCACCCAGGAGTGGCGGGAACTCGGTCGGCGCGCCGAGCGCCTGGGCGCCGTGCTGCCCGGCGCCGACCAGGACGCCTACTACCAGTTGGTGCTGTACCGGGTGAAGGCCGGCGCCAACCTGTACGCGCTGCGCGAGGCGCAGTTCACGCATCTGCTCTACGCCGAGCAGGGGCGGGCCGCCACCCGCGCCTACGCCGACCGCACCCGCGCCCTCTTCGCCGCCGACCAGGCACTCTCCGACCGCTACAACAACACCGTCTCCGGCGGGAAGTGGCGCGGCTTCCAGAGCCAGCCGAAGATCGGTTACGGGGACGTGGAGCGGTACGGGCCCGACGCCGGATGGCAGCAGCCGCAGACCCCGGACCATGTCGCCCTGCCCGACGCCCTCTACCCCCACCTGCGCGACGTCCCCCTGCCGCGGGAGGCCGCGCTGGGCGTCTCCGTCGACGGCTCCGCCTCCTCGTGGCCCCGGGACGGCGCCGAGCAGGCGGTGCTGCCCGAGTTCAGTCCCTACCAGAACCGGCCGGCGCAGTACCTGGAGGTCTTCAACCGCGGTACCGCGCCCCTCACCTGGCGCGTGACCTCCGCCGAGCCGTTCGTCACCGCCACCCCGGACCGGGGCACCCTCTCCGGGGACGGCGACGGCTCGCAGACGCGGGTGCTCCTGCGGGTGGACTGGCGCCGCGTGCCCAAGGGCACCACCCGGGTCCCCCTCACCGTCACGGGCGGCGACGGCACCCGCCTCGACGTCACCGCCGTACTCCAGCAGCCCGGACTGCCCCGCCGCCGTCGCAAAGGCTTCCTGGAAGCGGGCGGCTATGTCTCACTCCCCGCCGTCGGCCACACCCGCGCCACCAGCACCGACACGGCACGGTGGCGGCGCGTGCCCGGCATCGGCAGGACCGGCGACGGCATGGAGCCCTTCCCCGTCACCGCCCCTTCCCAGCGCCCCGGCGCCGGGCCCTGCCTGGAGTACGAGGTCACCCTCGTCACCCACGGCACCGTCGAGGTGACCGCCCACCTCTCCCCCAGGAACGCCGCCCTCCCCGGCCCGGACCAGCGCGACGGGCTGCGCTACGCCATCTCCTTCGACGGCCAGCGCCCCCAGACCGTCAACATCACCCGCGCCACGGGCTCCGATCCCGTCATCCTCAACCGCCAGTGGGAACGCAACACGTCCGACAACGTCAACCGCACCACCACGCGCCACACCCTGCCGTCGGCGGGAACCCACACACTGAAACTGTGGATGATCGACCCCACCGTCGTCGTCCAGCACCTCGTCATCGACACCGGCGGCCTCCAGCCCTCATACCTCCCCCCGCCCCCGAGCCTCCGCCGCACCTGACGCGGACCCCGGGCCCGGCCGCCTCCCCCGACTCCGGCTGCGCGCGGACTCCACGGGCCCGGCCCGCGAAGGTCGCAGGCCGGGCCCGTGGAGTCGTCGCGCGGTGGTGGAGATCAGGCGGTGCCGTCGGCCCGCTTCAGGCGCAGCGCGGAGACGAGGAAGAAGACACCCCCGAGAAAGGCGTACCCGGCGAGAGCGCCCAGCGAGGCGTCGTCGCCGCCCGCCTGTGCGAAGAACGAGGCGCCGGCGAGGGTGGAGATGGCACCGCTGGCGATCATCGGCCACTGGCCGCCGATCCGGCGCCGCAGGGCGCCGACGACGAGCTGGACCACTCCCGCGGTGACGGCCCAGACACCCCAGACGCGCAGGACGGCGGGCACGCCGGACGTGGCGGCGACGGCCAGACCGAGGGCGGCCAGCGCACTGAGCGCGATGTTGGCGTACAGGCCCCGGAGCGGACCGCCGTTCGCCCTGGCGGACCGCACGTCGACGATCGCGGCCGCCACGTCGAACAAGGGATAGACCACGAGCAGCGTCGCGCTGAGCGGGCCGACCTCGGAGGCGGTCGCGAACAGCAGCGCTGCCCATGCGGCGGCGAAGGCGAAGCGCAGGAAGTACAGCTTGCGCAGGGCAGCGGGGGCCACGGGGGTGCCGGTGGTGGCGGGAGCGACGAGAGTGTCCACGGAAGTGCCTTTCGGGCTTGGGGCGGTGGGGCGCGGGAACGGGAACGGAACGGGAAAGCGAGAGGGAGAACGTTCGGTCTCGTTGAGATGATGCGCAGGGTGACCGCCCTGCGTCAAGACCGATCGTTCTGTCTCGCGTACGGGTAGGGTGAGGGCATGACGACGCGGACGACGACGGAGAGCGGCAGCGACAGGACCTCACCGGCGCGCATGCGGCTGCTCACCACGGCGACGCGGATCTTCTACGCGGAAGGAATCCACTCCGTCGGCGTCGACCGGATCATCGCCGAGGCGCAGGTGACCCGCGCGACGCTCTACCGGCACTTCTCCGGCAAGGAAGATCTCGTCCTCGCCTATCTCGACCAGGCCGACCAGGCGATCCGCCGGCAGGCAGCCGATGCCCAGGCGGACGCCGCCAGCGCCGCCGAAGCCGTGCGCGCCGTGGGCAGATCCATCGCCGAGGGCATTCGGAGCGAGGGCTTCCGAGGGTGTGCCTTCCTCAACGCGGTGGCCGAATACCCCGACCCGGCCCATCCGGTGCACCAGGCCGTCCTCGCGCACCGGCAGTGGTTCCTGGAGACCGTCACCGGCCTGCTGGCGCGCATCGGCGACACACCCGCCGACGCCGACGGGCGGCACCTGGTGATGCTGCGGGACGGCGCCATGGCCGCCGGATGCCTCTTCGACCCGGAACTGATCTGCGACACCTTCCTGCAAGGTCTCGAAGACGTGGTGCGGACCCGCACACGGGCATCGACTCCGGGGAGCGACCCGGGCCCGAGCTGAACCACCGGATTTCCCCGGCCGGTTCCGGAGCCATGTCCCGACGGCCGCCGGAGGGCGTGCTCCGGCGACTCAGGACCGGACCGGTGGGCGGTGGCAAGTGCGCGGCCGTCGCGCCGCATCGGCGCGGCCCCGGAACGGGTATACCGCAAGGGAGCGGCACTTCCCGCCGCCGCGACCGGGGGGTTCGCACCATGGCAGAAGGCGCCGTCGTTCCGCGCGCGGCCACGGCGTCGCCGCGTGAGCACCGCGGCCGCATAACAATTTCCCGTTTTTCTCCCCGTACGCGAAGATGCCACAGGGCCCCCTGCGGGGGCCCTTATCCGCGGCCGAGGCCATACGACACTTCTGCGAGGTACCCACCACCATGAACGACGCTGTGCACGCCGCGGCTGCGGCTCCCGAGCGCGGCCACGCGCCACCACGAGCGCCCATGCTCATCGGTGTGCTGGTCGTCTCGGCCTTCGTGATGATCCTGAACGAGACGATATTGAGCGTCGCGCTGCGCGACCTCAGTCTCGACCTCGGCATATCCACCACCACCGTGCAGTGGCTGACCAGCGGGTTCCTGCTGACCATGGCCGTGGTCATCCCGACCACCGGCTTCCTGCTGGAGCGCTTCACCGCCCGCCAGGTCTTCCTGGCCTCACTGGCGCTCTTCAGCACGGGCACCCTCCTGAGCGCCCTGGCCCCCGGGTTCGGGGTGCTGATGACCGGACGCGTGATACAGGCGGGCGGCACCGCCGTGATGCTGCCGCTGCTGATGACCTCGGTGATGCGCCTGGTGCCCGCCGAGAAGCGCGGCGCGACGATGGGCACGATCGGCATCGTCATCGCGGTCGCCCCGGCGCTGGGTCCGACGATAGGCGGCGCGGTGCTGGCCCAGCTCGGCTGGCGCTGGATGTTCTGGTTCGTGCTGCCGCTGTCCGTCGCCGCGCTCGTCCTCGGCGCGGTCTGGATGCGCCTGGACAGCCGGACGCGGAAGGTGCCGCTGGACGTGCTGTCGGTGCTGCTGTCGGCCGTCGGCTTCGGTGGCGTCCTCTACGGTCTCGCGTCCGTCGGCGAGTCCGGCGGCGGGGAGCACGCGGTCGCCCCCTGGATGCCCGTCGTGGTCGGCCTCGTCGCGCTCGCGGTGTTCGTCGCCCGTCAGCTGCGGCTGCAACGCGCCGAGCGGGCACTGCTGGACCTGCGTCCCGTCACCATCCGGCCCTTCCTCGTCGCGCTGATTCTCTCGGCGCTGCTGTTCATGTGCCTGCTGGGCGTGGGGTCGATCCTGCTGCCCCTCTATCTCCAGACCGTGCTGGACACCAGCACCTTCGTCAGCGGCCTGGCCGTCCTGCCCGGCGGGCTGGTACTCGGGCTGCTCGGGCGCCCGGTCGGGCGGCTCTACGACCGCGTCGGCGCGCGCCCGCTGGTGATTCCCGGCGCGCTGGCCATGGCGGTGTCGCTCGGGCTGTTCGCCGTTCTCGGCGAGGGCTCGCCGCTGGCCGCCGTCGTCGCCATCCACATCCTGCTCATGGCGGGTCTCGGGCTGATGATGACGCCGCTGATGACCGAGTCCCTCGGCTCACTGCCCGACCACCTCTACTCCCACGGCAGCGCGATCCTCTCCACGCTCCAGCAGGTCGCGGGGGCGCTGGGCACTGCCCTGTTCGTCACCGTCGCCTCCGTGAGCGCCGCCGACTCCTCCGCCGGGCCCGACGCGACGGGGCTGCGCGCCGCGTTCGTCGTCGCCGCGGTCATCGGCGCGCTCGCGCTGGCCGCCTCCCTGTTCGTCGGCCGCACCCCGCGCGCTGCCGGTCTTCCCGTGGCCGCCACGGCGACGACCGGCGACGACGCCGACACCGCGGCGGAGGCGGAGACCGAAGCCGGCCCGGAGAGCGACGACGCGCCCCGGGCCGCCGTCTCCGGCACGACTCCCCGGCCGTGAGCGGGGCGGTGGCCGGGGCGCGACGCGCGCGCTGCCCCGGCCACCGGCCGTCGGCTACCGGTCGGCGGACTCCTCGGCGTACGAGGCAAGACCGTCGGCCATCCGCTGCATGAAGCGCGTCAGGTACCACCGCCAGAACGGCCCCGAGAAGCGCAGTTTCGGCTCGAAGGACCCCGTCCAGGTGATGTCGGTGCCGCCCTGCGGTGCCTCGGTCAGTTCGACGGTGCCCAGGTAGGAGCGGAACAGGTCGCCGGTGTTCTCGTACACGAAGCGCCGGTCGGTGACCAGCTCGACGATGCGTTCTCTGGCCATTCCCCGGCCGGTGCGGAAGATCCGGGTGTCGCCGACCTGCTGCCACTCGTCCGGATCGCCGCCGCCCTCGATCTCGGCGGCGTCGATCGGCGACCACGAAGGCCAGGTCCCGGCCCGGACGAGCAACGAGAACAGTGCTCCCGGGCTCGCCGGGGAATGTGCGGTGACGGTGTAGGTGTACGGCATCCCGCCACGCTAGGCCGCCCCGCCCACGCGGGACATGCGCGCGATTGCGCTTCTGTCGGTCACTTCTTGCGGTACGCCGACGGCCGCAGGCCGACGTGCGTGAGGAACGCGGAGGAGAGGCTTCCGGGGCTGGCGAAGCCGCAGCGTGCGGCGATCTGCCCGACGGTGAGCGCGGTGCCGGTGAGCAGTCGCCGCGCCTCCTCGATCCGCAGCCGGGTCAGGAACCGGTGCGGTGTCTCACCGGTGGCGTCGCGGAAGACGCGGATGAAGTGGTAGACGCTCAGCCGCGCTTCGGCGGCGAGGTCGGCGACCGTCAGCGGGTCGGCCAGCCGCTCCCGCATGACGGCGACGGCTCTGTCGACCGCCGCGTGCTCGGGGCCCGGCGAACGCCGCTCACGCCCGCGGGTCAGCAGGTGCGTCACCAGGAAGGCCGCGGCCGACTCCGCGTACAGATCGGGCGCGTTCCCGGCGGCGGGCAGCGCGCGCATGACGTGTTCGACGGCCGCGTCCCCCGTGCCCAGGCCCGCGGCGAGCGCCTCGAAGTCCGGTGCGGGACCGCCCATTTCGACCGCCGCACGCTCGACCACGGCCCGGGGTATGTGCACCTGGACGCTGCGCATCGTCGACGTCGTGCGGTAGCTGCGCACCGTCGGGCGGCCGGGGACCATGAGTTCCAGTCGCCCTGGGGTCCAGCGGCGCCGGGCCGCTCTGCCGTCGCCGTGTGTGCGCATCACCGCTTCGCCACGCGTGCAGAGCACGAGGTGCAGATCGGACACACCGGGCAGGGGCAGCGCCTCCGCCTCGCGTGCGTGGGTGAAGCTCTGCACGAGCAGCGACCGCCAGCCCGCTTCGTGCCAACTGCAGTAGGTGCGCCGCACGAGCGTCGACGTGTCGAGACCCGCGTACGGCGCCAGGTCAAAATCAGCCGTGTCGAACACCCCGCTAGCCTACGTGCGGTTTCGCGCGCCGGCCCGGGCGCCCGGGGTGCCCGCTGCCCGCGCCCAGAGCGAGGGGTGTCGGCCGCGCACCGGGCTGAGTGCCTCCAGGCGCTCGGCGAGATCGAGCAGCTGACGGTCGCTGTTCCAGCGGCCCACGAGCTGGACCCCGATGGGCAGTCCCCCGGCCGTCGCGCCGAACGGCAGTGAGACCGCGGGAAGCCCCGTCAGGTTGAAGGGGACGGTGGCCCGCATGACAGCCCGCGCGGGCAGCTCCTCGCCGTCGGCCGTCAGCGTCGGCCGGGCGTGGAGCGGCGCTGGGACGACGGCGACCGGGGCCAGCAGCACGTCGAAGCGGGCGAACCAGCCGCTGAAGTGCGCGCGGAGGCGTTCCACGGTGCGTTCGGCGGCGAGATACCGGTCGAGGTCCCCCACGGGAGCCGCGAGGGCGGCGTCCAGGGCCGGGTGCAGCGCGGTGGTGCGGTCGCCGTCGCCGGTGATCTCCCGCAGGTAGGGCACGATCTCGGGGCCGAACAGATGGGCCGAGACGCGGGTGCAGTCGGTGTCGGCCAGCCACGGCAGCTCGGCGGGCGCGACGTCGGCGCGTGGGCCGCCGGTGAGGGTTCCGAGGGCGTCCGCGGCGGCTGCCACCGTGGCCCTGACCTCCGGGTCGATCGGCCCGAACGCGTCGGTGTTCCAGCCGACGCGGATGGCGCTTCCCGCCGCGTCGGGCCACGGGGTGTCGGCGATTCCCGTCGCGTACGGGTCGAGCCCGTCCGGCCCCTGGAGGATGCTCAGGGCCAGCTTCACGTCGCGGATGCTGCGGGCCATCGGGCCCGCGTGCCACCAGCGCAGCAGGCGCGGGGGGAAGTGCCCGGTCACCGGTACCCGGCCGTGGGTGGGCTTGATCGCGGCGATGCCCGTGTCGTGGGCCGGTCCGCGTACCGAGATCGCGACGTCGCTGCCGAGCCCGAGCGGCGACATCCCGGAGGCGATGGCGGCCGACTCGCCGCCGCTGGAGCCTCCGGGGGTGCGGTCGGGGTCGTACGGGTTGAGCGAGCGGCCTGCCACCAGGTTGTCGGACTCGGTCCAGTAGGACATCTCCGGCAGGTTCGTCTTGCCCAGGACGATGGCCCCGGCCGCGCGCAGCCGGGCGACGGCGGTGGCGTCGCGCGCCGGCACCCGGTCAGCGAACAGGAGGGAGCCCCGGGTGGTCCGCAGCCCCTCGGTGTCGAACGAGTCCTTGACCGTGACGGGTACGCCGGACAGCGGCCCGGGCCGGGGGTCGCGCGCTTCCTCCAGCGCTTCCTCGGCCCGTACCGTCACAAAGGCGTTGACCTGCTCGTCGACGGCCCGGATCCGGTCGAGATGCGCGGCGACGACCTCCACAGCCGACACCTCACCGCTCCGGATCAGCTCCCGGAGTTCCACCGCGTCACGCCAGATGATCTGTTCAGTGTTCACGGTCCCAGTCAACACCCGCCCGGCGCGGCGGTGTCCGTCGTGCGTGGTGCCCGGGGCGCGGCCCGGTCCCGGCCGTCGGCGAGGACAGCAGCGGTCACCACGTCACCAAATCACCCCGCGAACGCCCCCGCCGGGCCACGTCCCCCGCAACCCCCGCTCAGGCGGTCTCGTCGCCGTCGTTCCAGAAGTCGTCACGGGGGAGCTGGAGGTGGACCTCTGTGCGCCGGGTGGAGGGTGAGAAGCCGCTGCTGCCCTGGGAGGGCGGCTCCTGGCAGAGGGTTTCCACGAGTTCGACGAGGTCCTGTACCGCCTTCTCCGCCCGCCTTTTGCGGGTGACGATCTCCGCTCGGATCTCCCGCAGGTTGGCGTTGGCCAACTCCGCTCCCGTGACCGCCTGACGTCCCTCTTGCGCCTCGGCGATGGCCGCCAGCACATGCTCCAGTTCCCCACCGGTGATCTCGCACGCCTGGCGCAGCGCGTCGAGGCCCACGTCGAGACCCGCGGATCTGCGTTCCCTCCGCAGTGTCTGTTCCAGGTCGTCGCACAGTTGATGAAGGTTCTGGGCCGCGGCTTGCATCCTCTTGAGCTGCCCGTCGTAGTCGCTGGCCCGCATGGCGTCCCGCGAGCGCCGCAGTTGCTCGTCCGCCTTCTCTTCCCAGTCCTCGAAGAACCTGGCCAGTGCGGTGCTGAGTCTGCTCACGGTGCGGCCTGGGCCAGCGGGTCAGCCGACCTCGTCCGGCCACAGTTCATGGCCGTAGCCGCGCAATCGGCGTCCGGCCCGGCGCAGCAGTCGGAGGATCTCCGGGGGCGGGGTGGTGGTGTCGAGGCGGAGCACCAGGTTCCCGCTCTCCAGGAGCTGGTTGCGCAGCAGCCTGCTGTCCAGGCCGGTCAGGGAGTCCGCGAGGTGTGTGGCCCTCTCGCAGAGGCGGTGCGCGAGGAGCAGCAGCCGGGGCCCGCTCGCGTCGGCCGGCAGACGGTCGATGTCCGCCAGGAGCGCGACCAGTCCGGCCGCTCCGCCGGTGGTCTCCCGCCGTGGACGCGGGAAGCGGAGCACCTTGGCGCCGGGCGGGTCGCCCGGTGCCGGTGACGGTGACGGTGACGGTGACGGTGACGGTGACGCGAGGTGTGGCAGTGGCCGGCGGTTCTCGGCGCACACCTCCGTGGGCGACGTGGTCCGGTTCTCCCCTCGCGGGCCCGCACCGTCCACGAACGCCCGCGTGGCGAGTGCGGCGACTTCCACGAACCACCACCGGTCGCCGGGGTCCAGGTCCTCGCGTGCGGCGTAGCGCAGGGCGAGCCCGACGAGGACGAGGTGGTTCTGCCTTCTCCAGTCGCTCGGGGCCGAGTGGCGGCCCGCCGCCCAGTCCAGGGCCGTGCGGTGAATCTCCCGCGCCACGGCCCGGTAACCCGCCAAGGGTGCGGGGGCGGGGCATTCCAGGGGCGTGGCCATCAGTTCGGCGAGGCCGCTGCGGATCGCGCTGTGCGGGACGAGACCTGGCAGCCACTCCGCCGCCGTGGACAGCAGCAGACGCATGGGGTCGTGCGAGAGAGGCCCCTTGCCGTCGTAGTGGCCCAGGTCGATGAGCTGGAACCGCTCGGACTCCACGCGCTCCTCCGAGCGCGGGAGCAGCACGTTGCGCACATGCAGGTCTCCATGGCTCCTGCCGAGGAAGACGTCCGTCTCGGTCGGCCAGTCGGCCTGATTGCCCGCCAGCAGCGCGAAGGGGCTGGGAAGCGCCTGCGCACGTCCGGGGATCGTGAGGTGCCGGCGGGGAGCGTCGAGGGAGATACCGGCCTCGTCGAGGAACGCGGTGATCCGCGGCCGGGTGAGCCGGGCGCCGCCGAGGAAGCCGTCGAGGAAGGTGTGCGGCTCGTAGGTGACGATGTCCGAGCCCGCGTTCCAGTCGTCCAGGAGCGATCGGACGATGGCCTGGCAGTAGGCGCCGTAGCCTTCGTCGTCCACCACGTCCACCAGCCTCGGCGCGCGTGTCGGACCGAGGTCGTCCAGCGCCACCCGTTGCAGATGGATCCACCAGGGCTCGTCGTCCGTCGACAGGGTCCCGTCGAACTCCAGCGTGATGAGATGGGCGCTCCGGAACTCCGGGGGAGCCTGTGCGAGTGCCGCGCGGGCCCGTTCTGTTTCGCTCTCTCCGGTGGCGGGGGGAACGAGCCGCAGGACCAGGTGGCGCCAGTCCGTCCGGTCCAGGGTGTTCTGGGAGCGCACCACCGCCACGTGCGCTCCGCTACCGCCCTCGGTCAGCCACCTCACGAATTCCAGCTCGAACCGCTGGCCGCGCAGCCACCGCTCCAACTGCCGCGTCACAGAGAGGAATTCGTCCTCATCGCCGCGCCGGTGCTCCGCGTGCCAGCGATCGCGGTTCCTGAGCCTGCGCGTCCCGCCCGCCTCGGCCATGGCCCGCAGTATCGCCAGTCCGGCCACTCCTGACAATCGTCCCGGCCTCCTCTACCGTCGAGTTCCGGCGGACTCCCGGCAGGAGGATCCCGTGACACAGACGGCTCGACGGGGCTCGGCGTCCGGGGAGGGCGGGCCGGACGCCGCCGAGAAGCTGGCCCTGCTCAAGTGGCACCTCGACCGCTACGACCGGCTCCGGGTCTCCACCGCGTCCCGCGCGGCGGTGGTGCTCAGCGCCGGAGCGATCCTGTCGGCGGGCGACGCGGTCCTTCTCACCCGGCTTCTGGAAGGGACCGACCCGCACCTCGACAGCCGGCTGGCGCTCGTCTTCGGCCTGGGCCTGCTGGGCAGCATCGGCCTTCTCGTCCTTTCGCTGGTCCACGCCACCGGTGTCCTGGTCACGCTCAAGGCCAGTCGGGACGTCTCCGCCGACATGCGTGATCTGCCGTCCGGGCTGATCTTCAACGACTCCGACACCGTGCGCGAGCTGGCCACATTCGACGACTTCAAGGCCACCGTCGACACGCAGGACTACCCGGCGATGGTGCGGGCCGTGCAGGTGGAACTGTGGATCGGCATCCGCCAGCACCGGCACCGCTATCTGCGTCTCCGCGCCGCAGCGCGCATGCTCCGCTGGGCGGCGGCGGTCTTCCTCCTCTCGGCCGGGGCCTTCGTCGTCACCGTCCTGGCCCATGCCGCGACGCGATGACGTGTCACGTCGCGGCACGCCCGGGCTCCGGCGGCGCTGGGGCTCCGGCACGGCGGGCGGGCCGCTACGCGGTGGGCGCGGCTACCCTTCGAGGGTGACACGACACCCCACCTCGACGAACGCGCGGCGGCCCGCGAACCACGGTCCGAAGGCCGCGGCGCGAAACCGGGCAGCCCTGATCGCCGCAGCCCGGGAGATCTACGCCGAGCACGGCCTGGACGCCCCGCTCTCCGCGATCGCGCGCCGGGCCGGGGTCGGGCAGGGCGTGCTGTACCGGCACTTTCCCGACCGGGCCGCCGTGGCGAGCGCGGTGCTGGAGGAGAACGTGCTCCAGATCGAGCAGGCGGCCACGGCGGAGGACGCGACCCTCGCGGGCGTCCTCGGCGTGCTGACCTGGCATCTGACGGAGTCGGCCGCCTTCATCAGCCTTCTGCACACCGACGGCGCCGGGCGCTCCGGCACCCGTGAGTACGCCATGGCGCTGTCGGGGCGGGTCGAGCGCGCCCTGCGGGGGCATGTGCCGGACGGCCACCCGCTGGGCGGGGAGGGCGACCTCATGCTCGCCGTCGCCATGGTCTCCGGTGCCGTCAACGGCCCCACCCGTGACGAGCGCGAGCGCCGCGCGCTGGCGGCCTGGCGGCTGCTCGGTGTCGGGGTGGGACCGGTGCGGCCTTTCGGCGGGTGAGTGCGGCACATGTGCCGGGGGCGGGGGGCGGTGTCAGCCGCCGTTGGACTGCCGGGTGCCTTCCGCCAGCGCGTCGAAGGTGTAGAGGTATCCCCCCGCGGGTCCGCTGACGGTCATGTACGCCTTGGTCCCGCCGGGTGTGATCGCCACGTTCGTCGCCGACTCCAGCCCCTTGGCCCCTGCGGGCACCTCGACCGTCGCCAAGCGCTTGCCGTGCTTGTCGTACACGGCCATCGCGGGCCTGCCGTGCAGTGCCTGGTAGAGGTTGCCGTCCGCGTCGACGGCGATCGAGTCGGTCTGGGCGAGCCCGCCGTCGACGCGGACGGCGGTGTGCCGGGACGTCACCGCGCCCTTGCCGTCGAGGCGCAGGTAGGAGATCCGGTTCTGGGTGAGTTCGCTGATCCACAGCCCCCGGTAGTCCGCGTCGAAGGAGACACCGTTCGTCGCGGCCAGTTCCCCGGCCAGGACGGTGGCCTTCTCGCCGTCGCGGCCGATCCGCACCACGCGGCCGTGCTCCTCATTCTCGGTCAGACCGCGTGAGTCGCTGACGTACAGGTTGCCCTCCTTGTCGAAGGCGATGTCGTCGGGGTTCATCTGTGCTCCGTCGACCTCGCCGGAGAAGAAGGTCCGCCGGTCGCCGCCGTCCGGGGCGAGGCTGACGATCTCGCCGTGTGCGTAGTCGGTGAGGTAGAGCCGTCCGTCGTGCGGGCTGAACTGCGCGGAGGTGTAGGCCCCGCGGTCGTCGGTGTGGACCTGCCGTGACGTCTTCTTCGCGACGTCCACGCGCAGCACCTTCGGCTCGCCCGGGGGCGCGGTGACATCGACGACGAACAGGTCGCCGTCCTCGCCGAACGTCGGGCCCTCCAGCAGGGTCATCCCGGTCCCTTCGTGGACCTTCGTCAACTGCATGACCTTGTGCGCGCGGAGGGTCCTGCCCTCGCCGGCCGCGCCGGTGGAGGCCGCCGCGTCGCCGGAGACGGCGGTCTCCGTCCCGCATCCGGTGAGGGCGAGCATGCCTGCCGCGGCGAGCACGGCAAGGGATCGCATCGGGCGTCGTCTCATGAGGGGGCACCTTCCTGTCCGCCGTGTGCGGGTGGCGCGGCCGGGAGCGGAGCGGCGGGCCCGCGCCGGAGGGCGCGGGCGCGCGTCGTGTCCGGGTGCCGCGGTGCACCCACGCTGCAACCGGACAGCAGTGTCCGGTCCTTGCTACCGTAGCGGACGACCACGCGTACGGGGCAGCCCGCACGACACTCGGCGTCACTCGCGCACGCCCGCACGCGACCCCCACCGCAGCGGATCCCGCAAGCGGATCCACCACAGGAGAGAGGCCCCGCATGACAGCTCCTCACGTGCCGACCCCCGCCGAACTCGCCGCACTGAGAGAGCGCTACCGCCTCGAACGCGAGCGGCGCGTCCGGCCCGACGGGCACCGCCAGTACCGCGACACCGACGCCGAGTTCGGCTACTACGCCGCGGACCCGTACGCGGAGGAGCCCGCCGCGCGCGAGCCGCTGCGTGACACGGTCGACGTCGCCGTGGTCGGCGGCGGCTTCGGCGGCATCCTCGCCGGGGCGCGGCTGCGGCAGCGGGATGTGGAGCGCGTCCGCGTCGTGGAGAAGGGCGGCGACTTCGGCGGCACGTGGTACTGGAACCGTTACCCCGGCATCCACTGCGACGTCGAGTCGCACGTGTATCTGCCCATGCTGGACGAGACCGGATACGTACCGGAGTGGAAGTACGCCCCGGGCGAGGAGATCCGCCGCCACGCGGTACGCATCGCGCGGCAGTACGACCTCTACTCCGGGGCCCTGTTCTCCACCGGTGTCACCTCGCTGACGTGGGACGAGGCATCCGAGACCTGGATCGTGGCCACCGACCGAGGCGACGCGTTCCGCGCCACGTACGTCGTCACCGCGACCGGCACCCTCTCCGAGCCGAAGCTCCCCGGCATACCCGGGATCGAGGACTTCGCGGGGCACACCTTCCACACCTCGCGGTGGGACTACGCCTACACCGGCGGCACCCCGGACGGCGGCATGACCGGCCTCACGCACAAGCGCGTGGGCATCGTCGGCACCGGGGCCACCGGGATCCAGGTCATTCCGATGCTGGCCGAGGACGCGGCACACGTCTACGTCTTCCAGCGCACACCCTCCACCGTGGATGTGCGCGGCAACCGCCGCACCACGGTGCAGGACGTGGGCGCCGACCGCGAAGGGTGGGCGCACGAGCGCCGCGAGAACTACCTCCGCATCGTCTCCGGCGAGAGCGTCGAGGAGGATCTCGTGGCGGACCAGTGGACGGTCTCCGCCGGTCTCCTGGAGAAGCTGCTGCCGAGCTTCCGGCGCCCGAGCTTCAAACGCCCGGCCGACAGGGAGGAGTTCGAGGCCGCCTACGAGACCGCCGACGCCGCGAAGATGAACGAGCTGCGCACCCGCGTCGAGCGGGACGTGACCGACCCGGGCACGGCGGAGAAGCTCAAGCCCTGGTACCGGTACGCCTGCAAGCGTCCCACCTTCTCCGACAAGTACTACCCGGCGTTCAACCGCGACAACGTCACCCTCGTCGACACCGCCGACACCCACGGCATCGGGCGCGTCACCGGGAACGGTGTGGTGGTCGGCGACACCACGTACGAGCTGGACTGCCTGATCTTCGCCACGGGGTTCTCCGTCGGGACCTCCGGGATCCACTCCGGCAAGCTCCCCGTCCACGGCCGGGGCGGCGCCCGGCTTCTGGAGACGTGGGCGCGGCAGGGACCGCGCACCCTGCACGGCTTCACCAGCAACGGCTTCCCCAACCTCATCCAGATGGGGTCGCTCCAGAACGCCAGCAGCGTCAACTTCACCCACATCCTGGACGAGCAGGCCGTCCACGCCGCCGCCCTCGTCGCGGGCGCCGAGACGAAGGGCGCGGTCATCGAACCGTCCCGCGAGACCGAGGACGCCTGGCTCGCCACCCTCGCCGAGGACGCACCCGACCACGAGTGGTTCCACGCCGAGTGCACCCCCGGCTACTACAACCGCGAGGGCCGCGGCAGGCCGAACGGCCCCATCGCCTACCCCTACGGCGCCGTCGCCTTCCATGAGCTGCTGAGGCGGTGGCGCGAGGAGTCCATGGGCGAGGTCCTCCAGGCCAGGACCGTCGCCGGGCCTTAGCATCAGGGGACTTTCACCGCCTTCACGCCGCCGGGCGCCCA
This sequence comes from Streptomyces daliensis, assembly GCF_054782395.1. Lineage (NCBI taxonomy): Bacteria > Bacillati > Actinomycetota > Actinomycetes > Kitasatosporales > Streptomycetaceae > Streptomyces > Streptomyces daliensis. Next base: position 382,573 of record NZ_BAAGSO010000088.1, on the reverse strand, counting down.
TCTCCCTTCTCCGGTCCTGCGCCGCCTGCTCGTATGGAAGTGCGGACTGGCAAGGGAGTTCCCCCCTCCACCGCACAGCCAGCGGAGATTCCCACCGCCGTTCGCGCGCAGTCCGAGCACACGCCCAGGACCGAGCGCCACCGAAGAGGGAGAGAGGGTGCGAACATGCTCGCGGTCGTCCGGGAGACATCGGGACGGGTACGTGTGGCGCAGGTCGCCGACCCTGTGCCGACGGCCCCCGGAGACGCCGTGGTACGCGTCGTGCTGGCCGCGGTGTGCGGCACCGATCTGTGGGGCTTCCGTGGTTTTCCCGCTGTGCCGCCAGGGCCGCGCGCGGGCCACGAGTTCGTCGGGGTGGTGGAGGACACCAGCCGCGATGTCCGGACGCTGCGCCGCGGGGACGTGGTACTCGCCCCCTTCTGGTGGGCCGACGGCACATGCCGGGCGTGTCAGGAGGGGCTGCCAAGCTCCTGCCCGCGGGGCGGCATGTGGGGCGGCGAACACGACGGTGGCCAAGGGGAAGCAGTCCAGGTGCCGTTCGCGGACGCGACGCTGGTACGCCTGCCTCTGACCGAGGACGACGAGCGGCTTCCCGCCGTGCTCACCTTGGCGGACACCATGGTCACGGGGACGCACGCCGCACTGTCGGCGGGCGTCGCACCGGGGTCGTCGGTGGCCGTGATCGGAGACGGGGCTGTGGGTCTGTGTGCCGTGCTGGCGGCGCGGCGCGCGGGGGCCGAGCAGGTCGTGCTGCTCGGCCGGCACGCCGAACGGGTCGCGCTCGGCGAGGAGTTCGGGGCGACCGATGTGGTGCGGGAGGCGGACGAGGCGGGACGGGCCGAGGTCCGCGAGCTGAGCGGCGGACACGGCACCCGGTGCGTCCTGGAGTGTGTGGGCACGCAGCAGGCGGTGGACACGGCGCTGGACGTGGTCGCGGACGGGGGAGCCATCGCGCTCGTGGGTGCTCCGCACGGCGCCTTGAACGACCTCTCGCCCGTCTTCCTCCGCAACCTCACCGTCAGCGGTGGTCTCGCCCCGGCCCGGGCTCTGATCCCACCACTCCTCGACGATGTGCTCTCCGGCCGTCTCGACCCCTCCCCGGTCTTCGATCTGACCGTGCGCCTCGACGAGGCACCCGAGGCGTACGAGGCCATGGCCTCGCGTACCGCGCTCAAGGCACTGATCCGCAGATAGGTGTCACCTTCCGGGGCGTCGTACGAGTGACCGTGCCAACAGGGAGCGTGGACGAGGATGGCTGTTCTGATCACATGTGCTTCGGGGTCGCTCGGCCGGGCCACCGCGCACAGCCTGGCCTCGACGGGGCTGCACGTCGTTCCCGCCGCCCGCGAACCCAAGCGCATCCCCTCGGCCGGTGCGGGGAAGGAGCAGCCGCGCTGTGTGGACTACGACGCGCCCGAGGGGTTCGCCGCGGCCTTGCGCGGTGTCACCCACGTGCTCCTGATCGCACCTCCCGCCGACCCCCTGGGATACCGGCGGGTCGTCCCCTTCATCGAGGCCGCCGTGGCCGCGGACGTGCGGCACCTCGTCATCAACTCCGCCGTCCAGTCAGGGCACGACGAGGAATTCTCCCTGCGCCGTATCGAGCGGGCCGCGGAGACCTCGGGCTGTGCGTGGACGCATATCCGCTCGCAGTGGTACATGAGCAGTCTCACCAGCGGGGTCTTCGCCGAGATGGTGCGGACGGGAGAACTCGCGCTGCCGATGGGTGCGGGACGTACGGCCGTCGTGGACGTGCGGGACGTCGCCGACGTGATCGCCCGGGTCCTGACCGAGCCGACCGCACACGCGGGCGCGGTCCACACGGTCACCGGCCCCGAGGCACTGGACTGGCACACGATCGCGGACCTGTGCACGCGCTGTCTCGGCCACGCGGTGCGGTACCGGCCCGTGAGGGAGGACGAGTACCGCCGGGGGAGCCGTGCGGCGGGCATACCGGACAGCGCCGTGGACATGCTGCTGGGCCTGTTCGCCTCCACCCGCACCGGCCACGCGGCACGCGTCACCTCGACCGTGCGGCGGCTGACCGGCCACGCGCCCCGCACCTTGCGGCAGTGCCTCACCGAGACCGGCTGACCTCGTCCCCGGCGCTCCGCCGTACACGGTTCCGCGCCCGCATGCGCGCGAACACGCCGTTCCGCCCACCGGCCCTGACGTGCCTGTACGCGTCCGCACACGCCCGAAATACCCGACATCCCGAGTACGAGGAAGCCCAAGGAGTCACCGCATGCCGTCGGCCACCACCCCCGCCTCGCAGTCCGTGGATATTTCCGGCGCGCCACTGGAGCTCGCGCATCTGGAGCGCGCGGCCACTCCGGTCGACGTGCACATCGACGCCGCCGTACGGGAACGGGTCACGGCTTGCCGGGACTTCGTCGGCAGCTCTCTCGACGAGGGCTGCCCGGTCTACGGGGCGACCACCGGCTTCGGCCCGCTGGTCACGTTCAGCGGGCGGGAGAACCCCGCCGAACAGTGCGACAACGCCCTGGCACACCTGGGCGCGGGGCAGGGGCGGGACCTGGACCCCGCGGTGGTGCGCGCCGCGATGCTCGTCCGGCTGCGTTCCCTGTGCCAGGCACGGTCGGGGGTGTCCCCCGAGGTCGTGGACGCGCTGGCCGCGGCGCTGGGCACGGACTTCTGTCCCTCGGTGCCCCGGCTGGGGTCCCTGGGCGCCAGTGGCGATCTGATCCCCCTGTCGTACATGGCACGCGCGCTGCGGGGTGAGGGCCACGCCTATACGGGCGGCGAACGACTGCCGGCGGACACGGCGTTGGACCGCTGCGGGCTGCCCCCGGTGGAGCTGGACGGGAGGGACGCGCTCGCGCTGGTCAACGGGACTTCGCTGACCGCCGCCGCAGCCGGTCTCGCCGCCGCCGCCCTCCTGCGTGCCCGTACCGGCGCCGTGTTGCTGTCCGCGCTGCTCACCGACGTGCTGGGCTGTTCCCCCGCCTTCCTCGAACCCGAGTTGCTGGCGGTCTTCGGGCACGGGGACGTGGTCCGCGTCGGCGCCGAGCTGCGCAGCCGTCTGGAGGGCCTGGTCCCTTCGGGCAACCGGGCGTTGCAGGAGCCCTACAGCATCCGCTGCACCCCGCAACTGATCGGGGCCGCCCACTCGGCCCTGGCCTACGCCGCCGGTGTCGTACGCGACGACTTCAACGGCGTCAGCGACAACCCGCTGTTCTTCGCCGAACAGGACCTGGTGGCGCACGGCGGCAACTTTTTCGGTCAGCCGGTCGCCTTCGCCTCCGACCTGTTGTCGACGTCGGCCACGCAACTGGGCAACCTCGCCGAACGGCAACTGGACCTGCTGATCGACCCCCGCCGCAACGGAGGTCTGCCGCCCATGCTGGCCACTCAGCCGGGACGGCAGCACGCGTTGCAGGGCGTGCAGCTCGGGGCCACCGCGATGGTGGCGGAGATGCGCCGCTCGGCCACACCGGCCTCGATGCAGAGCCTGCCCACCAACTGGCACAACCAGGACGTCGTCCCGCTCGGCACCCAGGCCGCGCTCAACGCGCTCGACCAGGCGCACCTGCTGCGTCTGCTGCACGGTTCGCTCGCGGTGGCCTTGCGCCAGGCCGTCCACGCAGGCGGCCGCGCGCCGACCGCGCCCCGCTGCGCCGGTCTGTTCGACTCGCTGGCCGGCCTCGTTCCCCCCGTGGACCCGGACCGCCCGCTGGAGGAGGACGTGCGCCGCGCCGCCGACCTCCTCGACCGCATGGGCGAGCGGGCATCCACCGCGGCGTGACACCGGACGCTCACCGCGCGCTGCCCCGTCGGACCGCTGTCGGCCGTTCACACTCCAAGGAGACCCCATGCCCGCACACCACCCCGGACTCGCCCTCCCGCGCCTCGCGACCACCCCGGCGGTGACGCGAAACCGGGGAAGCACAGGGACCTGCCACCGGCTGCCACCGGCCGGCCGGTTCGCGTCCGTCGCCCCCCTGCTGCTCGACATGCCCGGAGCGCCGTCCACCGCGTGTACCGGCCCCCCGGCGCGGCACCGTGGTACGGCCGACGCGGACCTGGAGCTGCTGCTGCGGGCTGCCGAGGGGAACCGGGCCGACCGGCTGCTGCCCCCGGAGGATCCGGACGCCCGAGCCCGCTACCGCTGGATCGTGGGTCACCACGCTGCCTTCGCGGTATGGCAGATGCACATCCGCGTTCTGAAGGCCGTCGCCGAGACGCCCGAGCCGTCCCAGCACACCGTCCGTCTCGCGGCACACCTGTACGACGTGTATTCCGTGCTGTTCCTGTACACCGGAAGCTGCTCGGCCGAACGGTACGCCGCCACCGTGCGCGCCGACATGATGGCGTGCGACGTGGCCTTCAGCGGCGAATGGGCCCGCGACCACCTGCCCATTCCCCCGCTGCTGCGCCGGATCCGTGACCGGCACCCCGCGTCCCTGGTCGACGAGGTGGCCGAGGCCGCCAAGCACAACCACCGGGTGCACATGGCGGTGGCGAAGAAGCTCGTGCCCGACGGTGCCTCGCTGCTCCAAGAGGCGGGCCGCCGCTCCGGTGGCGCCCCTTCGGAGGACGAACTCGCCCTGTACGACAGCTACTTCCGCGTCCGGCGCACCCCGGTGTGCCGCGGTTTCTTCACCGCGCAGCTCACCCGGCTGCTCGCCCAGTGCCTGTGCGACATCGCCGTCCACGGGCTCAACGACGCGGACGCCGCCCCGGCCAGGCTCGGCACCCAGCAGAACGCGAGCATCGAACGGCTCGAACGCGAAGCGGTCGGCATCCTCACCGGGCTCGCCGCCTGGCTGTCCTCCCCCACCGCACCGAACCAGCCCTCCACGGCCGCTCCGGCCCCGGAGGAAGGAGCCCGTATGAGCACCGCCGACGACATCAAGACCGTGTCCATGACCCCTCCGCTCTACGACTACCTGCTCGCGCAGGCCGAGCCGCCCACTCCCGTCCAGACCCGGTTGATCGACCACACCCGCGCCCTGGGCGGGCCCGCCGAGATGCAGATTCCACACGAGCAGGGCGTCTTCCTCACTCTCCTGGTCCGTCTGACGCGGGCCCGGGAGATCGTCGAAGTGGGCACCTTCACCGGGTACTCCACGCTCGCCCTCGCTCTGGGGCAGCCGGCGGACGGGCGGGTGGTCACCTGCGACACCTCCGAGGAGTGGACCGGAATCGCCCGCGATGCCTGGCAGGCCGCCGGGGTGGCCGAACGCATCGAGGTACGGCTCGGCCCCGCCGCCGACACGCTGCGGGAACTTCCCGACCGGCAGTGGATCGACATGGCTTTCATCGACGCGGACAAGCCCGGCTACCGCGACTACTGGGAGGAGCTGGTGCCCCGGATGCGGCCCGGCGGGCTGCTGCTGGCCGACAACGTGCTGTACGGGGGAGAAGCCGCCGACCCCGAACCCACCGGCAACGCTTGGGCCATCAGGACCTTCAACGAGCATGTGCGCGACGACGACCGGGTGGAGGCCGTCATGCTGCCACTCGCCGACGGCCTCACCCTCGCCCGCAAGCGCGATACCCCGCGCCCGGGCCGCACACGGTCCGTAACGGAGAAGACCTCATGACCGCGCCCGGCCGAGGCGGCCCGCGCATCGCACCCCATGCGCCCACCGGCCGCACCGCGGTGATCGACTGCCGGACCGGCGAGCGCACCAGCTACGGACAGCTGGCCGAGGCCGTCGACGGGTTCGCGAACGCGCTGGTGCGCCGTGGCCTGCGTCCCGGGGAAACCGTCGCACTCGTCCTGGACAACAGCGCGGTCTTCGCCGCCGCCTACCACGGCACCCTGCGGGCGGGAGGAACCGTACAGCCTCTCGACCCCCTCGCTCCGCCGGCCATGTGGGCCCAGGCCATGGACGCGGCCCAGGCCCGATGGCTGGTGGCCCCCAGCGCCGTCCGGCAGCGACTGAACCGGCTGGCTCCGCCCCGCTCGGCCCGGCGCACCGTGCTGGTCGACGCGGACGGCGACGGCGACGGCGACGGCGGTCCGGGGCAAGGGCCGATCGGCTGGAGCCGTCTGATCGCGGAAGAACACCAGTCGGTGACCCTGCCCGACGCCACTCCCGACACGGTGGCCCTGCTCGCCTCCTCCAGCGGCACCGGGGGCCGCACCAAGCAGGTGGCCGTCACCCGGCGCAACCTGGCGGTCAACCTGGAGCAGATCCACAGCCGACACCACCTGAGCGACACGGACGTGGTCATGGCCGTCACTCCCTGGCGGCACATCTACGGGATGCAGATGGCGATGAACCACACGCTGCACGCCGGAGGCACCCTCGTCGTCTGCGGCCCGCCATTCCGCTTCGAGGAGTTCCTCCAGGCCGCCGAGGAGCACCGCGCCTCCCTCGCCTACCTGGTGCCCGACATCATCGGACGGCTGGCCTCCGAACCAGCCGTGGACCAGCACGATCTCAGCGCCCTGCGCGCCGTGTTCTCCGGCGGCGCGCCGCTGCCCCCGTCGGTGGCACGGGAGTGTGCCCGTCGCCTGGACGTCCCCGTCCTCCAGGGATACGGCATGACCGAGGCAGGCTGCACCCATCTGACCGGCGACGGGACACACGCCCCGCCAGGCTCGGTGGGGCGGCCCCTGCCGGACACCGAGACGCGCATCGCTGAACCTGACACCGGCCGCGCCCAACTGGTGGGAACCGAGGGTGAGTTGTGGGTCCGTGGTCCGCAGATCAGCTCCGGCTGCCTGGAGGGCACCTCCGGTACGGTCGCATCGCTCACCACGGACGGCTGGCTGCGCACCGGGGATCTGGCCCGCGTCGACGCGGACGGGAACTGCACCATCACCGGCCGCCGCAAGGAACTGATCAAGTACAAGGGGCACCAGGTGGCGCCCGCCGACCTCGAAGCCGTTCTGCTCACTCACCCCGCCGTGGCCGACGCGGCCGTCGTGGGCGTCCCGGACCCGGCACGCGGTGAACTTCCCAAGGCATACGTCGTGCTCCACCGCGACATCCCGCTGAACGACCTCGTCGACTACACGAGCGCCCGTGTGCCGCCCCATATGCGGGTGCGGCTGATCGAGCAGGCGCAGGCCCTGCCGCGGAACGCCGCGGGCAAACTGCTGCGCCGCGACCTCGCGCCCGCCCGCGAACCGGCCGCCACCGCCGAACCTTCCGGACCTTCCGGACCGGTGCAACCCTCCGAGGAGCTGCCCGTCCGGCCCCTGGACGGCCGTACCGTCCTCATCACCGGCGCGGGCCGGGGCCTGGGCCGCTTCCTCGCCGACGCGTTCGCCGACGCCGGGGCCCGCCTCGTACTGACCGGCCGCGACCCGGGGACGCTGGCCGAGGCGGAAGCCGCACTCGAAGCACGCGGCACACCCGTCCTGACCGTACCCGCGGACCTCACCGACCCCGCCGCGATGCCCAAGGCGGTCGAATGCGCCAAGGACACCTTCGGCACCCTCGACATCCTGGTCAACAACGCCGGAGTGCCCGGCCCTCACGGCCCCCTGTGGGAGGTGGATCCCGAGGAGTGGCAGCACACGATGGACGTCAACGTCGTCGGCACCGCGCGCGCCTGCGGAGCCGCGCTGCCCACCCTGGCCACGGGGCGCGGCGGGCGCGTCATCAACATCGCCAGCGAGGCAGGCCGACACCGCTGGCCGCACGCTTCCGCCTACTCCGTCTCCAAGGCCGCCGTCATCAAGCTCACCGAGAACCTCGCGGCCGAACTCCGTCCTCACGGCATCCCGGTGTTCAGCTTTGATCCCGGTCTGCTGGACCTCGGCCTGATCCGCGACCACCTCGACCACCATCCGACCGGCGATCCCTGGACCGACCGTATCGGGGAGTGGATTCTCACCCAACGCGACGAGGGCCGTTTCACCCCGCCCGAGCATGCGGCCCACGCCCTGCTGCGGCTGGCGGACGGCGACGCCGACCACCTGTCCGGGCACTACATCACCCCGGACACGGAACTCTCACCTGCCGGGCAGCAACAGGCGGGGACAGGAACGGACCAGCAGCACCCCACGGAAAGGACACCACGATGAGTTCCGCCCCCGCCCCCGCCCCCGCCTCGGACACGGACCCGGTCCCGGTCCCGGTCCCGGAGCAGCAGAAGATCATGGAGCTGGCCTCCGGCCTGTGGGTCTCCAAGACCCTTTCCACCGCTTTGGACATCGGTCTGTTCGATGCCCTCGCCGACAAGCCCGGCAGCACCGTCACCGAACTCGCCGCACGCCTCGGCCTCGACCGGCGTCCCGTCCGCTCTCTGACGACCGCCTGCGCCGCCCTCGGTCTGCTCGCCAAAAAGGACGAGCGGTGCTTCAACACCCCCTTGTCCGCTCGGTATCTGGTCCGCGCCGCCCCCGACTACTTCGGCGGCTGGGTGGAGATGCTGGAGCGGCACGACTACCCCGGCTGGATGCGCCTGTCCGACGCGTTGCGCACCAACAGGCCCACAGCATGGGACCCCGACCACCAGCAGTCGCTGTTCGACGACGCGAATCCGGCCGTCCTGGAGACCTTCTGGGAGGCACTCTTCTCGGTCTCCACCGTCACGGCCCGGCAATGCGCGCGGCACGTGGACCTCGGCGACGCGACGGCCCTCCTCGATGTCGGCGGCGGAGGCGCCGCCTGGGACATCGAACTGTGCCGTATCCATCCCGGCCTGCGAGCAGCCGTCTTCGACCTCCCCTTCGTCTGCCGGCTCACCGAAACGAAGATCGAGAAGGCGGGCCTGGGCAGCCGTATCTCCACCGTCTCCGGCGATTTCTTCGCCGATGAACTCCCCTCCGGCTACGACACCGTCCTGCTCTCGTCGATCCTGCACGACTGGGACGCGTCAGCGAACCAGGCCATCCTCCGCGCATGCTTCGCGGCCCTCCCTCGGGGCGGACGACTCGTCATCGCCGAACTCTTCGTCGACGACACCGAGGACGGCCCCCTCGACGCCGCCCTGATGGGGCTGGCCATGCAGGTGGAGACGTGGGGCCATGGCATCACCAGCCGGGAACTCACCGACTGGCTCGGCCGGACCGGCTTCACCGGCATGCGCAGGGAACACTTCACCGCGCCCACCGCCAACGGAGTCGTGATCGCTCACAAACCCTGACACCGCCTTCTCACTGAGGTGCCCCGGCTCCTCCCCTCCTCCCTCCCTCTTCCGGGCAGGCCCCCATGACACACAGCACTCCTTCTCCCGCTCCTCCCGCTTCTCCCGCTGACCTCGCGGTGGACGTCCTCACCCGCACCTTCCTCCGGCTGGAACAGCACGCCCCGGAACCCTCGGACATGTACTACGGGTTCCTGCTGCGCATGGCAGGCACGGCGCCTTCCCTGGCGGCCCTGCGCCGGCACATCGCCCCGAAGCTCACCGCCCTGCCCGCCCTCACCCACCGCCTCCTCCTGGACGGCGACCAGGTCCGCTGGAAGCCAGACCCCGGCTTCGACCTCACCCACCATGTGCGTGCCCTGCCCCCCGGCCCCGCCACGCCACTCACCGCCCAGACTCTCCTGGCCTCCGGGCCCGACGAGACCAGGCCCCGCTGGCACCTGTGGCTGCGTCCCGGACCGACGGGAAACGGCTGGGCCCTGTACTACCTCGCGCACCACGCCGTACACGACGCCACTGCCATGCTGCACACCCTGCGCGTGCTCCTCGACGACACCACGCCCCCGCCCCCGGCCACGGAACCGGCGGGCTCCCGGCGTCGGGGCCCCCTGTTCTTCCTGCTCCCTGACGTGCTGCGCACCTGTCAGCCGGCACCCCCGTGCCGCCCTCGGACCGAGTCCGGCGCGACACGGCACGCCCTCGCCCATGACTCCGTCGATGTGGCCGGTCTGCGCGAGACGGCCCGAAGTGCGGGAGTCACCACCAACCAGGTTCACCTCGCCGCGATGGGACAGGCCCTGGCCTCGTGGCCGCCGGACTCTCCGACCCGCACACCCCCGCGCTCCGAGCGGCGCCCGGCCTGGGCCCTGATGCCCGTCGAATTCCGCCCCCGCGGACCCCAGGAGCCGCAGCCCGGCGGAGGAAACAGGTTCGGGTTGGTCCGGCTGCCCCTCCCCGGAGCCCTCCCGCGCTCCGCACGGCAGCTCCGTGCCGCTACCGCGCCCGCCCGCAGGAAGCGCGTCAACCGCCGCAAACAAGCCCTGCGATCCCTCATGGAGGACACACCCGGCAGGATCGCGGAGTGGCTGCTGGCCCGCGTCACAGATCCCCGACGCAGCGCTCTGACCATCTCCAACGTGCACGTGCCGCGCCCCATGTCCGCGCTCGGGACCCCCGTCGAAGAGATCGTCGCCATCCCCTGGCTCCCCCCTGGACACACCTGCTTCAGCCTCCTTGTGAGCTACAACGGCAAAGCCGCCCTCTCCGTCCTCACCCGCTCGGCCGCTCCGCACCCCCGGCACCTCACAGACGGCTGGAGGCGCGCTGTCGACGCTCTGCGGTCGCTGGAGCGGTCGGCGGGCCCGGGGGCACGAAGCTGAGGACGACGGGTCAGGAGGGCAGGGCGGATTCCCGTAGCGGCCCCGCGGCGGGTGGCACGGGCGGCGGTTGGGGCGTGGTGCGTATCCGCGTCCTCAGCGTCAGGGCCAGCCAGACGATGCCCGCGCCCGCGACGACCTGCGCGAGCGCCCCCGCCACATCGGGCAGCAGCGAGGCGAAGCCGGACGGCACGGCGGTGAGCGTGTAGAGCCAGGCGCCGCCCCCGTAGCCCGCGCGGATCAGGGCCGTGCCGAACAGCAGGGCGCCGACGGTGAACACGAGGCCGGCGGCGAGGAAGACCGGGAGCGTGGGACCGCTCTCCAGCAGCTTCTCGACCTGACGGTCGGAGAGTTGCGAGAGGGCGTAGGCGCGGGTGACGTCGATGCCGCAGACGAGCACGAGCCCGCAGAGGTTGAGCAGGAAGCCCCAGTCGAGCAGGCGCCCGGCACTGCCCGCTCCGGCACGTGCGACGACGTAGAGCCCGGTGATCAGCAGCACGCCGAGCAGCGGGACGAACACGCCGAGGGTGTTGGGCAGCGGATGTTCGTTGCCCGGCAGGTCGACGGCGGCCGAGTCGGCCGCGAGGAACAGTCCGGCGGCGATCCCCGCACCGGCCGCGAACGTCAGGACTTTCGGTGCCACCACGGTCATGGTGCCCTCCGAAGGGTAGGCGACAACTATGCCTCACGACGGTATACCGCTTACCGACGTAGTGGCTAGAGGTGGCCGCCGTCCACGCCCTCCGGGTGCCCGTCGCTCAGAGCCGGACCGACTCACGGATCGACCGCCGTGTCACCAGCCACGCCAGCACCAGCCCCGAGCCCATCAGCAGCCAGCGCAGCAGCAGGACGCGCCGCTCCGCGCCGAGCGGCGCCGCCAGCGCCTCACCGAGCGCGCCGAGATCGCTGACGACCAGCCGCGCACACCACACCGTCGCGCCCATCGCCGCGAGCCGGGGGTCGTACCAGCCGAGCACCAGCAGCGCGGCGGGCACCACACCGGTCAGCGCCACGGACACGGCGGCACCGGCCGCCTCGCTTCCCACCGCGAGCGCCAACGGCCAGCCCGCGCACGGTACGAGGGCCACCGCCACGCCACTCCCCCACCTGGCCCGAACCGGCGGTGGCATCCCCGCGCACAGCCCCGCGACGGCCACCGCACACGCCCCGCCCACCCCGTCGGCCCCCGCCGCGAGCGCGCCCGTCGCACCGGCACCCGCGAGGAGGACGGCCACGACGCGGCCCGCCGCCCCCGACGTCCCGAGGGCACCCGGCACTCCGAGCGCGCAGGCTCCGGCAAGGGCGAGCGCGACGGCGGAGGCGGCGAGCACGGGCGTCGGGGCGGGCCGGTCCGCCCATATCCGCGCGGCGGCTGCGACGAGCAGGAGCACGGCGCCGAGGTGGACGCCCTGCCGCCACACCAGGGACGCGGCTCCCCCGGTCCGGTGCCGGGACCGCGTCCTCAGCACGAGGCCGCACAACGCGGCCAGTTCGCCGCACCGGTCACGCGTCCCGGCCCCGGACCCGAGTTCACGCGCCGTCAGCGCCACCTCGTGCCGGAACTCGGGCCCGACACCCTCCAGCCACCCGGTGAGCCGCCCGACGGCCCGCTCGTACGCACGCAGCGGACATGCCCCCCGTAATCCGCGTGCCCCGTCCGAACCGCCGTCGCCGCTCATGGCGCCTCGATCCCGAGCCGCGCGTACGCGAGCCGCGCGTTGGCGGCGAGCCGCCGTGCCTCGTCCAGGAGGAGCGCCTGCCCCTCGTCGGACAGCCGGTAGTAGCGCCGCGCGGGGCCGCCCTCGCTGCGCTCTCCGTCGAAGACGACGTGCCCCTGCGACTCCAGCCGCTCCAGTGCCCCGTACAGCGTTCCCGCGCGGAGCACGACGCGCCCCTCGGACATCTCCTCGACGGCCTTGATGATCCCGTACCCGTGCAGCGGTCCGGCGCCGAGCGCGGCGAGGACGAGGAAGGTGGGCTCACGCAGCGGTGCCGATTCCGTCATGCCACGACTGTACCGACGGCTGTACCGGCCGCGGGTGTACCGGCCGCGGATATACCGGCGGGCCGCTGCGGGAGCCCTGCGTCCCGGTCCTACATCCAGGCCGTCGACCCGTCCGCGCGTACCGGGACCCGGCGGGTCCAGGAGACCCAGTCGTCGGTGGCGAGCGCCTCCTCGTCGATCTCGATCCCCCAGCCGGGCCGCTCTGGCCGCAGCTCCAGATGGCCGTCGACGGGGAGGTAGGGGTCGGGGCACCAGGAGGTGTCGTCGGGTTTGAACTCCAGGATGCCGAAGTTCGTGGTGGCCGCCGCGAAGTGCACGTTCGCGGCGGTGGCGAGCGGGCCCATCGGGTTGTGCGGGGCCACCGTGACGTAGTGGGCCTCGGCGAGGGTGGCGATCTTGACCATCTGGGTCAGGCCACCGACGACGCAGATGTCGGGCTGCACGATGTCCGTGCCGCCCGCGGTGAGCAGTGCGAGGAACTCGTGCGGGGTGTAGAGCGATTCGCCGGTCGCCAGCGGCACCTGGAGTTCCGACCTGATGCGGGCCCAGGACGGTATGTGCTCGGGGCGGATGGGCTCTTCGAGGAACAGCGGCTGGTGCGGGGCGAGGGCCGCGCCCAGCTCGACGGCCTGGCGCGGCTCCCACAGGCAGGCGTGTGCGTCGAAGGCGAACTCCCACTCCTCGGGCAGTTCCTCCCTGATCCGGCCGAAGTAGTCGCCCAGCGCGCGGACGACCAGACCGTAGCGGGTGCTGTGCAGGTCGCGCCGGTAGGGGCTGAGCTTGAACGCGGTGAAGCCGAACCGCTCGTGCAGTGCCCCGGTCGTCTCGCGCAGTCGGGGGAGGTCGGGTGCCGAGTAGAGCCCGGCGTAGACACGCACCCGGTCGCGGACCGCGCCGCCGAGCAACTGGTAGACGGGCACCCCGAGTGCCTTGCCGTTGATGTCCCACAGTGCGTGGTCGATGGCGGCGACGGCGGCCGTGCCGAGTGCGCCCGGCGGGAAACGGGAGGACTGGAGCAGGAACTGATTGACGGCGGCGGGCCGCAGCGGGTCCATGCCCCTGATCTGCGCGAAGAGGTGGTCGAGCAGGGGCGGGTAGGCGAGGTCGGGGCCGTGGTTGTAGACCTCGGACCAGCCCGCGAGACCGGTGTCGGTGGTGATCTTCACGAGGACGCGCGGGCGGTCGCCCACGCGTTGCCGGTAGGTGTGCAGTGTGTCGATCTTCATGCGGGCTGCCGCTCCGTCTCCGTCGCGTCGAGGGCGGGCACGAGTGCTCGCCAGGGCCGTATGGACTCGGTGACCTCGGCGGCCAGTTCCGGGGCCAGGCCGTGGCTGGGCGCGCGCACCTCGCGTCGGCACAGCCCGAGCTGGTGCATGGCCTCCTTGACCACGGACACGTTGTTGGCCGAGCGGTCGCGGGCCCGCAGGTCCTCGAAGTGGCGTACGGCGCGCCAGACGTCGGCCGCCTCGTCGTAGTCGCCGGCGCGCAGTGCCGCGAGCATCCGCAGCGACACGGCGGGGGCGACGTTGACCAGGCCCGAGGTGAAGGCGCGGGCACCGGCCTGCCAGTAGGCGGGTGCGTAGGATTCGGCCAGGCCCGCGATCCACAGCAGGCCCTCGCCCGTCGTGCCCTCCCCCGCCGTGCCTGCCCCCGCCCGCTCCTCCGCCATGGCCTCTTCCGCCCGTGCCCTGGTGGTGGCGAACACCACCGGGTCCGGCACGGAGTACTTCAGCCCGACGACGTTGGGTGCCAGCGCGGCGAGGCGTGCGACATGTGTGCCGGAGACGGCCGGGTTGCTCAGATAGGGCAGGACACCGAGTCCGGGCACTGCGGCGGCTATCGCCGCGTTGTACTCGACCCATCCGTCGGCGGCCAGATACGGCACCACCGGCTGGTGGATCATGATCGCGTCGGCTCCGGCGTCGTGGGCGAAGCGTGCGTCATCGATGGCCGTCGCGACGTCGTACCCGACCCCGGCGACGATGGTCGTCGTGGCCGTGCGTGCCTCGACGACGGTGGTCAGCACCTCCCGCCGCTCGGAGGGCGCGAGCGCGTAGAACTCTCCGGTGTTGCCGTTGGGCGTCAGCACCGAGATCCCGTTCGCGATCAGTCGCGCTGCGAGCGCGGCGGTGCGGGCGTGGTCGATACGGCCGTCCTCGCCGTAGGGCACGACCGGGATCCCGATGACGGTGCTCAGCCGTGCGACGAGGTCCTCGGTGTTCAAGGTGGTGCTCACGCGGGGTTCCTTCCCGGTCCGGGGGTGGTGGGGGCGATGACGGCGTCGGCCGGGGTGACGGGTTTGATGTGCACCCAGAACAAGTAGATGGCCGCGCTGACGAGGCAGCAGGCGGCGGAGCCGAGCAGCGGGCCCAGGTAGGAGCCGCCGCCGGCGGTGAGGAAGAGGCCGATCACGATCGGGCTGGTCAGGTTGCCGAGCTGGGAGCCGAAGTTCTGGAAACCGGCGACCGAGCCGACGGTCGCCGGGGACGAGGCGACCTCGGCCGGCAGGCTCAGGATCGCCGCTCCGGCGAAGGAGTGGGCGGCGTTGCTGAGGGTCAGCACGGTCATCAGCACGAGGTTGCTCTCGATGAAGGGGGCGAACCCGATGCAGGCGCTCAGGCCGAGCCCGGAGACGATCGGGACCTTCCGCGCCAGGTTGGTGGAGATCCCGGCCGCCAGCATCCGGTCGGAGACGATGCCGCCCAGGACGGTGGACCCGATGGCGATGACCGCGGGCACCCAGCCGACCATGCCGAACTCGGCCTCGGTGAAGCCCCGGTCGTCGAGGAGATAGCTCGGGTACCAGGTGAGGAAGAACGCGCCCGCGAGGGAGCGGAAGACATACCCCGTGGTCAGCGCCCACACCTGGTTGTCGCGCAGCAGCCGCCGCCACGACACGTCGGCGCCGGAGGTGCCTGCCGGTCCCGACCCGTCGGCGGCCACCATCTCGCCCTGGTCGGAGCGGATGTGTGCCAGCTCGCGCGCGGAGACACGCGGGTGCTGCTCGGGCTCGCGGTAGACGACCAGCCAGCCGAGGATCCAGAGCAGTCCGGCGACGCCGATCACGATGAAGGACAGGCGCCACCCGCCGAGCAGGATCAGCCCGGTCACGACGGGCACGGACAGCGCCGTGCCGATCTGCTGGCCCATGTCGAACAGGCTGGAGGCGAAGGCCCGTTCACGGCGGGGGAACCAGCGCGAGACGACCTTGACGTTCGCGGGCTGTACCGGTGCCTCGCCGACGCCCAGGCCGAGCCGGAACAGCACCACCGAGCCGACACCGTTCGCGAAGGCGGTCAGGGCCGTCCACACCGACCACCAGCCGACGGCGACGGGGTAGATCACCCGGGGCCCGAACCGGTCCAGCAGCCAGCCGGACGGTATCTGGAAGAGGGCGTAGGTCCAGAAGAACGCCGACAGCAGCACGCCCTGCACGGCGGGGCCGATGTGGAATTCCTTGGACATGAAGGGCATGGCGACGCTGAGCGCCGCGCGGTCGAGATACGCGATCGTCAGACCGAGGGCCGAGAAACCGACGATCGTCCAGCGCATGTGGCTGCGCGCGCGGGTGTGTTCAGGGGTGTGCGTGGGGGTGTGTTCAGGGGCGTGCTCATGGGCGGGCCCGGGGGTGTGCTCGGGCACGGCTGGGACGGGCACGCGCCCGTTAGACTGGGGCATCGTTGCTCCTGGTGAGTAACGGAAGCGCTCCCCGGCGGGGAGCGTGGATCTCTGAGGTGCGGCCTGGGATCTTGGCGGTGAACGGGCCGCGCCTCTTTCCACTCATGTGGCGGTCATGGGGTGGGCGTCAGTGAGCGGGCGCCTCCTTCTTCAGGTGCCGGGCCACGAATCCCTCGATGTGGCGCCGGACGAGTGCGGCGGCCTTCTCGGCGTCGCCCGCGCGGACCTGGTCGAGGATCGCGGCGTGTTCGCGGGCCTCCTCGTCCCAGGACGGCATGCGGGCCCAGGAGGAGGCGGACACCAGGGCCGTCTGGTCGCGCAGCCCGTCGAGGGTGCGGACCAGCAAAGGGTTGCCGCAGCCCGCGTAGAGGCCGCGGTGGAAGTCCCGGTTGGCGGTGCTGCGCGACGAGGCGTCCTCGGCCCGCGCGGCCTCCTCCAGCGCCTGGGCCGCCTCGGCGAAGTCCCCGCCCGCGGCGACGCCGCGCCGCACCGCTTCCGGTTCGAGCAGCAGGCGCATGTCGTAGAGCGCGAGCGCGTCCTCCTGGGTCAACGCGCGGACGGTGGTGCCGGTGTAGGGCCGGATGTCGACGAGCCCCGAGCCCTCCAGGGCCTTCAACGCCTCGCGCACCGGCGTCTTCGACACCTGGAAACGGCCTGCCAGCTCACTCTCGACCAGGGGCGTGCCCGGTGTGAACTGCCCATTGAGGATGGCCGCTTTGATGGCCGCGAGCACATGGGCGGTGCGCGACGGCAATGCTCCCGGGCTGAATGCGGGCAGGGGCACTGACCCTCCAGTGGAATATCATACGTCGTATACGATCAGACCGTAGTCCTCCTCGTCGCGCCGGGCAATACGTTGTCCACAAGGGAAATGCGTAACGACGGGCCGCCATGTGGCGGCGCTCCGGGGGCCGTTCCCCTCTCCGGTGCCATGATGATCGCCATCGGCGGGTTCCCGCTCGTGGAACACCTCGTCGGCTGACGGACCCGCCCGCCACGCCCCGCGCACACACACGACGACGTCCGCACGAGGAGAGCACGTGGAAGACCGGACCCAGCAGGAGAACGGGAAGCGGCAGGAGCAGGCGAGCCCGGAGACGGAGGCGCGGATCCGGGGGAGCTTCGGGCGGCAGGGCCTGATGCGTCATCTCGGCGCCCGGATCACACGTGTCGAGCCCGGGTGCGTCCATATCGTCCTCCCGAACCGGCCCGAAGTGACGCAGCAGCACGGCTACTTCCACGCCGGAGCCACCAGCGCGATCGCGGACAGCGCCGGTGGCTACGCCGCCTTCACCCTGTTCCCCGAGAACACGGACGTGCTCACCGTCGAGTACAAGATCAACCTCCTCGCGCCCGCCGTCGGTGAGCACATCGAGGCGGTGGGAACAGTGCTGAAGTCCGGGCGCACCCTGACCGTGTGTCAGTTGGAGGTGTTCGCTCTCCAGGAGGGGCGGCGGAAGCTCGTGGCGAACGGGCAGCAGACCCTGATCCGGGTGAACGGCTCCACGTGACCGTGTGATTTCGTGGCCGTGTGGCCTCGTGACCGTGCTGACGTCGCGTCGCGGCACGGCACGGAACACCGCCGTACGGGGCACCGCGCGGCACGCTCCCGCAGGCACCGCACCTCACCTCTGGCTTTCGGCCGAGCACCCCCTCATCCGCAAGTCGCAGAGGACACGCGCCCCCGCCCCCGACAATGGACCGATGTCCCTCACCTCCCGAAGCGTCTTCGCGGCCCCTGGCGAACAGGGCAGGGGGCGATGGCGCGCCCTCGCGGAAGTGACCGGCGGCGCGCTGCTGATACTCCTCACGCAGGTGCTCCTGGACGGTCTGGCCGACGTGCCCGGCTGGGTTCAGTTCCTCCTGGGTGCCGCCGCCCTCGTTCCGCTCGCCGTCCGGCGCCGCTTCCCTCGCGCGAGTCTGCTGGGTGCCGCCGCCGTCCTGGGCGTGCTGCCCGCTGCCGGGCTGCCTGCCGCCGTGATCGCGTACACCACGGCCAAGCACCTGGTGGTCCCACGGCACCGGACCGCCGTGCTGCTCGCCTCGGCCGGGGCGACGATGCTGGTCAGCACCGTCTTCGCCCAGGCCACCGGGCTCGGCGGCCACGCGTTGGGCCTCACGCTCGGCGGCGTGCTCGCCGCCACCACGCTGATGGTCCCGGCGCTGGTGGGCGCCTCGGGCGGGCAGCAGGAGCGGCTGCTGCGGGCGCTCCAGGAGCGGGCCACCGCTGCGGAGGCGGCACGCCGTCTCGTGGACCGCGAGTCGCGGACACAGGAGCGGTCGCGGATCGCCGCCGAGATGCACGATCTGGTCGGCCACCGGCTCAGCCTGATCTCCCTGCACACGGGCGGTCTGGAGATGGCGCTGCGGAACGAGTCGCCCGAGCTGCGCGAGGAGGCGGTCCTGGTGCGCCGGGCCGCCGGGGACGCGATGCGGGAGCTGCGCGAGGTGCTGGGTGTCCTGGGTCCGCTGGGCCGGGACGACACCGGGAGCGGCACGCTGACGGATGCCACGGGTACGCGGTCCGACGTGGAGGCGCTGGCCGAGGAGTCGCGGTCCGGCGGCATCCCCGTCGACCTCGACTGGGAGGGCCCCGACCTGGACGAACGTCCGGCCCAGGTGCGGCGCGCGGTGCACCGGGTGGTGCGCGAGTCCCTGACCAACGTGCACCGCTACGCCACCGGAGCACATGTCACCGTGACGGTCACCCACACCGACGGCCAGGTGACGGTGCTCGTACGCAACGGGCTCCCACCGGTGGCCCCCGAGGCCGCCACAGGACTGGGCTCGGGGCGCGGCCTCGTCGGACTGCGGGAACGCGTGACACTGCTCGGCGGCACCCTGGAGACGGGCCCGACGACGGCCGGGGGCTTCGCCGTGACGGCACGGATGCCCGCGCGTCCGGAGCCGGGGGTGGGGGTGGGGGTGGGGACGGGTGCTGGTGGGGGTGCGGGGGCGGCCCGGCCTGACACATCGTCACACGTGTCGCCGGGCACACCGGACCCGTCGGACCCGTCGGACCCGTCCGACCCCGAGCACCACGCGCCCGGCGTCCGTCGGCCGAGAACCGTGCGTGTCCTCACCGGGTTTCTCGGCCTCGCCGGGGTGGGCGTGATGATGCTGGGCGGCCTCCTCCTCGTCAGCGCGGCGAGCCCGCAGCCCGCACCGCCCGAACCCGAGGAGCCCCGGATCGGGATGTCCCGCGAGAAGGTGGAGGACTCCGTGTACGGGGACGACACCACGGCGCGCGCGGCGGCGACGGGCCACGAACCGCGCCGTCCGGAGAACGTGACGGACTGCCTCTATCCGATGGTGCCCCTTGAGGACTTCGAGCCGTCGGCCGAGGACGGGGGCGAGGGCGAAGGCTCGGCATCCGGGGAGCCCACGGACGCCACCGACCCCGACCCCGTGGAGGGCCCGGGCCACCTCAGGATCACCCGATACTGTTTCCGCGGCGACACGTTGGCCGCGATCGACCGCTTCACCGTTCCGGTGGTGTCGCAGACACCACCGTGGGAGTCCCCTTGACCGAGAGAACCGATATGACCGAGCTTCCTCCGTCCGACGACCACCCCGTCAGGGTCCTGCTCGCGGACGACGAGGAGATGATCCGGCACGGCGTCCGCCTGATCCTGCGGCATGCCGACGGCATCGAGGTGGTCGGCGAGGCGAGAAACGGCGAGGAGGCCGTGCGGGTCGCCGCCGAGACATGTCCCGATGTGGCGCTGATCGACATCCGGATGCCCGTGCTCGACGGGCTCGCCACCGTCGAGCGGCTGCTGGCCCTCCGGCCACGGCCGCAGGTCGTCATGCTGACCACGTTCGGCGACGAGGAGAACGTGACCCGCGCGCTGCGGTCAGGTGCCACCGGCTTCCTCCTCAAGGACGAGGGCCCGCAGGAGCTGATCAGCGCGGTGCGGGCCGCCGCGACGGGCGACGCGGTCCTCTCCCCCGGAGTCACCGGCACCGTCATCGCGCGCATGCTGGGCGGCGTCGCCGGTACGCCGGGGACCGGGAAGGCGTCCGGGGCCGCCTCCGACGCCAGCCCCGAGCGACGGCTGGCGGCGCTCACGGGCCGGGAGCGCGACGTCCTCGCGCTGCTGGGCCGGGGCCTGGCCAACGGGGAGATCGGCCAGGAGCTGAACATCGGTCTGGGCACGGTGAAGACCCACGTCAGCGCCATCCTGGAGAAGACGGACACGGACAGCCGGGTCCAGGCGGCGGTACTGGCGTACCGCGCGGGGCTGCTGTCCTGAGCGCGTTCTCCGACATGACGTCCCGTTCGCCGACCTCGGGCCGGACTCCGTCATGGGCATCGCCATCCGTGGCAGCCTGCCACTCCACCGCGCTCGATCTGCTCACGCAACGCCTCGCCTGAGCGGGGCCTATCCGGGGCATATCAGGGCGCGTAGTGCGGGTTGCCGGTGATCTGCGGCCCGTATGCCTGGAGGGTGAACGGGTGTATCCAGCCGGTCTTCCCGTAGCTGCGCTGTGCGGCGTTGTCGTGCCGGACGCCCTGTTCGCCCATGAGGTGGGCGCAGTCGGCGCAGGCGGGCTGGGTGGTCCGGATGATCGCCCTCGCGCCGCCGCCGTCGCCCCACACCTTCATGATCCTGCATTCCGCGTGGTTCGCGGTGGTACCCACGTAGCCGGGACACACCTCAACGGCCGTCGGGAACCAGCCCGGCAGGGCCGCCGTGTTGGCTCTCAGGTCCTCCACGGCGTCCCAGATGTCGTTGAAGAAGGCCGGGCGGTTGGCGGACGACGACGAGAGGTACAGGGTGTTGCCCAGCAGCCCGCACCCCGTGTTGCCCTGTCTGATGTGCCAGACCGACGCGATGGACTCCAGGAAGGACGCCTCGTCGGCCAGGCTGATGGTGGTGTGCTGCGGCGCCGCCTGCGGGGCGAGCGGGAGTTGCGGGGGTGCCTGCTGGACTCCGGGGTGGACGTCGAAATCCTCCTGGAGGATGTCCATCACGTCGTCCCACGAGACGCGCTCGTCGTCCTCGGTGAGCACGTCGACCACCAGCTCCACGTACGCCCGCACATCGGGATGGAACTGCTCGACGAGTTCGGTCAGCAGCCCGCTCTGGGCGAGTCTCTCCCGGCTGATCCGCCTGTCACGGGCATCGGTGAAAACGCGCTGCACCGCGTCCGTGCGCGTCGCGCCCCCATGATCCGTACCGTGCTCGGCCGCCGCGGCTCCGGTGACGGCCGGTGCGGGCCCGGAAACGGCCCGCGCCGCACCGGCCGCCGCCTCGCGCTCGAAGCGGTCTCCGGGGTCGGAGACCGCCAGCCCGTCCCCGGTGTCGGTGCCCGCGACCGGACCCTGCCGCTGCTGGATGACATGGATCAGCTCGTGGGCGAGGGTGTCCTTGTCCGCGCCGCCCTCGCCGATGACGACGTGGCTGCCGGAGGTGTAGGCGCGCGCCCCGATCTCGGCGGCGGAGCGCTGCGCCGCCGGGCCGGTGTGCAGGCGTACGTCGGAGAAGTCCGCGCCGAGCCTGCCTTCCATGTCCGCCGACACCGCGGCGTCCAGTGGCCGTCCGGGGCCGCGCAGCACGTCGTGGACGGTGGAGCGCCGCACCGGAGGCACCGGAGCTTGGTGGCCGCAGGAGGCGTCGTGCGTGTGCCGCTCGCGCTGGAGCATCCGGATCACCGCCGCGTTGCCCATGGCGAGCCCTCCGGCGAGTTCCGCCGGGGCTACACCGCCGGAGCCACCGTCGGCGCCGCCGCCGTCGCCGCCGCCGTGGGGGAACAGCTCCAGCAGGCGGCCGTCAGGGCGCATCGCGTTGACGAACAGCCGGTCGCCCACGCAGGTGATGCCGTTGGGCACCCGCACCTGGTCGGAGACGGCCGTGTACTCGCCCCGGGGACTGCGGCGCCACACGATGCCGGGCACGAGGTCGGCGATGTACATCGAACCGTCCGCGCCGAAGGCGAGGTCGTCGGGCGACCGGACGGGGCCGTCCATCGGGACCACGACCTCGATGTCGGCGGTCGCGGGGTCGACGGCGCTGATCTGTCCGGCCAGATACTGGGCCACGTAAAGACGGCCGTCGGGCCCGAACGCGACACCGTTGGACCCCCACAGCGGGTTGGCCTCCAGGAGCCGCCGCACGCGCCGGCGGGTGCCGGACGCCGGGCCGCCACCCGCCGGGTCCTGCCCGTACCTGCTCGGCGGTGTCGCCGTGTGCTCCGCCATCCGTTCAGGCACCTTCCTCGCCGGTCGCGGCGAGGACGTCGGTGATGCCGCCGTTCTCGCGCCACCTCTTGAGGAGAGCGTGGAAGGCGACGGGGCCGTCGCCGAAGGCGCGGAGGCCCCGGCGCGGGTTGCCCTCGTTGTTGTAGTAGCCGGGGGTGCACTCGGCGTGGAACTGGTACAGGTCCACTGCCTTTTCGCGGAGCGTGCGCTGCCAGCCCTCCTCGGCGTCCGCCGTGGGCTCGATCTCCCGCGCACCGCGCCGACGGGCCTCGGCGACGACGTGTGCGACGTGGCTCGCCTGCTCGTCCAGGATGTGCACGTAGTTCACCGAGGCGGCGTTCTGGAGCGGGCCGAGCTGGAAGAGATTGGGGAAGCCGCGGGTGTAGAAGCCGTGCAGAGTGCGCGGGCCCTGGGCCCATGCCTCGAAGAGGTTGACGCCCTGCCGCCCGGTGACGGGGATCGCGCCGGACAGGATCCCGGAGGCGCCGACCTCGAAGCCGGTGGCGAAGATGACGCAGTCCACCTCGTAGGAGGTGCCGCCGACGACGACGGCGTTCTCGGTGATCTCCTCCACGCCGTGGGTGTCGGCGGTGTCCACGAGGGTGACGTTGGGCCGGTTGAACGTCTGGAGGTAGTGGTCGGAGAAGGTGGGCCGCTTGCACATGTAGCGGTACCAGGGTTTCAGTGCCTCGGCCGTGACCGGGTCGGCGACGATCTCCTCGACGCGGGTGCGGATCTCGTTCATCTTCGCGAAGTCGGCCAGCTCGTAGGCGCGTTCGCGTTCGGCCTCCGGCAGCTCCCGCCCGTCGTGGGTGCTCGGGATGAGCTTGCGCTGCAACCGGGCTGTACTGGTCCAGCCGTCGTCGACGAGGTCCTCCTCGGCCTGGCCGCCGGTGACCAGGGTGAGGAAGTTCTCCATCCGCCGCCGCTGCCAGCCGGGTTCCAGGGTGGCCGCCCACTCCGGGTCGACGGGCCGGTTGGCGCGCACGTCCACCGAGGAGGGGGTGCGCTGGAACACGAACAGGTGCTCGGCGTCCGCGCCGAGGTGGGGCACGCACTGGATGGCGGTGGCGCCGGTGCCGATGACGGCGACGCGCTTGTCGGCGAGCTTGTGCAGGTTTCCGTCGGCGCTGCCGCCCGTGTAGGCGTAGTCCCAGCGGCTGGTGTGGAAGGTGTGCCCGGTGAAGGTCCCGATTCCGGGGATGCCCGGCAGCTTCACCTCGCTCAGTGTGCCGGAGGCCGTGACGACGTACCGGGCCCGGATGCGGTCGTCCCTGTCCGTGTTCACCACCCATTCGGA
This sequence comes from Streptomyces daliensis, assembly GCF_054782395.1. NCBI lineage: Bacteria > Bacillati > Actinomycetota > Actinomycetes > Kitasatosporales > Streptomycetaceae > Streptomyces > Streptomyces daliensis. Next base: position 358,937 of record NZ_BAAGSO010000088.1, on the reverse strand, counting down.
GGTGTCGTCGTCCCAGTCCAGGCCGGTCACCAGGGTCTGGAAGCACACGTCGCGGTACAGGTCGAAGTGGCGCGCGACGGCCCGTGCGTGCTGCCGGATCTCCTCGCCCGGCGCGTACCGCCACTTCGGTACATAGCCGACCTCCTCCAGCAGCGGCAGGTAGATCGACGCCTCGATGTCGCAGTGGATGCCCGGGTACCGGTTCCAGTACCAGGTGCCGCCGAAGTCCGAGCCCTTCTCGATCACCCGGATCGACTCGACCCCGGCCTGCCGCAGCCGCGCCCCGGCCAGCAGCCCGCCGAAGCCACCGCCGACGACGACCACCTCGACCTGGTCCGACAGCGGCTCGCGGGTGAACCCGCCGTCCGCGTAGGGGTCTTCGTCGTAGTACCCGAACTCGCCGGTGACGCGCTGGTACTGGCGGCTCCCGTCGGGCCGGATCCGGCGGTCCCGTTCCGCGCGGTACCGGGCCCGCAACGCGTCGAGATCGAGGCCGAGTCCGGCCTCCCGCACGTCGCGCGGATTCGGGTCGGCCGGGGCGTGGGGGGCGGACATCCGGGCTTCCTTCTCTCGGAGGGAAACGCGTCCGACTACGCGCGCGGAGCGCGGACGTCGAGGCGGATCCGCAGCGTCGCATAAATTTTTCTCACCGTGCAACATTTCCCCATGGGTGATTTTCCGCCTAGGTTGGGCCCTCCGGATTGCCGTCGGCCATCGGATCTAAGCTAGGGCGGTCATGAGCACTGGCCTGCGTGAACGCAAGAAGGAAGCGACGCGTCGTTCCCTGCACGACGCCGCCGTCCGCCTCGCCCTGGAGCACGGGGTGGAGAACGTCACCGTGGAGGCGATCGCCGATGCCGCGTTCGTCTCCCGCCGCACGTTCTCCAACTACTTCGCCAGCAAGGAACAGGCGCTGTTCCACCGCGACAGGACGCAGGTGGCCAGTCTCGTCGCGCATGTGCGGGCCCGACCCGACGACGAACCGCCGGTGCGGGCGCTGCTGCACGCCGCCGAGCGGATGCGCGCCGAGAGCGCGGAGCGCGACCGGGACGCGGGACGCGACGGGGAAACCGGGCGCGGCGGGGACACGGAGCGCGGCGGGGGCACGCGGCGCGCCGTGGACGGGAAGCAGTACCAGGAGCTGCGCCAGCATCCGGCCCTGCTCAGGGAGCTGGCCGCCACCTACACCGCGATCGAGCGCGATCTCGCCTCGGCCCTCGAACCACGGCTCCCCGCGGGGCCCGACGCGGCCCTGCACGCCCGGATGCTGTCGGCGTCGTTCCTCGCGCTGCTCCGCGTCTGCGGCCAGGAAGCCTTGGAGAACCCCGACCGCGACCCGCTGGACCTGCTGCGCCAGGCCATGGAGCTGACGAGCCAGGGCACGTCCTGACGGAGCCCCCGTCCGGGCGTGGGCCCTCGTGAGCCCCGCACTCCCTCACGACGGCACCGGGGACGCCTCGGGAAGCGGCGTGCTGCCGCCGAAGTCCGTGCACCCCTTGTCCCCCGACTTCAGCTCCCAGCACGCCTTGACGTCCTGCGGCGCTGGCGCCCCCAGCATGAAGGTGAAGGCGGCCAGGTTGGCGTCGTCGGGCACGGTCTCGTCGTAGGTGCGGCCGTCCTCGCGTACCAGCTCGATCCGGTCGCCGGGATGCGCGGACTTGATACGTGCCCACGCGGCACGGCACACGCTGCTGTAGCGGACCTCCACATACGACTTCTCGGGCTGCTGCGCCGCCGAGGTCCACGCGTCACCGCCGCAGCCCTTGTCCACGGGGTCCTTGCCGTCGCACGTGGAGCCGTGGCACTTGGCCTTCACGCCCTTGACCGGCTCCTCGGTCGGCGTGGCGCCCCCGGCGGCCCGCTGCGCACCGCCCTCGTCGTCCCCCGTCGGAACCCCGACGACCACCCCTGCCGCCGTGACCACCACGCCGACCGCGAGTGCCGCGAGGAGCAGCCGGTTGCGGGACGGCCTGCCGGGCGCCCCGGTGCCGCCGACGGGCCCCGGGCCCACCGGACTCGGCTCCTCCTCCGCCGGGCCCGGTTCCTCCCGCGCCTCGTCGGGGCCGTCGGGCGCGAGCGCCCTGCCCCGGCCGCTCCAGGCGGCCTCGGCCAGTTCCCACAGCGCCAGCAGCCGTGCGGCCTCGACGTCCGGCCTCGCGGCGAGCGCCTGCACCGCCTGGAGCGGCGGGAGTTGGCCGCCGTTGAGATACCGCTCCCAGGACGACTTGCTGTACGCCGTGCTCCTGGCCAGCTCCGCCAGGCTGATGCCCAGCGTGTCCTTCGTACGCCGCAGCTCTTCGACGAGACGCCGTACATCGGGCTCCAGCGTGTCGGGCAGCGCCCTCCAACCGTTCATCTCCTCGGTCCTCTTTCTCTCGGGCTCGCACGGTTCTCTGGTTCAATTCCGGGTGACGGCGCGGCGGACGAATGCGCGGACGACGGGGACAACCGGGACGACGGGGACGACGGGAAGGTCACATGTCCTTGCGGATGGCACGCACACTCACCGTCCTGCTGGCCCTGACCGGCTGCGCGGGAGGCGCCCAGGAAGACGGGAGTCGGCCCTCCCCCTCCGAGCGCCCGGAGCACCGGTACGTGAGCGGGGGTGGTGCGCTCGCTGACGACTGGTCGGACGAAGGACTGCTCGGGGAGAATCTGCCGACGCACAGCGATCTCGTGGCCATGTGGCAGACGGTGCTGTGGTCGGACGGCTACCTCAAGCGCTCGGGGATCGACTGCCACTACGCCAAGGCCACCCGTGAGGCCACCCGCACCTGGCAGGGCAACCGTTCCCTGCCGGCCGACGGCATCGTCGGCCCGCAGACGTTCGCCGCCGCCGGGGAGCGGCTGGTCCGCCGCGAGGGCATGGTGATCTACCGGGGCGAGCAGCACGCCGTGTCCTTCCGGCGCGCGGACGACGGCAGGTACCTGGTGGAGGACTCCGGCACCTACAAACCGCTGCGGCGGGACCGGGCGACGCTGGAGGTGTGCGCGAAGGCGAAGGGCTGAGCGGGCCCTCGGCGGTGACGGCCGTCGGCGCGCGGGTAACAGCCGTCGGCGCGCGGCCTGTTCGCGACGGCGCCCCATCAGTCGGTCCAGGCCCGGTCGCCGGAGTCCACGCAGGACTGGTGCCCTTCCAGCACGGCGCACACCTGCACGTTCGCCCCGACCTCGGCGCCGACGGCCGCCATGCGCGTGCGTTCCGTACCGGCGTCGGCCCAGAGCTGCCCCGAGCCTCGGGTGCTGAGTGAGAGCCCCTCGACGCCGTCGGCCGGGGTGACCTGGCCCCACACCGCACGGCAGGCGGCGCTGTGGAAGACCTCGACACGGTGCTGCCTGGTGTCGTAACGGCCCAGTGCCTGGCCGTCCTTGGCACAGCCCGTGCGCACGGGGTCCCGCCCCTGGCAGCGTGCGCCCGTGCAGCGAGGCGCCGCCCGCGCGGGGTACTCGCCCGTCATCTCCGGGGGGACGGGCCAGGGCCATGCGGGGCGGCCGGCCGGCTTCCCCTCGGAGCCGGGCACTGTGGCGAGGAGCAGCAGGACGAGAACGGCAACCGTCCAGCGGAGCGCTCCGGTTCCGGCCCACCCGGCCCACCCGGCTCGTCCGGCCCGTCGAGCGTGTCCGGCCCGTTCAGCGTGTCCGGCCGGGCCCGCGGGGCCGCCGGGCGTCAGGACGGCGGTGGAGACGGGTCCGGCGGCGGAGACGGGTCCGGCGAGGGGCGGGGTACCCGGGGTACCGGGCTCCCCTCCCTCACGCGCCCATGCCTCGGCGGCCGACTCCCACAGCACTCTGAGCCGGACCCTGGCGGGTTCGTCGAGCCCCGCCAGCTCGCCGAGCGCGGCGACGGCCTCCCAGGGCGGGAACGCGGCGCCGCTGAGATAGCGCTGCCAGGACGAGGCGCTGGAGGCGGTCTTGCGTGCGAGGGCGGCGAGGCTGAGCCCGGTGCGGTCCTTCAGCAGACGCAGCCGTTCCACGAGGCGCCGTACTTCAGGGCGCACCTCCACGGGCAGTGGACGCCACCGTGCCATCAGCCCTGCCGACCTCCCGTTCCGCCATCCCCGGCCTGGCGCGCGGGAACGGCCCCGCGGCGGAGCGCTGCGCCGCGCCCGTTCACCGGGTCCTACGCGCCACGCGGGCGCGTGAGTTCCCCGGGCGACCAGTGAATCGTTGCGGCGGTCCGCGTCCGCTGGTTTCCGGTCAGGGCCGACGAGGCGGAGGCGCGGTCCGGCGAAGCGCCAGGCACACGGCCCGCGCGACGCCCGTCGAGGCGTCCCAGTACGACCCGCCGGGGCGCACCAGGCGATGCGTCATCGCAGGTCAGACGGGCGGGACGGGGCGGGCTTCCCGTTTTCTCCCGCGGCTGCGCTCCCGCGTTGCCCATGCCGGGGAGGTCCGCGAACCATGAGCGGCACGCACCGGGCGTACCTGTTCAGGGCGCCCGTACCTCTCTTCCAAGGAGCGCAAAATGACCAACCGTCATCACGGCCACGACGACGACTCGTGGTCCTGGCAGCGCCGCGTCTGATGTCCGTCCTCGCGTCGTACCGGGGAACGAAGCACGTGGTGTCCGCCGCCGGATCGGGGCGGACGGCAAGGGCGGCGGCGGAGGGCCGCCCCTGCGGGCCCCGGGCGCGGGGATCCGCCGGTCGGGGGGCCGGCGGAATCCCGTAGCCCGTGCCGTCGAATGCCGTCGAATCGCCCGCCGAGCTGGTCTCGGCGGGCGGTTCGACGCGCAGGTCGGCCGGATACCGCCGTGGGACGGGCCAGAAGACGCGCGCGCCCGTGGCCTCGTGAACATGTGGCCGTGCTCCGCCGTATGGATGGAGTGGCAGGGCGGCCGCGGTTCGGCCGCCCCACCGCACGGTCCCGCTGCCGTTGGCCCCAGTGCGGACGGCCGAGGATCGTCAACTCGTTGGATGAAGGGAATCCGAGGACTCATGCCTCCCGAAATTGTTGGTCGTCGAGGTTCTCTGGCCGGCAGGCGGTTCGGTATCGGAACGCAGCCCCTCACATTCGGCCGCAAGGCGGCGAACAGTGTGGTGATCGGCGAGGTGAGCATCTCGCGGTTCCACGCCGAGGTACGCCGCGAGGGGCACGGCTTCGTCCTGTACGACCTGGGAAGCAGCAACGGGACCTTCGTCAACGGGGAACGCTTGACCTCCCGCGTGCTCCAGCCCGGCGATCTGATCACGATCGGTGAGGAGACGTTCCGCTTCGAGGCGGCCGGTCCGATGGAGACCATCATGGACCTGTCCGTGCTCCAGGCGCTCACGCCGCCCCCCGCCGAGGAGCCGGTGCCGGTGCTCAGGGTCACGGTGTCGGGCGGCGGGCCCGTCGGCCTGGCCTTCGCCCTGCTGCTCGAATCCCTCCTCGGCGCCCAAGTCGCCCTCACCGTCTACGACGGGCGCTGGACCCGGGCCGGGGGCAGGGTCGTGTGGAAGGACGAGAAGCAGGGCAACGTACGGCGTCAGCAGGTCGTCACGGTCCAGAGCCGCCAGTATCTGAACCTTCCCGAGGAGGTCCGGGCGAGGCTGTTCAGGAGCGGCACGTACACCGAGATGTGGCCGTCGGGCCCCGACTCGATCCGCGGTTGCCACCCGCGGAACATCCGGATCGCCTACGTCGAGGACACGCTCCTGGAGATGGCCAACGAGAAGCCGGACCGCATCCGCCTGGTCCCCGAGCGGTTCGACCCGGCCGAGCACGGGCGGCGAGCGGCGTCGGACCACGTGCTCGCCGTCTGCGAGGGGAGCCGCTCCCGCACACGCGAGCACTTCGCCGAGAAGTTCGGCCGCGCGGACAAGTCCATCTACTCCCTGGAGGGCGAGCATCTCCAGGACGTGGTGCTGGGTCTGCGGGTGAGGTCGGGGCTCCCGGACCCGATGTCCGTGCTGCTGACCGTGGCACAGAACCGGTTCCTGCTGAACTCGCAGCACGGCGAGGGCTTCCTCAACATGCGGCTCACCGACGAGGAGGCCAGGGAGGTCGTGGGCATCGACCCCGTCCGGCAGGTCTTCGAGGAGTGCGTCGCCTCCCGCCCGTGCGTGATGAACCGCGGCGAGGACGGTGACTTCCGCTGCGACACCCACAGCACCCTGTTCCTGCCGGCACTGCTCAAGGGATCGGCGCTGTGGAAACGAGTGAGGGAGGGCCTGAGGCTCTTCGCCGTACCCGAGTCCGACCTGACGGCCGTCACCGCGTTCAGGCTGGACATGGTGCAGCGCCCCCGGTTCACCGCGCGGCTGCACCCCAGGACGCCCGCGAGCCCGGGCACATACGGATTCCTGCTCGGGGACGCCGCCAACGCCATCCACTTCTGGCCCGGGCGCGGCCTCAACAGCGGCCTGGGCTCCGCCATCTCGCTCGCCCGGTCGCTCAGCGGCACGTGGCGGGGGCGGCCGTTCCGCGACGCGGACTTCGTCCGCCACGAGGCGGCCATGTCGATGCTCCAGTACCGGCACAAGAGCCGCGCCTGGAACTCCATGATCACCACGGATGAGAACGGGACGACACGCGCCATCAAGGACCGGATCCAGCAGGGCATCACCGAGTCCGCGGAGGGGAGCCCGGACCGGCAGGCCGACCTGGAGGCTCTCATGGGGCAGCTACGGGCGATCCGCGCCCGCCTGGCCCCACGGCTGCCCGGGACGCCCGACGACGCGACCCTGCTGGAGCACCTGTCTGCGCTGGACGGCCAGACCCTGCACACCTTGGTCCGCAGTGGCGCGTGGGACACACAGACCGTGGGCGGCGAAGAGGTCGACATCGACATCTTCTACCCCGAGGAACGGCGGCTGGACCCGGCCCTGGCGGGGTGAAGCCCGCACACCCCGACGCGCCCGTGCACGACGAACCGGTGCCGTCCCGCTACGCGTTGAAGGTCGGCGACATCGACGTGACGGTGATCAGCGACGGCACACTCCAGACAGCCGCCGAGACGTTGGCCGCCAACGTCGCCAGGGCCGACCTGTCGGCCTGGCCACGCTGCCGACCGCCCTCGGTCACCGGGCGCGGGAGGGAGCGGGAGGGAGGGGCGGCCGACCCCCGTGCGGTCGCCCCTCCGTCGGCCCCGCGCCACCTCGCAACTCCCGGCGCCGCAAAGCTCCCGCCGCCTCGGAGCCGCAGCCTCCGGGGCCCACCACGGGCGGGCGCGGAGACGGACCGCCCCCCGCTGCCGTTCCGTCGACGGCCCTGTGATGCGGGCCGCCTGCCCGTGCCGTGGTGGACCCCTCGGCTCCCCCGCTTCCCCCGGGGCCCGGCTGCTCCCCCGAGCGCCGCCGTTCCTCCGAGGGAAGACGCGACGCGCGACGCGCGTCGTGCGAACAGCACGCTACGCACCGGCCGTATCAGCTCCGTAGCAACGGCGTAGCGCGGCCGGGAGCGTCCTCGCCCGGCCGCGCTGCGTCCGTCCACCGCCGTCTCCCGCACGCCGTGGTCTACGTCTGCGCCGCGGTGTCCCCGTCGCGCCGCAGCCGCAGTTTCAGCCGCGCCGCCTCGCGTGTGTTGAGGTCGTCCAGCAGCGCCAGGGCGCGGTCCTCGGCCGTACGGGCCTGCTCGGCGCGGCCGAGGCCGTCCAGCGCCCTGGCGAGCAGCGCGTGCTGCTCGGCCACGGCGAAGGGGTCGAAGGGCTGCTCGGCCGCATGCCCCAGGCCGCGATCGGCCCAGCGTGCCGCTTCCTCGAACTCCCCCAGCCGCAGGTGGTATTCGGCGAGCGAGCCCGCGGTGGCGATCTGGTACTGCGCCAGGTCGGCCGCCTCGTAGTTGCGCACCAGCAGATGGCGAGCCTGCTCGTAGTCGCCCAGGTGGAGGTGGCAGCGGCCCAGGTTGTTGCGCAGCGAGTAGGCCACACCTTCCGGTCCGTGCGTCTCCACCTCGCGCAGCGCCTCGTTGCCCACCTCGACGGCCTCGTCCAGCCGTCCGGCCGAGGCCAGGCAGGGCACCAGGTTGCTCATGGCGCCCACGGCCTCCTCGTGCATGCCGTGCGACAGGAAGAGGCTGATGGCGCGCCGCAGGAGCCTCGCCCCTGCCGCTCCTTCGCCGCGCTGGCCCTCCACCTTGCCGAGCTGGGCGAGGGCGACGGCCTCGGCGCGCCGGTCGCCCCTTCGCCCGGCCACCCTCAGCGCGGTCTCGCACAGGCGTCGCTGGGCGCGCCAGCTCAGGCGGATGGCGAAGTAGCTCTCCAGCGCCCGCGCCGCCTCCAGCGCGAAGTCGGACAGCGGTCTCAGCGGACTCAGCGGACTCGACGGCCCCGGCGGCCCCGGCTGTCCGCCGTCGAGCGGAGCGTCCTCGCCCGCGCGACGGGCACCCCGCGGGTCCCCTCCCTCTTCCTCTTCCTCGTACGCCCCGGTGTCGTACTCGGCGCCCGAGAGCTGGTCCGCGAGGGACAGCACCTCGTCGACGGCACCGTCCGCCCAGGCCAGCGCCTGTTCCGTACCGTCGAAGGAGAGGCCGCCGGGGAAGTGGCGCGCGCCCTGCCGGTAGCGGCGGGCGAAGTTCTCGTCGAGTCTGAGCGGCCCGTTGACCCGGTGCAGCGAACCGAGGTACCAGCAGGAGAGCCGCCCGAGCGCGGCCCGTGTCTCCTCCGGGGGCAGCAGGGCCGCCTCGCGTGTGGCCACCGCGCGCACCAGATCGTGCAGCGCGTACGCGCCGGGCTGCGGGCTGAGCGCGATCTGCGCGTCGGTGAGCCGCTCCAGCGCGAGCCGTGCGTCGCCCGGTTCCCACCCGGCCAGCCGGGCGGCCGACTCCGCGCTGTGCCGGGTGACCGCCGCGGCCCCCAGCAGCGGGAACAGGGCCGCGGCGCGCTCGTCGTCCGGGGCGCCGCTGCCCGCCAACTGGTCGATGCTGACGAGGAGGCTGGCGCGCACGTCGCGGTCCGCCACGACGAGCTGGTCCAGCCGTGCGCGCTCGTCGCGCAGTGTGGACGCCCAGTCCCCGGCGCTCCAGCACGGCCGGGAGGCCATGCGGGTGGCGATGAGGTGCAGCGCGAGCGGGAGCCGTCCGCACAGGCACACCAGTTCCTCCCAGTCCCCCTCCTCGCCCGCCTCGGGAGCGCGGCCCGAGACGGACCGCACGAGGGCGGTCGCGTCCTGGGTGTCGAGCACGTCCAGGTGGAGGTGGTGGGCGCCCGGCAGGCCGAGGAGCACGGTGCGGCTGGTGACCAGGCACGCGGACTCCGGCTGCGCGGGCAGCAGGGCCGCGATCTGCGCGGTGCTGAAGACGTTGTCCAGGAGCACCAGCACCCGCTTGCCTTCGAGCCGTTCGCGGTAGAGCGCGAGCGCGGTCTCCTCGTCGTGGGGTGCGGCGTCGCGGGGCACACCGAGGGCTGCCAGCAGGCGGCGCAGCGCCTCCTCTGTCTCCAGGGGGGCGCGGTGCGGGTCGGCTCCGCGCAGGTCGACGTGGAGCAGCCCGTCGGGGAACCTGTCGGCGACCTCCCGCGCCGCGCGCACGGCGAGGCTCGACTTGCCGACCCCGCCCGGCCCGTCCAGGAGACAGAGCGCGGGCGCGTCGACGGCACCGGTGAGCCACTCCCTGACGCGGGCGAGTTCCACGCCGCGCGCGACGAAGGTGGGGATGCCCGCGGGGAACGCGGCGCGGGGCGGGAGGGGCGGCGGGGGCGGCGGGGGCGGTTCCGTGGCGGCGGGGGACGGCGGCGCTGGCGCGGGCGGTGTTCCGGGCCCGGGGGCCCGTACGTCCGGGTGGTCCGGCGCGGTGTCCGTGTCCCCGCCCGGCGGCCCCGGACCCGGCGCGCCCTGGCCCCGCTCCCCCGGCTCGGAACCGGTGCGCCATTCCATGAGTGCGGGGTCGCCCCGCAGGATGGCGGCCTCCAACTCCCGCAGTTCCGCGCCGGGTTCGATGGCCAGTTCCCCGACGAGGGTGTCGCGCGCCGCACGGAAAGCGGCGAGCGCCTCCGCGCTGCGTCCGGCGCGGTGCAGGGCGAGCATGAGCTGCCCGGTGAGCCGCTCCCGCATCGGGTGCTGGCGGGACGTGGCGAGGAGTTCGTCGATGACGGTCGTGTGTTGCCCCAGGAGCAGGCGGAGCGCGAAGCGCTCCTCGCACGCGGTCAGCCGCAGTTCCTCCAGCCGTGGCCGGTGCACGGTCAGCAAAGGGCAGTCTCCGATCCCGCCGAGCGGGCTGCCCCGCCACAGCGCCAGCGCCTCGTCGAGCAGTGCGACGGCGCGTTCCGGGTCGCCCGCGGCGAGTTCGCGTGAGCGCAGCAGGAGTTCCTGGAAGCGGCCGAGGTCGGTCTCCTCCCGCTCGGCGAAGAGCTGATAGCCGCCCGCCACGGTACGGATGCGCTCGTCGGCGACGACCTTCCGCAGCCGCATCACATAGTTGCGCAGTGTGGTGCGTACGGAGGCGGGCGGCTGTTCGCCCCACAGTTGGTGCGCCAGATCCTCGACGGGGACGACCCGGCAGGGCCGCAGCACCAGTGCCGCGAGCAGCCCGCGCAGCATCGGCGCGCTCAGCGGCAGCGGTTCGCCGTCCGCTCCCCGCACCTCGGTCGGACCCAGCACACGGAACTCCAACTCCGCGCCTCCGTCCCCTCTTCGTGGTTCATCTGCCCGGCGGCGGCCGACGCTACCTTTCTACCGTCTTTGGCCAACTGCCGAACCCGCGCTCCGAAGTGGGCGGGTCCGAGACAAACCGGCCGCCCATCCCGGGCAAGAAACCGGACAACATTCCGCCGCACGACCTGGACGCTCAGCAATTCAGACGGAAAGTCAACAAAGGCGGATGCGACCCGCGACAGAAAGGAACAGGGTTTCTATTTGCCTTTCTTTCCCCTCGTCATGGGCCAGTCCGAAAACTTTCGGCGCGGTCGGCCGTTGCGCGGCTTCGCAATCGCACGCTTCCGCCCGGGGGAGCGACGAGTGGTCGATAGCGGTCGCCCCGCATGGCAGAACGGGCGGTTCCGCCCCCGCCTCCGCCGGTACCGGAGGCGCGTCCGGACGTGTGGCAGTCAGGACAACACCGCCCGGACGAGCGGCTGCCGGAATCTCCGGCGGCGACGACCGAACGGTCGCGGCGGCGGCGGATGCGGACACAGCGCCGCCGTCGGCGCCTCGCGATGCGTTCCGGCCAGCTCCTCCCGTCCGGTGCCTCAAAGGTCCTATCTTGTTCCTCGTCTTCGGGGGCTGACAGGCGCTGTGAACTGGATCGCTCGCCTGGAAGAAACACCGGAAGCCGATCAAGGAGCGCACGTGCTCACGACCAGGACCGTGCCGACGGGCCCGCGGCCCGCCTCTCTCCGGTACGCGAGGCCGGTTACGGCTTCGCGCTTCGCGTCCGCGACACCCGCATGTCACGGGGACGGTTCCCCCGCTTTTCCGGGCACACGTCACCGTCGCGCCCGTCCAGTACGCCGAATGAGCCACGGACCCCGCATTGGCGGCTGAGACCGGCCATCGCACGGCAAACGGTGAGTGCGTGCGCGCGGGAAACCGTATGCCTGATGAGGACGAGACGGGTCTGCGGCGCCGGGACATCAGCCCACCGGACGGCCGGGCGGAAACGGAGAGGGGGCGGATCCGCGCGCGGCCGCCCACAGGCGGCCCCGGACGACCTGTTCTGTGAACCGCACCGTCCCACCCCACCACATCGTGATTCGGAGCGTCATGGGTCCTCACGCACGATCGTCGCCACAGGTGCGCGGCCGGGAACAACAGCTCACACAGATCAGCGCGGATCTGCACAATGTGAAGAGCACCCGGCGGAGCAAGGTCCTCCTGGTGGAAGCGGCGCCCGGTGCGGGCAAGACCCGCCTTCTCATGGAGGCCCTGGACCTCGCCGACAGGAGCGGTTTCACGTCCGTCAACGGCGTATCGCCCGGCCCCGACACCGCTCCCGGCGCCACCCCAGGGACCGCTCCGCCATCCGGCGGCACCCGGCCCCGCACACCGCGCACGCCACCCGCACCGCCCGCGCCACCCACGTCGCACACACCGCACACACCGCACACCGCCGAGGGCGGCTTCCCCCACCCGGGCGTGTCCTCGGCCATCGAGGCGGCACGCACCCGGCTGCGCGACGACGCGGAACACCTGCGCACCCTCGTCGTGCTCGACGACCTGCATCTGGCGCACCCGCCCGCGCTGACGGCGCTGTGCGATCTGATCCTGGCGCTCAGCGGCCGTCCGGTCCTCTGGCTGCTCGCCTACACCCCGGGCAGGGACGGCGCCTCGTACGAGCCGGTGCGGGCCGCTCTCGGCAAGCTCCGGGGCAGGCTGCCGGTGGAACCGGTGCCGGAGCTGGGCCCGCTCGCAGGCGACGCGCTGGCGCAACTGGTCGCCGACCGCACAGGAGCCGTGCCGGAACCGGCGCTCCTCGCCCTGGCGGAGAGTCTCGACGGCACACCCCGCGCGGTGATCGAGCTGCTGCGCGGGCTCATGGAGGACGGCGACATCCGCGTGGTCGACGGCACCTCGCGGCTGGAGCCGGGGCCGTCGGGGAGCGTGCCCGCCGGGACAGGGGCCGGAGCGGGGGCCGGGGCCGGGGCCGGGGTCGCTCTGCCCGCGCTGGTGCCGAAACGCTTCGCCGCGCTGCTCCAGGAGGAGCTGCGGTCGCTCTCGGAGCCCACCATGAAGGCGCTCAGGCTGGCGGCGGTGCTCGGTTCGCCCTTCGCGCCCGAGGACCTGTCGGCCATGCTCGGGGAGGCTCCGGTCGGCCTGCTGGCCGCGGTCGACGAAGCCGTCTGCCGGGGGCTCCTGGTCTGCGGTGAGCACGACATCTCCTTCCGCAGCGAGCCGATCTGGCGCGTGCTGCTCGACTCCGTGCCGCCGCCCATGTGCGCGCTGCTGCGCCGTCAGGCCGCACAGATGCTGCGGGCGCGGCCCGACGGCGTCGAACGCGCGGCCCTCCAGCTCATCCACATCGCCCAGCCGGGCAACGACGAGGAACTGGGCGTCATCGCGGAGGGCGCCCAGCGGCTGCTGGCCTCCGATCCGGCGACCGCGGCGGCGCTGGCGACCCGCTCCATGGAGCTGCTGGCCCCCGGGCAGGCCGAGCGGGTACGGCTGGCGAAGACGGCGGTCGAGGCGTTCACCTGGGCGGGCGACCTGGACCGGGCGATCGCCCTGGCCGAGGAGACGGTCGACGAGGCCCAGAGGTTCACGGTGCCCTTCTCCGCTTCGCTCGCCGAGGACATCACCGCGCTGCAAGCGGCCAGGTCCGCCGCGCTGTTGCTGCTGGGCGACGCGCACAGGGCGCACCGGGCCGCGCACGACGCGCTCGCGGCGCAGGAGGGCGGCTTCCCGCACCGCGAGCACCACGAAGCGCTGATCACCCATCTCGCCGCCTCCTGTCTGACGGGCGACAGCACCGCGGCCGACCGCGTGCAGCGGATCCTCGGCGCGCCCGACCGGCACACGCAGTCCGTGCGGGTCGGCGCGATGACCTTCCACGCGTTCGGCCAGTGGCGCGAGGGGCAGGTGGGCGACGCGGTGGGGACGCTGCGCAAGGCCGTCGCGCTCGACCGCGCGGGCGAGGACGGGCAGCTCCTCGACCCCCGCTGGTTCCTGGCCTTCGCGCTCACCAGGACCGACGAGTACGAGGAGGCGGCGGAGGCCGTCCAGTGCACCGTACGGTCGGCGGCGGCGGAGACGGGGACACTGGCCGCCGCCGTCCCGGCCGTGCTCCGGGCACCGCTGCACCTCGCGCAGGGGCGCCTGGACGAGGCCGAGGAGACGGCCCGTACCGGGGTGGGCGCGCACGGCCCGTATGTGCCGATGCTCGCTCCGCAGGCGTGGCTGGTGCTGGCCCTCGTCGCGCTGCGGAAGGGGGCGCTCGCCCAGGCCGAGGACCACATCAAGACCCTGGAGAAGGACTTCCCGCAGCATGCCTCCAGCCCCTGGTGGGCCGCACGCCTGCTGCTGAACGCGCAGTTGGCCGAGGCGCAGGAGGGCTCCGAGGCGGCGGCGAAGGTGCTGGCGGAGATCGGCGCGCACGGCGGGGCGCTGCGCGAACTCGTCCTGGAGGACCCGGCAGCGGCCGCCTGGTGTGTGCGCTGCGCACGCGCTGCCGGTATGCCGGACATCGTGCGGACGGTGGTAGACACCACGGAGTACCTGCGCACACGCAACCGTCGTGTCCCCGCGGTGCTCGCCGCCGCCATGCACGCCCGCGCGCTCGCGGAGGGTGACGCGGACGCGCTGGCGCAGGCCGCGCTGCTGCACCGCAACCCGTGGGCACGGGCCGCTGCGGCCGAGGACCACGCCGGTCTGCTGCTCGGCCGCGACGACCACGAGGGCGCGATCGGCGCGCTCGACCGTGCGATGGGTGCCTACGGCGCGCTCGGCGGGGAGCGGGACGCGGCACGTGTGCGGGCTCAACTGCGCGGGCTCGGGGTGCGGCGCAGGCACTGGTCGCACGCGAAACGGCCGGTCTCCGGCTGGGAGAGCCTCACCAAGACGGAGCGGAAGGTGGCGGAGCTGGTGGCCGACGGGCTCACCAACCGGCAGGCCGCGCGCCATCTGTTCATCTCCCCGCACACGGTGGGTTTCCACCTGCGGCAGATCTACCGCAAGCTCGGCATCCGCTCCCGTACGGCGCTGGTCCGGCTCAAGGCATAGCTCCACTCCGGTTCAGGGCATGGTGCTCCCGCTCAGGGCATGGTGCTGCGGCTCCGGGCATAGTCCTCCGGCCGCTCATGCCGCGCGCTCCTTCAGCGGCTCCCACCACGGGCGGTTGGCGGCGTACCACGCGACGGTCTCCGCCAGGCCCCGCTCGAAGGGGACACGCGGCGCGTAGCCGAGTGCCCGCAGTTTGCCGTCGGCCAGGGAGTAGCGGCGGTCGTGGCCCTTGCGGTCGGGCACACGGGTGACGCGCCCCCAGTCGGCGCCGAGCGCGTCGAGCAGCCGGGCCGTCAGTTCCAGGTTGGTCAGCTCGGTGGTTCCGGCGACGTGGTAGACCTCGCCCGGCGCGCCGCGCTCGGCGACGAGCCGGACGGCCCGGCAGTGGTCGTCGACGTGTATCCAGTCGCGCACGTTGCCGCCGTCGCCGTACAGCGGCACCTCCCCTCCGTCGAGCAGGTTGGTGACGAACAGCGGGACGACCTTCTCCGGGTACTGGTAGGGGCCGTAGTTGTTGCCGCAGCGGGTGATGCTGACCGGCAGTCCGTGTGTGCGTGCGTAGGCGAGCGCGATCAGGTCGCCGCCCGCCTTGGCCGCCGCGTAGGGGGAGTTCGGGGCGAGCGGGGCGCTCTCGTCCCAGGAGCCGGTGCCGATGCTGCCGTACACCTCGTCGGTGGAGACGTGGACGACTCTCGGGGTGCCCGCTTCGAGGCATGCCCGCATGAGGGTCTGCACGCCCAGCACGTTGCTGCGGACGAACGCGTCAGCGCCGGCTATCGACCGGTCGACGTGTGTCTCGGCGGCGAAGTTGACGACGACGTCATGGTCCGGGAGCACCTTGCCGAGCAGTCCGGCGTCGCAGATGTCGCCCTGCACGAAGGTGAGCCGGTGCTCGACGGGTTCCAGGTTGGCCGGGTTGCCCGCGTACGTCAGCTTGTCGAGGACGGTCAGCTCGTCCTCGTCGGCGAAGGAGCGCACGAAGTGCGAGCCGATGAATCCGGCGCCGCCGGTCACGAGGATCCTCATGAGCCGACCTGCACCTTGCTGTGGTCGCCGAGGACGAGTCGGTGGGCGCGCAGGATGCGCGGGGTGGAGGTCACCTCGACCTCGCGGCCGATCAGCGAGCGCTCGACGCGCCGCACCCCGACGATGGAGGCGCCGCGCAGCACGATGGAGTACTCGACCTCGCTGTCGACGACCGCGCAGTCGCCGTCGATCGAGGTGAACGGGCCTACGTAGGAGTCGCGGATCCGCGAACCGGCCGCGACGACCGCGGGGCCCACGATCCGCGACCCGGTGACGGTCGCCCCCTTCTCGATGACCACCCGGCCGATCAGCTCGCTGGAGCGGACCTCACCGGAGCAGTCGGCCTCGACACCGTCCAGGACCAGGCGGTTGACCTCCAGCATGTCGGCGACGTTGCCGGTGTCCTTCCAGTAGCCGGACACGAGGGTGGAGTCCACGCGGCAGCCCGTGTCGATCAGTTCCTGGATCGCGTCGGTGATCTCCAGCTCGCCGCGCCACGAGGGTTTGATCCGGCACACGGCGTCGTGCACACGGGCCGTGAACAGGTAGACGCCGACGAGTGCGAGGTCGCTCTTGGGGTGCTCCGGTTTCTCCTCCAGTCCTGTCACCCGGCCGCGCGCGTCCAGCTCGACGACGCCGAAGGCGCGCGGGTCGGACACCCTCGTCAGCATGATCTGCGCGTCCGGGCGGTTCCTGCGGAACCGGCGCACGAGCGCGCTGATGCCGCCGACGATGAAGTTGTCGCCGAGGTACATCACGAAGTCGTCGTCGCCGAGGTAGTCCCTGGCGATACGCACGGCGTGGGCCAGGCCCAGTGGTGCCTCCTGCGGGAGGTAGGTGACGTCCAGGCCGAACCGCGAGCCGTCGCCGACGGCGGTCTCGATCTCGGCGGCCGTCTCGCCGACGACGATGCCGACCTCGCGGATGCCCGCCTCGGCGATCGATTCGAGGCCGTAGAAGAGGACCGGTTTGTTGGCGACGGGCACGAGCTGCTTCGCGGAGGTGTGGGTGATCGGCCGCAGCCGGGACCCGGACCCTCCGGCGAGCACGAGCGCCTTCATCGGCGTCCCTTCGCCGCGGCGGGGCAAGGGCGGCTCGCGGCCACCGGTGCGTCGGTCTCACCGGTCGCGACGGTCTCGACGGTACGTGCCATCGTCTCCCCCACTCCCACTCCCACTCCGTATCCGTATCCGAGGACGGCCTTCACGCGAGCACGGCGGGCAGGACGCTCATCCGGCGGATCATCCACTCCGACTCCCACTCGACGGCGGTGCTGTCGCTCAGCCGCGCCCGCGGGAAGCGGCGCAGGAAGCTGCCCACCGCGATCTGCGCCTCCAGGCGGACCAGTGAGGCGCCGATGCAGTAGTGCATGCCGAGCCCGAAGGTGAGGTGTCCGTGTCCCCGACGTTCGGCGGCGAAGCTGTCGGCGTCCTCGTCCGGCTCGCGGTTGGCCGCCGCGATGCTGACCTGGACCGGGGAGCCCTTGGGGATGAGGTAGCCGCCGAGGTCGATGTCCTCCAGGGCGAAGCGCCAGGTCGGGTGCGGGAACGGCGGGTGCACCCGCAGTGCCTCCTCGACCCACGCCTTGATGTCCTCGTCGGTGCGCGGGCGTTCGTCGGCCGGCCGCCGCAGCGCCTCGTACAGCGAGGCGGAGATCAGGCTCCCGGTCGTCTCGTAACCCGTGATGATCATCCCGACGGTCCAGACGACGGCCTCGCCCTCGGTCACCGCGTCCGGCCCTTCGGCGGCCTCCAGGAAGCCCGTGATCACCCCGTCGCGCAGCGGTGCCGGGTCGCGCACCCAGCCTTCGACGGCGCCGAACAGCGCCCCGACGGCCTCGGTGCGTGCCGGGTAGTCGGAGGAGTAGAGCATGACGTCGGTGATGCCGCGCAGCCGCCGTTCCGCCTCCAGTGGCAGGCCGAGCATCTCCGAGATGAACGCCAGCGGGACCTTGTGGGTGTAGTCCGTGACCACGTTGACCTCGGCGGCCTCTCCGGACCGTGAGCGCTCCAGCTCGTCCAGGAAGCCCTCGACCTTGACGGCGACCCGCTCGCCCCACCTCTCGGTGTTGCGGGGGCTCAGCACCGGGGCGTGCACCCGGCGGATGCGCGCGTGGTCCTCGCCGTCGCTCATGATCATGGCGCGGGCGTACTCGGGGGGCGGCTGCGAGCCCACCATCAGGCCGGGGCGGCGCATGAAGTCGGGGACGAGGGTGATGTCCTTGGCGAGCCGGGGGTGGGTGAGCGCCTCCTTCACCAGCTCCGGGTCGCACACGACCCAGGCGTGCTGGCCCAGGTAGGGGATGCGGACGACGGGCGCGACGCGCGCGGCGGCCAGCAGTTCCGGCATGCAGTCGAAGGGGCCCGGGTCCACGGGCATGGCCGTCTCCGGCGGGTTCTTCAGACCGGCCTGAGTGTCCTCCGTCTCCTGCTTGTTCTGCGCGTCGGTCTGCGCGTTCTGCTCGCCGGTCTTCGTGGTGACGTTCACCGTGTGACACCTCCGGTGGGGATCTGGCCCTGATAACCGGCCATGGACTCGATCAGTTCGGCGGCCCTTCTGGGGGCGTCGCGGGTCTGGTGTTCGACGGACAGCGCGTGTGCCCGGCGCCGGTAGCGTGGGTCGCCGAGCACGGTGGTCACCGCGTCGCGCAGGCCGGTCTCCGACACGGCACGCCCCCGCAGGACGACACCGGCCCCGGCCCACTTGACCCGCGCCGCCACATCGGGGTTCTCCTCCGAGCGCGGTGCGACGACCAGGGGCACACCGTGGGCGAGGGCCGCGTTGACGCCGTTGTAGCCGCCGTTGGTCACCATCACGTCGACGTGCGGCAGCAGGTGCGGGTAGGGGACGAACCGCTCCAGCCGCACGTTGTCCGGCAGTGGCCGTATCCGGTGGACGTCGAGGCCGCTCCCGGTGGTGACCACGACGAGGACGTCCTGGTCCGCCAGCGCCCGGACGGCGGGGACGAGGAGCCAGTCGACGTCGTTGGCCGTGGTGCCCTGGGTGAGCAGCACCACGGGGCGTCCGTCGTGCAGTTCCTCCCACCAGCCGGGCGGGTCGAAGTCGTCCGGGGGCGGCCCGTGGAGGCCGCCCACGAAGTGGGTTCCCGGGAGCAGGTCGCTGCGCGGGAACTCGAAGGAGGGCACGGTGCCCATCAGATAGAGGGACGGCGGGCGCGCGATGTTCTCCATGGCGCCCGTGTCGAGGCGGGGCAGGTTCACCAGGGCACGTGTGCTGTCGGCCTCCCGGCGCAGGCCGCGCATCATCACGTGGTCCCCGAGCCGTCGCAGCAGCGCGTTGCGTACCCGCCCCAGCGGCGACGAACGCGGCGGCAGGCCCCGCCCGAGCGGCGCTGTGTCCCTGCTGCCGAGGATGTAGACGGAGTTGTTCAGCCAGGCCAGCGGTATCCCCGTGTGCTCGCTGGCGAAGCACGCGCCGTAGCACATGTCGTCGGAGAGCAGGCAGTCGGCGGGGAAGCGTTCGAGCACCGCCAGCAGGTCCTTCATCTGGCCCGGCGCCGTGCGGTAGAAGATGTCCCGGATGCCGGTGGTGAAGCTGGCGAGCCCGGTCAGCCCGGCGTGGCCGGGAAACGCCTCCTCGCGGCTCTTGCCGCCGTAGTCGAGCCGGGCGCTCATGGGCTCGAAGTGTGCGCCGGTGCGCTCCACCCGGTCCCGGAAGGCCCGCCCCGTGTACCACCGCACCTCGTGCCCGCGCCGGGTCAGTGCGCGGGCGACCTCGACCATGCTGACGATGTGTCCCGGTGCCGGGGTGGTAGCGATCAACACTCGCGTCAACGTCGCCTCCGTCGGAGTCACGTGTCACCGTTTCTCGGCCGCTCTCGGTCGCTCTCCGGCCCCTCTTGGCCACTCTCGCCGCGCGGGCCCGGGTGCTCGCCGGGTCCGTCCGGGCACCCGTCGGGTGTGTCCGGGCACTCACCGCCCGGCCCTCCGGTGACGCACGTCAGCATTGCCCCACTCAGGGCCGTACGGTGCGGCGCGGCCAAAACCCCGCGCGTTCGCGTGGGGTGGCGCCGCCGTGCCGCACCGATCGGGTGCCCGAACCGTCGGTCATCCCGCCCGTGCGCGGGTCCGCTGGGGGATACGAACGGTGCCGCGCGACGCAAACAATTGCCGACAGCAATCCCCGGCAACGCCCTTTCCGGGACCGGGAACGGCGCTGGCGTTCATCCAGGACATGCATCCGGCCTTGGACATCGCGTACTGGAGGAAGAACCTGTGACGGCACCCCTGAAGGAGATGGACGGGCCGGACGGCGCCATCGGTGGCCCGAAAAAGGTCACCGTCATCGGCGCCGGTATCGCCGGTCTGGTGGCGGCGTACGAACTGGAGCGCCTCGGACACGACGTCCAGGTCATCGAGGGCAGCCACGAGATCGGCGGACGCATCCACACCCACCGCTTCCCCGGCGGCGGCCGGACCGGTCCGCTCGCCGAGCTGGGCGCGATGCGCATCCCCGCCGGGCACCGGCTGACCATGCACTACATCGCCGAACTCGGCCTCCAGAAACAAGTGCGCGAGTTCCGGACGCTGTTCTCCGACGAGGCCGCCTACCTCCCCACCTCCTCCGGGTACCTCCGGGTGCGCGACGCGCACGAAACCCTTGTCGCCGAGTTCGCCGCGAGGCTGCCGGACCGGAACTACCAGGACGACACCCTGCTGTTCGGTGCCTGGCTGGACGCGAGCATACGGGCCATCGCACCCCGGCAGTTCTACGACGGGCTGCACGACGACATAGGCGTCGAACTCCTCAACCTCATCGACCACTTCGACCTGACGCCGTACCGGCACGGCAGCGCGAAGAACAGGATCGACCTGCACGCGTTCTTCGCCGACCACCCCCAGGTGCGCTCCTTCTGCCCGCCCCGCCTCGAACGCTTCCTCGACGACGTGCTCGACGAGACCAGCTCCACCATCGTGCGGCTGCACGACGGTATGGACGCGCTCCCCCGGCAGCTCGCCGCGCGCATCCGGGGGCCGATCTCGACCGGCCAGGAGGTGGTGGGTGTCGACGTCCGGGACGACGGAGTGGTCCTGCGCATCCGCCAGGGCCTGAGAACCGTCACCAGGACCTGCGACTACGTGGTGTGCACCATCCCGTTCACGGTGCTCAGGACGATGCGGCTGACCGGCTTCGACCAGGAGAAGCTGGACATCGTCCACCAGACGAAGTACTGGCCGGCGACGAAGATCGCCTTCCACTGCCGCGAGGCGTTCTGGGAGAAGGACGGGATCAGCGGGGGTGCCTCCTTCACCGGCGGACATGTGCGGCAGACCTACTACCCGCCCGCCGACGGCGATCCGGCACTCGGCGCTGTGCTGCTCGCGAGCTACACCATCGGCCCTGACGCCGACGCGCTCGCCAAGCTCGGCGAGGCGGAACGGAACGCGGTCGTCGCCAGGGAACTGAGCGTCATGCACCCCGAGTTACGGCGCCCCGGCATGGTCCTGGGCGTGGCGGGCCGGGCCTGGGGCGCGCGCCGGTGGTCGTGGGGCGCGGCCACGGTCCGCTGGGGCCAGGAGGCAGCGCTGCGCGAGGCGGAGCGGCGGGAGGCGGCCCGGCCGCAGAAGGGGCTCTTCTTCGCCGGTGAGCACTGCTCGTCGAAGCCCGCGTGGATCGAGGGCGCGATCGAGTCGGCGATCGACGCCGCGCACGAGATCGAGTGGTACGAGCCACGGTCGAGCCGTGTGTTCGCCGCCAGCCGGACGTGCCGCTCGCAGGAGCCGTCGTGAGCGTATTCGACGTGCCCCGTCTGCACTTCGGCGGAACGGCGACGACACACCTGCCCACGGGCGCGCGCAGCGGCCTCGTCGACCTCGCGACGAACACGGCGCTCACCGAGGACGGGCGGCCCTTCCCCGCGCACCGCCCGCCCGGCGAGTACCACGACCACCTCGACCGGCTGGGGCCGAGGTACGACAGCACGGGCAGCGCGGCGCCCGACGGGGCCTTCAGCGCGGTCAAGGGCGAGGACTTCGCGGGCAACGGGCACTTCGCGATCGACGCGCGGATCATCGGCGTCGAGGAGCGCGCGGGGGACGTCGACACCGCCGATCCGCTGGTCGGCCGCGGTGTGGACATGTGGGGGCACTACAACGAGTACCTCGCCACGACGGTCAACCGGGCGCGGGTCTTCGACGTCGACCCGTCCTCCGAGTGGACCACGACGCTGATGGTGGGTCAGTTCTGCTTCGGGCGCGCGGGACGTTCCCACGACGTGGGGTACATGGCCACCGGGAACGTCCACGGCTTCTCCCCTCCGAGGTGGCACAACGCGGGGCACGCGCCCCACGCGGCGGACGAGGGGCACTGGCTGGCGGGGCGGCTGCGCCGGTCCGTGGTCCACCAGTTCGTCGTGACCGAGGAGGAGCTGACCTGGCTCGACGAGGCGGAGGTGTCCCCGGCCGTGCGGCGGCTGCGTGCCACGGTGGCCTCCGGGGAGAGCGGCGGCCTGGTGGTGCAGTTCGCCCTCAGCCACCTGGCGGCGCCGCAGGCACCCGACCTGCCGGGCAGGTGGCGGTTGCGCGGCACGGTGGCGCCCTGGTACCCGCACGAGCCGCGCACGTACCCGGCGGGGCGGCTGCTCGTCCCGGAGCGCGGCGCGTCCGGGCGGGAAGCGGGCGGGCGGGAGGCGGGCGGGCGGGAAGCGGGCCGACTGCACAACCTCTGCGTCGAGCTGACGGACGAGCACGTCACCCTCAACATGGTCACAGCCCTGCCGGAACATGGTGCGGCGGCCGGGGCCGGGCTCCCCGCGCCCGTGGATGTCGGTGACCTCGAACTCCGCACGGCGGACAGCGACTTGCTCGTGGCCCGGATACCCCGCCAGGCGTACCTCGGCGACGCGTACGGCCTGGCGGGCGGTCTGGTCACGGTGCCGGGCGAGCTGCCCGCCGAGGCCGCTGCCGGGGAGGCACTGTGCCTGGTGAGCACAGGGCCTGGCGGCACGGTGACGCGGCTGCGCGAGAAGGAGGTCAATGTCCAGGCCGACGACGCGTGTCTCTTCCTGGAGCACCCTCGCGGCCCGGACGACGCGGAGCACGACGTCGAAGTGCTCGTGCGCTCCTACGTACGCGGCCGACCTGCCGCCGTCGGCGGGATCGGCGTGCGGCAGTTCTTCAACCCCCGGGCCCTGCCGTGCGACCCGGCCGCGCGCGACCCCGAGGCACGCTGCTCGGACGTGGACATCGTGCGGGTGCGCGCGGGCCGAAGGGACGGCTCCGGTGCGTGGTCGAGCACCTGCGCCCTGGAGACGGACGCCGCCGGCCTGGGGTGGTTCACCCTGCGCGGCGCCTCGGCCGGTACGGCACGTGTGCTGCTGTCGGCGGACGACGGTGACCTGCCGTGCGACGTGGACCTCCCCGGCTCCGCAGCGCTCGGCCACGACCTCGGCGACACGCTCGGCTACTGGCCCGGCGCCGGGTACCTGTCGGTGCGGGTGCTCCCCGACGACTGGCGGCTGGCCGGGACCGGCGGGGACGAGGCGACCTTCGACCTCGTCTACGCGGAGGTGTTCGCGTTCTACGAGCACCTGTACTCCTTCATGAAGGCGGAGGTCTTCAGCCTGGCCGACCGGTGCAAGGTGGAGACGTACGCGAAGCTGATCTGGCAGATGTGCGACCCGCGCAACAAGGCGAAGACGTACTACATGCCGCCGACGCGGGACCTGTCCGAGCCGAAGGCACAGCTCCTGCGGACGTTCCTGCGCGCCCAGCAGGTGCCGGACGCGGTCCTTCTCACCGAGCCCGCGGCATCCCTCCCGAGGAGTCGGATCACCACCCGCGGCAGGCTCGTCGCGGTGCTGCGCGACGCGGCGGCGATCGAGCTGGCCGTCATGCTCCAGTACCTCTACGCGGCCTACTCCGTGCCCGCCCACGGCGCCGGTGCGCAGTATGTGCGACGGGGCATATGGACGCCCGAGCAGCTCCGGCTCGCCTGCGGCGACGGCGGGGAGACGCGGGACGAGGGCATTCGCGGCATGCTGCTGAACATCGCCCGCGAGGAGATGGTCCACTTCCTCCTCGTCAACAACATCCTCACCGCGCTGGGCGAGCCGTTCCATGTGCCCCGCGTCGACTTCGGCACCCTGAACCAGGAGTTACCGGTGCCGCTGGACTTCTCCCTGGAGGGGCTGGGGCCCGGCAGCGTGGAGCGGTTCACGCGGATCGAGCGGCCGGAGGGCCTGGTCGGCGAGGTGCGGCGCGGCGACGCGGCGGCGGCCCCCGCGACCCGCGACGACCGGCACCCGTACGGCTCGCTGAGCGAGCTGTACGCGGACATCAGGGAGGGCCTGCACAGCGTCCCGGACCTGTTCCTGGTGGAGAAGGGCAGGGGCGGCGGTGAGCACCACCTCTTCCTGCGCGAGTCGGTCAACCGGCACCACCCCGACTACCAGTTGGAGGTGGACGACCTGGCCAGCGCGCTGTTCGCGATCGACGTCATCACCGAGCAGGGGGAGGGCGGGGTGCTCGGCCCGTACTCCGAGGGGGAGCCCGGTGTGGCCGAGGAGTCGCACTACGCCGCGTTCCTGCGGATCTCCGAGCTGCTGCGCGGCACCCCGGACGCACACCACAGCGCCGGTGCCGAACGGTGGAGCCCGGCCTACCCCGTCGTGCGGAACCCGACCCTCGGGCAGGGCAACCCGGCCATGGAGACGGTCACCGACGAGGAAGCACGCTCGGTCATGGAGCTGTTCAACCGCGCCTACTTCATGGCGCTCCAGCTCATGGTGCAGCACTTCGGCGAGCGCCCTGACGGGAGCCTGCGACGGTCCGACCTGATGAACGGGGCCATCGACATGATGACGGGTCTGATGCGTCCGCTGGCGGAACTGCTGGTGACGATGCCGTCGGGGCGCCGGGGCATGACCGCGGGCCCTTCGTTCGAGCTCACCGAGCAGCCCGCACCCGTCTCCCGCCCCGACGTGGCACGGCGCGGCATCGCGCTGCGCCTGGATCACCTCGCGGCGGCGTGCGGCAAACACCCCCTGGTGCCCGCGCGCGTGGGCGAGATGTGCGCGTTCTGGGCCGACCACTTCCGGCCACCGCGCCCGTAGAGCCCCTGAAGTGCTCTTGGGCCACGTGCCTGGAGCCGCGCCGACACACCCCGCGCCGACACACCGCCGACCGAAGGAGACCGCATGTCATCCGCGACGCTGCCGCGGTTCGACCTCAAGGGCTGGGACCGTAAGGACATCGCCCACCCCTACCCGGTGTACCGGCGCTACCGCGAGGCGGCACCGGTACACCACGTGGCGCCGGAGGCGGGGAGCGGCCCCGGCACCGGCACCTTCTATGTCTTCTCCTACGACGAGGTCGTCCGAGTGCTCACGGACCGGCGCTTCGGCCGGAACGCGCGGGCGGCGTCGGGCGACACCGGAGCGGCGTCCGGGACGGCATCCGGGCCGGTTCCCGCCGCGTACGCGACCCTGCGGGCCGTCGTCGAGAACTGGCTGGTGTTCCTGGACCCGCCACGCCACACCGAGCTGCGCTCCCTGCTCGGTGCGGAGTTCTCCCCCAACGTCGTGACCGGTCTGCGTCCCCGCATCGCGGACCTCGCGCACGGGCTCCTGGCCCGGCTGGGCGAGATGGCCGGAAAGGCCGGAGGGGCCGGAAAGGGGGAGGCCGATTTCGTGGAGGGCTTCGCGGCGCCGTTCCCCGTGCTCGTCATCTCCGAGCTGCTCGGCGTCCCCGAGGAGCACCAAGGGTGGCTCCGCGCCAACGCGGTGGCCCTCCAGGGTGCGAGCAGCACCCGGTCGCGCGAGGGCACGGACAGCTACGCGCGGGCCGAGGCGGCTGCCCGGGAGTTCGACCGCTACTTCCGCGATGAGATACGCCGACGCCAAGGGGAGGACCGCGACGACCTGCTCACCCTCCTCGTCCGCGCCCGCGACGGCGGCGCACCGCTGAGCGTGGAGGCGATCGTGGGCACCTGCGTCCATCTGCTGACCGCCGGACACGAGACCACCACCCACTTCCTGTCGAAGGCCGTGCTGACGCTGCGCGCACACCCCCGCGTCCTCGCCACGCTGCGCGACGCTCCCGGGCTGATACCGGGAGCCGTCGAGGAACTGCTGCGCTACGACCCGCCCGTGCAGGCGGTGACGCGCTGGGCGTACGAGGACACCCGCCTCGGTGGCCTGGACGTGCCGCGCGGCAGCCGCGTGGTCGCCCTGCTGGGCTCGGCGAACCGGGACCCCGCGCGCTTCCCGCACCCCGACGTGCTCGACGTGCGCCGTCCCGCCGACCGGCACCTGAGCTTCGGACTCGGCATCCACTACTGCCTCGGCGCGACGCTGGCCCGTGCCGAGGCGGAGATCGGCCTCGGCACGCTGCTGGACGGCCTCCCCGGGCTGGGCCACGGCGTCCAGCGGGTCGAGTACCCCGACGACATGGTCTTCCACGGACCGTCCCGCCTGGTGCTCGGCCTCTCCGGTGCCCCCCGGCCCGTCCGGCCGCCCGCGAGCGACGGCGGCACACCCACACCGGCACTCTCACCGGCAGCAGCGACACCGACACCGGCACCTTCACCTTCCCCGTCACCGACGCCGCACGAAGAGAAGGCACCCATGACACACCAGCCCGACGCCACCCCCGACTCCGTCGGCCACACGTACGACGTGTTCGCCGACGCGGGCGCCTCGAACGCCCTGGGCGGCAACATCCACGTGGGCTACTGGGAGGAGGACGATCACGAGGTCCCGATGACGGAGGCCACCGACCGCCTCACCGACCTCGTCGCCGACCGTCTCGCCCTCGGTCCCGGCCGGCGGCTGCTCGACGTGGGCTGCGGCAACGGCCTCCCCGCCCTGCGCATCGCGAGTGCGCACGGTGTCGGCGTCACCGGCATCACCGTCAGCCAGCAGCAGCTCGCCCAGGCGGAGAAGGAGGCGGAGGGCTCCGAAGCGCGCGGCCGGGTCTCCTTCCGGCTCGCCGACGCCATGGCTCTCCCCTTCGACGACGGTTCCTTCGACGGCGCCTTCGCCATCGAATCGCTGCTGCACATGCCCGACCAGGGCGCGGCACTGGCGGAGGTCCGCCGCGTCGTGCGGCCCGGCGGCCGTCTCGTCGTCGCGGATCTGTGCCAGCGCGAACCCTTCACCGGTGCCGACAAGGACGTGCTGGACGGGATGCTGGACGTGTACGAGATCGCCGGGATCAACACGCCCGACGAGCACCGCGCACGCCTGGCGGAAGCGGGCTGGGAGCTGCTGGAGCTGACGGACATCGGCGAGCGCGTCCGCGCCAGTTTCGGGCACGCCTCGGCCGCCTTCCGGGGGCTCGCCGCTTCCCTCGACGCCGAGGCGGCACAGCACCTCACCACGGCGGCCGGCCTGATGGAGACCTTCGGTAAGCACCCGCACGCGGGCTACGTCCTGATCACCGCGCGGCGGCCCTGACCCGACGAGCGTGCTTGCCCGTCGCTCCGACGGCCGGGCGCACACCGCCTCCGCTCCGCCACCCCGCAGACAGGGAGTCCCCGATGTCGTCTTGCCTGGGCCCACCGCCCGCCGCCACCGCCCTCGCCCCCGTGTCCGCCCCCGCCATGACCACGTTGCGTGCGCGCGAGGACCGCGAGCAGGCCGACCGTATCGCCCTGTCCGCCGCGACCACCCGAGGTGCGCACCTGCGGACCGAGGACGTCCGCGCCTGGCTCGCCGAGCGCCGCCGCGCCCATGTCTTCCAGGTCGACCGCATACCGTTCGCGGAGCTGGACGCGTGGGAGTTCGAGCACGGCACCGGCAACCTCGTACACCGCAGCGGGCGGTTCTTCACCGTCGAGGGCATGCACGTGGTGGAGCACGACGGGCCCTACGGCGACGGCCCCTACCGGGAGTGGGAACAGCCCGTCATCAGGCAGCCGGAGGTGGGCATCCTCGGCATCCTGGCCAAGGAGCTGGACGGGGTGCTGCACTTTCTGATGCAGGCCAAGATGGAGCCGGGCAACCACAATCTGCTCCAGCTCTCCCCTACCGTGCAGGCCACGCGCAGCAACTACACCAGGGCCCACCGGGGCATGGACGTCAAGCTCCTGGACCACTTCGTGCGGCCCGATCCGGAGCGTGTCCTGGTCGACGTGCTCCAGTCGGAGCAGGGGTCGTGGTTCTTCCACAAGTCCAACCGCAACATGCTCGTCGAGACCGTGGACGAGGTGCCCGAGCTGGACGACTTCCGCTGGCTCACTCTCGGGCAGATCGCGCGGCTGCTGCACGAGGACGACATGGTCAACATGAACGCCAGGACCGTGCTGTCGTGTGTGCCGTATCCGGACACCACACCCGGTGCGCTGCTGAGCGACGCCCAGCTCCTGTCGTGGTTCACGGGCGAGCGGACCCGGCACGATGTGCGGGTCCGTCGCATACCGCTCGCCTCCGTGCGCGGCTGGAAGCACGGTGTGGAGACGATCGAGCACGAGGACGGCCGCTACTTCAAGGTCGCCGCCGTCTCCGTACGCGCCGGCAACCGCGAAGTGGTGGGCTGGACACAGCCGTTGATCGAGCCCGTCGGCATGGGGGTCTCGGCGTTCCTCGTGCGCGAGATCGGCGGGGTGCCGCACGTGCTGGTGCACGCGCGTGCCGAGGGCGGCTTCCTGGACACGGTCGAGCTGGGCCCGACGGTCCAGTGCACACCGGGCAACTACGCCCACCTCCCGGCCGCTGACCGGCCGCCCTTCCTCGACGCGGTGCTCGAAGCGCCCGCGTCGCGCATCCGCTACCAGGCCGTCCACTCCGAGGAGGGTGGCCGCTTCCTGAACGCCAGGAGCCGCTACCTCGCCGTCGAGGCGGACCCTTCCGTGGTCCCCCTCGACCCGCCGCCCGACTACGCCTGGGCCACCCCGGCGCAACTGCGGGCCCTCACCCGGCACGGGCACTACCTCAACGTCGAGGCCCGCACCCTCCTGGCCTGCCTCAACGCCGTGGCGGCCCGGACCCGAGAAGGGATGTGACATGCAGCGCACACCGTCGTCCACCTCCGCGACCCCCGCGAACTCCGCGGCCCCATCCGCGACCTCCTCCGCGGCCCCCGCACCGCTGATCACCGTGCTGGGCGCCTCGGGCTTCGTGGGTTCGGCCGTGACCCGCGCGCTGGCGCGCCGCCCCGTCCGCCTGCGTGCCGTGGCGCGCAGGCCGAGCACACCCCCGCCGGGCCCCGCCGAGACCAGCGTCGTCACGGCCGATCTCACCGACCGTTCGGCGCTCGCCGAGGCGGTCGCGGGGTCCGACGTGGTGGTGCACCTGCTCCTCGCGGACGGCGGCTGGCGCGCCGCCGAGAACGATCCCGGCGCCGAGCGGGTGAACGTGGGGGTGATGCGGGACCTCGTCGACGTGCTGCGCCCCGGCCCCGGTCCCGGCGACGCGGCACCCGGCGCGGCACCCCCGCTGGTGGTGTACGGCGGCGCCGCCTCGCAGGTCGGGGTGCCGCCCCGTGAACCGCTCGACGGCAGCGAGCCCGACCACCCCGGAACCGCCTACGACCAGCAGAAACTGACGGCGGAACAGATACTCAAGAAGGCCACGGCCGAGGGCTCGGTGCGCGGCGTCAGCCTGCGGCTGCCCACCGTGTTCGGTGAGAGCGCGGTGCCCGGCGCCGACGACCGGGGTGTCGTGTCCGCCATGGCGCGACGGGCGCTCGCGGGCGAGCCCCTCACCATGTGGCACGACGGCACGGTGCGGCGCGATCTGGTCCATGCCGAGGATGTCGCGGCAGCGTTCACGGCCGCGCTCGACCACCCCGACCCCCTGGTGGGCGGCCACTGGCTGATCGGCGCGGGCCGTGGCGACGAGCTGGGCGAGGTCTTCCGGCTCATCGCCCGTGCCATGTCGGCGCACACCGGGCGGCCCCCGGTCGCCGTGGAATCCGTGGCACCGCCCTCGCACGCGCCCGGGACGGACTTCCGCAGCGTGACCATCGACTCCTCCCTGTTCCGCGCGGCCACCGGCTGGCACCCGCGGATCCCGCTCTCCGAGGGGGTGCGCCGCACCGTCGCCGCGCTGGCCCGGCAGCAGCAGGCGGAGGAGGCGAGCGTCCGGTGACCGCACACATACCCCGCCCCGGTCACCGGCACCGGACACCGGCACCGGCACCGCAGCTCACGGCACACACCCACCGCAGGCGGCGCCCGGCCGGAACACGGCTGTCCACCAGTTCGCCTGTCCCCTGTTCGCCGCAGTCCGAGGAAAGGCTGACTGACGCATGACCACGCGTGTATGGGACTACCTGACGGAGTACGAGGCCGAACGTGCGGACCTTCTCGACGCCGTGGAGACGGTCTTCCGGTCGGGGCAGCTCGTGCTCGGCGAGAGCGTGCGCGGCTTCGAGACGGAATTCGCCGCCTACCACGGCGCCGGACACTGCGTCGGCGTCGACAACGGGACGAACGCCGTCAAGCTCGGTCTCCAGGCGCTGGGGGTCGGTCCCGGCGACGAGGTGATCACGGTGTCGAACACCGCCGCGCCGACGGTGGTGGCCATCGACTCCACGGGGGCCACCCCCGTCTTCGTCGATGTCCGCGAGGACGACTTCCTCATGGACACCTCCCAGGTCGCGGCGGCGATCACCGAGCGCACACGGTGCCTCCTCCCGGTGCACCTGTACGGGCAGTGCGTGGACATGGCCCCCTTGAGGGAGCTGGCCGACCGGCACGGGCTGGCGATCCTGGAGGACTGCGCCCAGGCACACGGTGCGCGGCAGGGCGGCACCCTCGCGGGCACGACCGGCGACGCGGCGGCCTTCTCCTTCTACCCGACCAAGGTCCTCGGCGCGTACGGCGACGGCGGCGCGACGCTCACCTCGGACGACACCGTGGCGCGGCGCCTGCGGCGGCTGCGGTACTACGGCATGGAGGACCGCTACTACACCCTGGAAACCCCTGCCCACAACAGCCGTCTCGACGAGGTCCAGGCCGAGATCCTGCGCCGCAAGCTGCGGCGGCTCGACACCTACATCGCGGACCGCAGGGCCGTCGCGCGGCGCTACGCCGACGGTCTCGGAGACACCGGCCTCGGACTTCCGCGCACCGTGCCCGGCAATGAGCACGTGTACTACGTGTACGTGGTGCGGCACCCCCGGCGCGACGACATCATCGAGCGGCTCAGGGCCTACGACATCCACCTGAACATCAGCTATCCGTGGCCGGTGCACACCATGACCGGGTTCGCCCACCTCGGTTGCCCCGAGGGCTCGCTGCCGGTCACCGAGGCGCTGGCCGGGGAGATCTTCTCCCTGCCGATGTACCCCTCGCTCTCCCCCGACGTCCAGGACAAGGTCATCCACGCGGTCCGCGAGGTGCTGGACACCCTGTGACACCCCGTTGTGACACCACGTCAACTCCGCTGTCCCGCCGAGCCGTTCACCGCGCCGCCCACCGAGCCACGGGAGCACATATGCAGGCACACGCACTCGCCGTCGAGGGGGCGCTCCAGTTCACGCCCCGCGTCTTCCCCGACGAACGGGGGCTGTTCATCTCGCCGTTCCAGGAGGAGGCGTTCACCGAGGCGCACGGCGCCCCGCTCTTCCACGTCGCGCAGACCAACCACAGCATGTCCCGGCGCGGCGTGGTGCGGGGAATCCACTACACCGTGACGCCGCCCGGCACCGCGAAGTACGTCTACTGCGCGCGGGGCAGTGCCCTGGACATCGTGGTCGACATCAGGGTCGGTTCGCCCACGTTCGGGCGGTGGGACTCGGTGCTGATGGACCAGCGGGATCACCGTGCCACCTACCTCCCCGTGGGGGTGGGCCACGCGTTCGTGGCGCTGGAGGACGACACCGTCATGTCCTACATGCTCTCCGAGAGCTATGTACCCGCGAACGAGCTGTCCCTGTCCGTCCTCGATCCGGCCCTCGGGCTGCCCGTGACCGTGGACACCGAACCAGTCCTCTCCGAGCGGGACCGTGCGGCGGTCACCTTCGCCGAGGCGCACCGGCAGGGGCTGCTGCCCGACTACGCCCGGTGCCAGGAGATCGAGCGGGCCCTGGCCCCGGACACCGCGGCGACGACAGTGCCCGCGGAAGCCTGACGGTCCCGTACCCCGCTCCGTCGCCCCCTGTCGCCCCGTCGCGTACCACCCCGCACCTCCCGCACCCGTCGACCGAAAGGCCGCTGCCATGACCGACACCGCCCAGACCCTGCCCGAGCCGGAAGCCGTCGGCAAGCTGTACGACCAGCTCACGCTGAGCGCGATGAAGGACGGCTCCTTCAACACCAACGTGCACATCGGCTACTGGGACACACCTGACTCCGAGGCAACGATCGAGGAGGCGATGGACCGGCTCACCGATGTGTTCATCGAGCGCATGAAGGTGGACGAGACGTCGCACGTCCTCGATCTGGGCTGCGGTGTGGGCGGCCCCGGCCTGCGGGTCGTGACGCACACCGGTGCGCGGGTCACCGGCATCAGCATCAGCGAGGAGCAGATCAGGACCGCCAACCGGCTGGCGGCCGAGGCCGGGGTCGCCGACCGCGCGGTGTTCGAGCACGGCGACGCGATGAAGCTGTCCTTCGCGGACGCGTCGTTCGACGCGGTGATGGCCCTGGAGTCGCTCTGCCACATGCCGGACAGGCAGCAGGTGCTCAGCGAGGTGGCACGGGTGCTCGTGCCCGGCGGCCGGCTCGTACTGACCGACGTGTTCGAGCGCCACCCGCGCAAGGAGGTGCGGCACGTGGGCATCGACAAGTTCTGCCGCGATCTGATGTCCACCACGGCGGACATCGACGACTACGTCGCACTGCTCCACCGCTCGGGCCTGCGGCTGCGCGGCATCCTCGACGTCACGGAGCAGACCACGCTGCGCCTCGCCGACGAGCTGGCGAAACTGGCGGCCGTCGAGGAGCGTCCCGCCGCCATGAACGAGGGCAACTTCGACTTCGCCGACGACTCCTTCCGGCCCTCCGATCTGGCCGGTGTCGACGACTTCGGCTGCCTCCTGGCCATCGCGGAACGCCCGTGACGCGTCGCTGACACGCCACGCCGGGAGGGCCCCCGTGTGCCCTCCCGGCGGCACACCCACCGCTGCAGGCACGCGGCCGGCACCTAAGTCCGAACCGCCCCCGAAGAAAGGCAGGACGAGATGACGCATTCCGGTGAGCGGACCGATGTGCTGATCGCGGGCGGCGGCCCGGTCGGGATGGCGCTGGCGCTGGACCTGACGTACCGCGGGATCGACTGCGTGGTGGCCGACGCGGGAGACGGCACCGTCCGGCACCCCAAGGTGAGCACCATCGGTCCGCGCTCGATGGAACTGTTCCGCCGCTGGGGTGTCGCGGACGCCGTCCGCGACGCGGGATGGCCGTCGGAGCACCCTCTCGACGTCGCCTGGGTCACCCGGGTCGGCGGCCACGAGGTCTACCGGTACCGCCGTGGGACGGCCGGGAACCGCCCGGTCTTCGCGCACACCCCCGAGCCCGACCAGATCTGCCCGGCCCACTGGCTGAACCCGGTGCTGACGCGGGCCGTCGGTGTCCACCCCGACGGTCCGCTACGGCTCCGTACCACCGTCGACCGTGTGGTGCGGGCCGACGAGCACGTCGACGCCATCCTCACCGACCACGCCACCGGCGAGACCCGCACCGTCCGGGCGCGGTTCCTGGTCGCGAGCGACGGCGCCTCCTCCCCCATCCGCCGGTCCTGCGGCATCGAGGCGCCCGCACGGCACCGCACGCAGATCTTCCGCAACATCCTCTTCCGCGCCCCCGAGCTGCGGGAACAACTCGGCGACCGCGCGGCGCTCGTCCACTTCCTCATGCTGTCCTCCACCCTCCGCTTCCCCCTGCGCGCGCTGAACGGCAGCGACCTGTTCAACCTGGTCGTGGGCGTGGACGACGACACCTCCGACTCCCCCGGTGCCGAAGGCACCGCCGACACCACCCGCCATGCCGACGCGCTGTCGCTGATCCGCGAAGCCCTCGCCGTCGACACCCCCGTGGAGCTGCTGAGCGACGGTGAGTGGCATCTGACGCACCGCGTCGCGGACCGGTACCGGGCGGGGAACGTCTTCCTCGTCGGCGACGCCGCGCACACCCTGTCGCCCTCCGGCGGTTTCGGGCTGAACACCGGCATCGCCGACGCCGCCGACCTGGGCTGGAAGCTCGCCGCCACGCTGGACGGCTGGGCCGGGCAGGGGCTGCTCGACACCTACGAGACCGAGCGCAGGCCGATCGCCGTGGAGAGCCTGGAGGAGGCCAACCTCAATCTGCAACGCACCCTGCGCAGGCAGGTGCCGCCCGAGATCCATCTCGACGGGCCGGAGGGCGAGCGGGCCCGCGCGGAGATGGCGGAGCGGCTGGAGAGCAGCGGCGCGCGACGCGAGTTCGACGCGCCGGAGATCCATTTCGGACTGCGCTACCGCTCCCCCGCCATCATCGAGGACCCCGACGTGCCGGTTCGCGACGGCAGGCCCGACGCGCACTGGCGCCCCGGCAGCGAGCCGGGCTACCGCGCCGCGCACGCCTGGTGGGACGCCGCCACCTCCACGCTCGACCTGTTCGGACACGGCTTCGTCCTGCTGCGCTTCGCGGAGCACGACGGACTCGCGGGCCTGGAGCGCGCGTTCGCGGAGCGGGGCGTGCCGCTGACGGTGCGTCACGGGGGTGACGGGGAGGTCGCCAAGCTCTACGAACGGTCCTTCGTGCTGGTCCGTCCGGACGGTCATGTGGCGTGGCGCGGCGACGATCTGCCCCGGGATCCGGCGGCGTTCGTCGACACGGTGCGGGGTGGGTGACGCGGTGCGGTGGTGGGTGACGCGGTGCGGTGGTGAGTGACGCGGTGCGGTGTGAGCGCGGCGGGGGCACGCTGAGCGGCTGAGCACCGCTCCAGGGACCGCACCAGGTGGCGCACCGAATTGCGCTCGCGGGCCCGTTCCGCGACGTGGAAAGATCGGGCCCATGCCCGATTTCGCGACACCTCAGCAGCTCGCCCAGCGCACCTCAGCCGCC
Organism: Streptomyces daliensis; assembly: GCF_054782395.1. Taxonomy (NCBI): domain Bacteria; kingdom Bacillati; phylum Actinomycetota; class Actinomycetes; order Kitasatosporales; family Streptomycetaceae; genus Streptomyces; species Streptomyces daliensis. The sequence goes on along the minus strand of NZ_BAAGSO010000088.1, from coordinate 324,393 downwards.
CTCGGCGCGGCTGTCGGCGCTGGGCGTGATCTCGGACTCGACGTGAGCGGTGCCAAGGTGCTCCACGACCTGTTCTCGGTCGTCGTCCACCTGGCACCCTCGCCTGTCGTCGCCCGGATCCCCACCGTCCTGCCGCACTCAACGGACCTCGGCGCTCTGACGCACCGTCAGCAGGCGGAACTGGACGTGACGCAGTGGCTCGCCGGCCAGGGAACCCCTGTGATCCCGCCCAGCCCTCTCGTGCCGCGTGAGCCCGTTCAGCGCGACGGGTTTTCGCTCACGTTCTGGCAGTTCGTCGAGGAGGACCGGGACAAGGAGCCCGACTACGTCGCGAACGCCGAGATCGTCGCCGACCTGCACGCCGCGATGCGCGCGTACCCCGGCCCGCTGTCGTTCCTGTCCGCCGCCGAGCCGCACTTCGTGACGGAGAGTTTCGCGCTGCTGGAGGCGCGCCCCGACCTCCTCGCCCCTGCCGACCTGGACCGCGCACACCGCGAGTGGCAGGTCCTGGAACCCCTCGTGCGCTCCCGCACGGCCTTCGAGGAGAGGTTCCCGGGCATCGATCTCCAGCCCGTCCACGGTGACTCCCCGCCCGCGAACATCTTCCACGGGGTGGACGGGAACCTGTACGCCGACTTCGAGCTGGTCACGCTGGGCCCCGTCGAGTGGGACCTGGCCTCTCTGGGGCCCGACCTCGAATCCGCCTACAACCGCGGTGCGCGACGCAACGGTATGCGGCCGCTGAACGAGGACGTCCTGGCCTTCGTGAACGCGGTGGGGATGCTACGTGCCCTCTGCGCCCTCGCGCTCGCGCCGCAGATGCCCTCGTTGCTGGAGTACCTGAACCCGGCCGTCGACCAGTGGCGGACGATGCCGTTCGCGGGCGGCCTGGCCGACTGACTCCCCGGCACGCACCAGAAGGGTTGACGGTGGCGTGCGGTGGCTCTACGTTCGGGCGACACTGTTCGAAATGACGGGGAGCGTTCGAAATACCGGACATAGGAGCCGCGTCATGACCCGTAGCCACGCCCTGTTACCACGCCGCCTCGCCCTCAGAGCCGCCCTCAGAGCCGTGCAGTTGCTCGTGGCCGCCCTGCTCGTCCTCACCGTCGCGGCCCCCTCGGGCACCGCCACCGAGGCGGCCCCCGGCGCTCCCCCGAGCGACGCCGCAGGCGCGGCGGTGGCCGCACGTTCCACGGCCGCCGCCGGGACGTTCACGAACCCCGTCGTGTCGCAGAACGGCGCGGATCCCACCGTCATCCGGTACGCCGGTTACTACTACCACCTCGGCACCACCTGGGCCTCGCACTGGGAGATGCGCAGGGCCACCACCCTGGGTGGCCTGAAGACCGCCGCCCCCACCACCATCTACCGCGAGACCGCGGCCTCCCGCTGCTGCAACTTCTGGGCACCGGAGCTGCACCGGCTGAACGGGCCCAACGGGCTGCGCTGGTATCTGACGTACAGCGCGGGCGTGTCCGCGGACATCGACCACCAGCATGTCCACGTGCTGGAGAGCGCCGGGAACAACCCGCTCGGCCCGTACACGTACAAGGGGCAGGTCGATCCGTACGGCGACAACCGGTGGATGATCGACAGCAGCTATCTGACGCTGCCCGACGGCCGCCTCTACATGCTCTACTCCTTCTGGGAGGGCGGCACGCAGAACCTGTACGCGGTCAGGATGAGCAACCCGTGGACCCCGACCGGCAGCGCCGCACGCATCGCCACCCCCACCCACTCCTGGGAGAAGTCGGGAGGCAGCGTCAACGAGGGCCCGGTGATCCTCCAGCACGGCGGCCGGACCTTCCTCACCTACTCGGCCTCCCACTGCGACACACCCGACTACAAGCTGGGGCTGATGGAACTCACGGGCTCCGACCCCCTGGCCGCGGGTTCCTGGCGCAAGTTCTCCAGCCCCGTCTTCCAGCGCAGCGACGCCAACGGTGTCTACGGCCCGGGCCACAACTTCTTCTTCCCCTCGCCCGACGGGAAGGAGGTCTGGATGGCCTACCACGCCAACTCCAAGTCGTCCGACGGTTGCAGCGGCACCCGCACCACCCGCGCCCAGAAGGTGAACTGGAACGCCGACGGCACCCCCAACTTCGGTACACCCGTGTCCACTTCGGCGGTGCTGGACGAGCCGTCCGGCACCGCGGGGCTCAAGGAGTGACGACGCCCCCGTCATGCCGAGGCGGTGTCGCACCACGCCCGCACCGTGCGTGTCCGCGCACGTGGTCGCGTCCGCGCGGTGCGGCACCGTCCGCCCGGGGCAGCCCGCTCCGTCGCCGAGAACACCCCCACCACTCGCCACCTTAGGCTTACCTAAGTTACCGTGAACCCGGCCCCTGGCGGCACGTCAGCACACCAGGGGCGCATCCAGCGAAAACGTGCGGGACAACAGGGGGCGACATGACCGCGACGGACACAAACAGCCACGGCAGCAGCGACAGCGACAGCCACGGGCAGGGCACCACGACGGGGCAGCCCCCCGAAGGCGCCGAACGAGCGGCCCTGATGCAGATGGTCTTCGGGACGGTGGCGGCCCAGACCCTCGGCGCCGCCGCACGGCTCAAGGTGGCCGAACACCTCGGCGACGGGGAACGCGAGGCCGCCGACGTGGCCGCCGACTGCGCCGCCGATCCCGGCGCGCTGCTCCGCCTGCTCCGCGCGATGACGGGCCTGGGCCTGGCAACCGAACCTCGGCCCGGCGTCTTCGCCCTCACCCCGCGCGGGAAACTGCTGCACCCACAAACCCCGGGCTCCTTCGCCACCCTCGCGCAGGTCTTCACCGAACCGCTGATGGTCCGTTCCTTCGAGCGGCTCGCCCAGTGCGTCCGCAGCGGTGAGCCCGCCTTCGATGACACCTTCGGCACCAGTTTCTTCGGCTACCTGGAGCAGCATCCCGAGCTCTCCCGGCAGTTCAACGCGGCCATGAGCGAGGGCACCCGGGCCACCGCCGCCGTGCTGCCCGACCACTACGACTTCGGTGCCTTCTCCACCGTGGTGGACGTGGGCGGTGGCGACGGCACCCTCCTCGCGGCCGTGCTGCGGCGCTGGCCCGCGACGAAGGGCGTCGTCTACGACTCGGCCCAGGGCCTCGCCCAGGCAGCCGCCACCATGGAGGCCGCCGGGGTGGCCGACCGGTTCACCGCCGTGACCGGCGACTTCTTCGCCTCCGCGCCCGAGGGCGGCGACCTGTACCTCCTGAAGAGCGTCCTCCACGACTGGAACGACGAGCAGTGCGCCACCATCCTGCGCCATGTGCGCGGCGTCCTGCCCGAACACGGCCGCCTCCTCCTCGTCGAACCGGTCCTGCCCGACACCACGGACCCGGGCACGGCGCTCAGCTACCTCAGCGACCTCAACATGCTCGTCAACCTCGGCGGCAGGGAACGCACAGCGCGGGACTTCACCGATCTGTGCCTGCGGACCGGCTTCACCGCCCCCACCATCACCCCGCTGCCCCGGCCCAACACCTTCTGCCTCATCGAGGCCGCGCCCCGCTCCGAGTGACGCCCTCAAGGTCCTGGGACTCCGGGATCCCAGAGCCCCGGGACCGCAGCCCGCCGATTGGCGCTTTCCGTACTGACGCCCCCTCCCCGGCACCCCCACAATGACAGGCACATGGCATGCCATGCCCTGACATGGCATACGGGGAGGGAACATGAATCCGCACCGCGCCGGAAGACCCTCGCGTGCGACGTCCCGCGCGAGGCTGCGCACAGCCGCCTCGGCCGTCGCCGTACTGGCCCTGCTGCTCGGCTGGTTCGGTGCCGCCGGGCCCGCCGCGTACGCGCAGGAGCCGGGCGGCACGGACACCGGCAGCCGCACCGCCGTCCAGGCCACCGTGGTACGCGGCGGCGACACCCTCTACAGCGACATCGGGACACGCTGCGTCGTCGGCTTCAACGCCCGTAACTCGACGGCCTACTTCGGGATGATGGCGGGGCACTGCGTCCAGGGCGCCAGCCGCTGGTACGCCGACGCGGCCCGGACCGTCTTCGTCGGCACCACCGCGGGTTCGAGTTTCCCCGGCAACGACTACGCGCTCATCCGCTACTCGAATTCCTTGGTGGTCTTCGCCGGAGAGGTCTCGCTCGGCTCCACCGGCCAGACACGGGACATCACCGCCGCCGCCAACCCGACCGTGGGCCAGAGCGTCTGCCACGTCGGCCGGACGACCGGATACCGCTGCGGCACCGTCACCGCCGTGAACGTCACGGTCAACTTCCCGGAAGGCTCGGTCAGCGGGCTGTTCCGCTCCAACATCTGCGCCGAGCCCGGCGACATGGGCGGCCCCGCCTTCTCCGGCAGCCTCGCGCTGGGCCTCATCATCGGCGGCAGCGGAAACTGCACGACGGGAGGCGTCACCTACTACCAGCCGGTCGTGGAGTGGCTGTCGGCCTACGGGGTCTCGATCTACTAGGGGCAGGGCCTCCCCACCCTGCCGGACCACCGGCCGCCGGGCTACCGGGGCGTCAGCACACGGAATTCGTTGCCGTCGGGGTCGGCCATCGTCACCCCGTCGGCCGCCCCGTCCCCCCGGCCGTCGCCGGTCCGCTTCGCGCCGAGGGCGAGCAGGCGCTCGACCTCGGCGCGCTGGTCACCGTCGGCGGGCGGCGCGACGTCGAAGCGGAGCCGGTCCCTGCCCTCCCTCGGCATCAGCGGCGGGCCGCCCCATGTGACCTTGGGTCCGCCGTGCGGCGAACGGATCGCGGTCTCCTCGTCCTGGTCCCAGACCAGTGGCCAGCCCAGCGCCTCGCTCCAGAAGTACCCGACCGCCTGTGAGCCGTCGCAGGCGAGTGCGCCGATGAAGCCGCAGTCGGCGAGGAAGTTGTTGCCCGGTTCGATGACGCAGAACTCGTTGCCCTCCGGGTCGGCGAGCACCACATGGGGTTCCTCGGGGCCCTGCCCGATGTCGATGTGCCGTGCGCCCAGTTCCAGTGCCCTGGCCACCGTCTGCCGCTGGTCCTCCAGGGAGGTGCTCGTCAGGTCGAAGTGCATCCGGCTCTGGCCGCTCTTCCCCTCCGTGGACGGGAGGAAGCGGAGCCGGAACCCGGTGTCGTCACCGGGCACGAGGACGACGCCCTCGTCCGGCTCTCCGGCCGTCTCCCAGCCCAGGAGCCCGGACCAGAACCGTGCCAGCCGCGGCGGCTCGTCCGCGTCCCAGCAGAGCGCGAACAGGTGACTCGCCATTTCCGAACCTCCCCCGGTCCGCTGACCGGCCGCCGTCGGCACGGCGCCTCGTCAGCCCCTCGGGCGGGAGCCTAACCGCGAGCCGTGTCCCGCGCAGCCGAGTATTCGGCGGCTGCCCGAGAGGCCGTCACCTCCTTCGCGTTATGCAATCGTGACCTTCGCGCATTCCCTTCGGCACCTCGCGCGAACAGCGGAAACGCTCTGACGTGCGGTTCCGCGCTGCCGTCGGACGCTCCGGATTATTTTTCCGTGGTGTTGACGAAAATCAGCGGGCCTTCGCATGCTGAGCGGCATGCCAGGCCAGGACGTGCGGGACTCGTCGGGCCGGGCCGGGCCAACGGGCGTATTCCTCGACGACGCAAAGGACGTGACGGATGACCAGTTCCGAGAACGGCTCACACCTCGGCAGACGGTCCCTCCTGGCCGCAGCAGGCTCCCTCGGAGCGGCGGCGGCGCTGCCCGCGACCACCGCGCAGGCGGCGCAGACCGAACCGTCGGCGCAGACCGCACAGCAGATCGCACAGGGGAAGGCCGTGCCCCGGGGCCGCCACCCGGAGAACCTTCCCGAGCCGGAGCCCTACAGCCTCGCCGACGCGCGTACCGACCTGTGGCCGCGCGAGGACAACTCCTTCGTCCTCCCGCTCGAACTGAGGCCCCGTGACAAGGAGCGCGGCCAGGTCTGGATGCGCGACACCTACGTCAACTGCTTCGTCGTCGACGGCCGTCCGCTCTACGTCGCCACCGGCACCACCCGCGTGCCGGGCCTGGAGGCGGCGGCCCCGTGGAACGACGGCATCTTCGTGTGGACCTCCCGTTCCCTGCGCGGGCCGTGGAAGCTCGCCGACACGAGCGGCATCCGGCCGGGCGCGGAGAAGGGCAAGGTGTGGTCGCCCGAGTTCGCCGACGAGAACAGGCCCGGGCGTACGGTCGTCGCCGACTGGCAGCGGTACTGGCACGACGACGAGTTCGGCAAGCGCGGCCAGGCGTGGGCCCCCGAGCTGCACTACTTCCGCGACACGTGGTACCTCGTCGCGTGCATGGGCGACCACTCCCGCAAGGTGGGTTCGTTCCTGCTGGTGAGCGAGGGCGGGGTCGAGGGCCCGTACCGGCTGATCGAGGGCAACCTGGACAAGCCCTTCGGCGACCCGTTCATCGGCGGCCCGAAGTTCATCGAGCCCGGCGCGTACCACCACATCGACGGCAGCCTCTACAGCGAGGGCGACGACGCGTGGCTCGTGCTGCACAACGATCTGTACGCGAAGTTCCGGGACGACATGGAGGACATCGTCCCGACGACGGACCTCCCCGCTTTCCGGCAGACGCGCTACTCGCCGGAGCCGTATCTGGAGGGCGCCTACGTGTTCAAGCACGGCGGCAAGTACTACCTCCTGCACGCCGCGTGGGACCGGACGTCGATCGACCGCTACGGCAGCCCGCGCTACGCCTACGATCCGCCCGGCGACGGCCGCGTGCAGTATCAGTACGACGCGGTCGTCGCCGTCTCTGACACCTTCGAGGGTCCCTATTCGAAGCGGTGGACCGCGGGTGTCGGCGCCGGGCACAACAACTTCTTCGTGGACCGCGACGGCGAGCTGTGGGCGACCTTCTTCCGCAACCCGAACTTCGGCTACTGGTCGGACCCGTCGCGCCTCGCCGACGCCGCCGTCCCCGGTGTCGTGCGCGTGGAGTGGACGGGCCCGCGCGGCAACCGCCTGTACGTCAAGCGCCGGAACCGGGGGCACTGAACCGGGGGCACGAGGGCTCCGGGGTGGCGTGCGATCATCCGTGCCGCTGAATAATCGATTCCCATCGGCAACAACGTCGTGCGAGGGTCGGCCCGTGACTGTCTCCCGAAACGGGCCTGCCCCACGGCACTCGCTCGACCTGCTGCGCTGGCAGTTCGACCTGACGTGGTCGCTGTTCGAGTACCACTTGGAGAGGCTCCAGCCGGACGACTTCCTGTGGGAGCCCGCCGCCGACTGCTGGACGGTACGCCGGGCCGATGACGGCGCGTGGGTACCGGACTGGGCGGAGAGCGAGCCTGACCCCGTTCCTGTGCCGACGATCGCCTGGCTGAGCTGGCACATCGGCTGGTGGTGGAGCGTGACCATCGACCACGCCCACGGCAGAACGGCCCGGGAGCGCGGTGACGTCATCTGGCCGGGCGCGGGCGAGCCGACCGTCGAGTGGCTGCGCGGTCTGCGTGCGCAGTGGCTGACGGCCCTGGACCAGCTCACCGATGACGGCCTGGAGGCCACCGCACCGTTCCCGTGGCAGCACGACCCCCGGCACACGGTCGCCCACATGGTCACCTGGGTGAACGCCGAGCTGATGAAGAACGCAGCGGAGATCGGCCAGCTCCGCATGCAGCGGGCGGTCGGCCGGCCGCCGCACCGGACCGAACGCACCACCGGCCGCCCGCCGACGGCCACGGGCTGACGGCCCGGGGCCGTTGCCGCTCCTGGTGGTCGGCGGGTCGGTCCGGTGGGTCGGTCGGCCGGTCAGTCGGCGGGTTCGCTCTCGAACGCCGAGAGTGTGGTGTCGTAGTCCGTCTCCACGTCGTACATGGGCGTCATCCAGTGGAAGAAGTTGTCGCCCCGCTCGCGCAGCAAGTCGTAGAGCGTACGGGTCAGTTCGGCCCGTACCTCGCGCAGTTCGGGGTGGTCGTAGCGGTTGTGCAGTTCGTCGGGGTCGGCGGCCAGGTCGTACAGCTCGTTGCGCGACTCGGGGTTGACCACCAGTTTGTGGCGGCGGGTGCGCAGCATGCGCTGGGGGTACGGGAAGTGGTGGCCGTGGAACTCCGCGAGGTGGTGTTCGTCCCACTCGGGGTGTTCGCCGGTGGCCAGCGGCAGCAGGCTGCGGCTGTCCACAGCGGGCTTGGTGTCGCTGCCCGCGAGGTCGAGGATGGTGGCGGCGCAGTCGGTGAGCGAGACGAACTCGTCGCGGACCTGCCCCGCAGGACCGCCGGGGACCTTCAGCAGGCCGGGGATGCGGTAGATGTCCTCGTACATCGCCGGGCCCTTGTCGTGCAGCCGGTGTGCGCCGGTGAACTCGCCGTGGTCGGCGGTGAAGAACACCGCGGTGTGCTCCTCCAGACCCAGCTCGCGTACCGCGTCGAGGATCCGTCCGATCTGTTCGTCGATGAGGGTCACATAGCCCCAGTAGACGGCGATGAGTTTGCGGCTCTCCTCCAGCGGCATCGTGTCGAAGGCCCACAGCTTGCTGTAGTTGCTCTGCACCGGGGGCTTCGCGGCGAAGGTCTCGCTCACCGAGGCGGGCAGTTCGACCAGCGCGGGATCGTACATGTCGTAGTACGCGTCCGGGAGGATGTAGGGCAGGTGGGGGCCGAAGAAGTGGGTGGCCATGAAGAACGGCCGGTCCTCCCCCTCCTCCGCCTCCTCCCCTGTCCCGGTGACCGCTCCGGGCCCCGTGACGCCGCCGCCCACTCCGTCGGCCACCCAGCGGCGCAGCATCTCGATGGTGCGGGTGGCGAGGTAGTGCTCGAAGGTCGCCTCGACCGGCTGGTGCAGCCGCGCGGCGAGGAGGTTGCCGGGGCTGCCGTTGGGTGTGGTGCCGCGTACGGGGTCGGTGATGCGGTACGGCGGCAGGCCGTTCTCCTCCAGGTAGGCGAGGTAGTCGGGGTGGTCCACGGGGTTGTGCCAGCCCGCCAGGTCCGGGCCCTCGAAGCCGTAGTCGGCCGCGGTGCGCCGCACACCGCCGTGCCACTTGCCCATCAGCCCGAGCCGGTAGCCCTCGGAGCGCAGTTGCCCGGCGAAGGTGAACTGGTCGTCGGCGAGGTCCTCCAGATATCCGACGTTGCGCTCGTAGTTGGCCAGCAGCTTGTGCCGGAACGGCGCGGCGCCGGTGAGCAGGCTGGCGCGGGCCGGGGTGCAGATCGCGGTGGGGGTGTAGAAGCTGTCGAAGCGGGTGCCCTCGGCCGCGAGCCGGTCCAGGTTCGGGGTGCGGACGTGCGGGTTGCCGTAGGCGCCGAGGGTGTCCACCCGGTGCTGGTCGGTCATGAGGAAGAGCATGTTGGGGCGCACGGGGACCCTTTCGGTTCGGCCGTCCCGGGGTCAGCGGGGGCGACCGGGGCGGGGGACGTCGCGGGTGGCCGGTGCGTTGTCCGCCCGCTCCGCCGCGGCCGAGGGCGCGCGTCCACGCGGGCGTCCGTCGTCACCGCCGCGTGGTGGGGCGATCTTGACCAGTGCCACGCGAGGCATGTTCCGACCTGCGCGAGATTTATGTCAATAGTGCGAACATAATTGGGCGGCCAGGGACCGCTCCCCCTGGCGGCCATGGGCGGGACGGCCCCGCAACGGCGGCGCTGCGGCGCCTTGTCCGGGCCCGCGGGGGCCGGAAATCTTTTTGTTCCGACTCATTGACGAAAAACCGTGGCGCTCTCCATGCTGTGCGGCATGCAGGCACACGACGGTCCGCTCACGCGGCTGCGCAAGAGCCATGAGCAGTCCGTTCTGGATCTCCTCCGTAAGCACGGCCCCCTCAGCCGGGCCGAACTGGGCGCGCACAGCGGCCTGTCCCGCACCACCCTGTACGACATCGTCGCCGGTCTCGTGGAGGGCGGAGCGGTGGTCGCCGCCACCCCTCCGGCCGAGGTACGCAGGCGCGGGCGGCCGGTCGAGAAGCTCAGCCTCAACCCGGATGCCGGGGAGGCGATCGGCATCGACTTCGCCCGTCGCGCTGTCCATGTCTCGGCGATCAACGTCGCCCACGAGATGATCGGTTCGGCCAGCGAGGCGCACGCGCCGGGACTGACCTGGTCCCAGCGGGCCGACATCGCGGAACGTCTCCTCGGCTCGCTCGGCGGCGCTCCCCCGGACGACGAGGCGGAGCGCGGCACGTCAGGCGCGTCCGGTGCGTCGGGGGCGTCGGGGGCGTCGGGGGCGTCCGGCCGAAGGCCAGCACGGCGCGGCACCCTCCGGCTCGGCGCGCTGAGCGCGATCGGGGTCGGCGTGGTCGGACCGATCGGCGACGTCGGGGATGCCGGGGATGCCGGCGGCTCCGGTGCTGCCCCCGGGGCACAGGCCCCGTCGCCCGGCGCCGCCGAAGGCCCGACGGGCCTGTCCGGTCTGCTCCGCGAGCGGTTCGGCGTCCCGGTGCTGATCGACAACAACACCAGGCTCGCCGCGCTCGCCGAGGCGGTGTGGGGCGCGGCCTCCGACGGCGGCGACGTCCTGTATCTGCGGCTGTCCCACGGTGTGGGCGGCGGCCTGGTCGTCGGCGGCTCGCTGCACCGGGGAACGCACGGCATGTCGGGCGAGTTCGGGCACATCACCGTCGACCCCGACGGCGCGCCCTGCGAGTGCGGCGGCACCGGCTGTCTGGAGACCGTCGCCTCGCTCGACGCCGTCCTGCACCGCTACCGCGAGGCCGGAGGCACGGCCGGGGGCTTCCCCGCGTTCCTGGCCGCGGCCGAGTCGGGCGACCCGGTCGCGCTGACGGTGCTGGAGCGGGCGGGGACCGACATCGGTACCGTGCTCGCCGCCGTGTGCAACGCGGTCGGTCCGGGCGTCATCGTCATCGGCGGCGAACTCGCGGACGCCGGAGACGCCCTGCTCGAGCCCGTCAGGCGGGCCCTGCACACCCATGTGATGCCGATGGTCAGGGACCGCGTGCGCGTACGGCGGGCCGCCCTCGGCGAAGCCGGCAGCGCGCTGGGCGGCATCGCCCTCGTCCTCCACGAAACCCCCCTGCTCTCCCGCTATCCGCAGCCCGTCACCGAGGAGCACGCGTGAATCCAGTGAGGCACCCATGGCCGTGATCGTCCCTCCCGAGAAGACCACCGTGGCGCAGCCGCCGCAGCCCTCGCAGCGCGCCGCACGCTCCTCCCGGCGACGTCCGCTCGTCCTCAACGCCCTCGCATTGGTGGCCGGTGTCCTCGTCTGGGCGGTCGTGGCGGCGCTCGGCCTGGTCGAGAACCTGCCCACTCCGGCGGCCGTGGCGGGCAAGGCCGGGGACATGGTCGCCGACGGCACCCTCGCGACCGACGTGCTCGCCAGCCTGCGCCGGGTCTTCCTCGGCTACGCGCTCGGCGTGGTCGTCGCCGTGCCCGTGGGCTTCCTCATGGGCTGGTACCCGACGGTGCGTGCCGTGGTCGAGCCCTACATCCAGTTCTTCCGCACCATCCCGCCGCTCGCCCTCATCCCGCTCACGGTCGTGCTGCTCGGGATCGGCGAGGTGCCGAAGATCGCGGTCATCTACCTCGCCTCGTTCATGGCCTGCGTCGTCGCCTCCTTCCAGGGCGTGGTCGACGTGGACCGCACCCTCATCAACGCGGCCCGGGTCCTGGGCGCCTCGGACCGGGTCATCTTCGCCAAGGTGGTCGTCCCGGCCTCCACGCCGTTCATCCTCGTCGGCATGCGCATCGGGCTCGGCGCCTCGTGGGCCACGGTGGTCGCGGCGGAGCTGATCGGCGCCCAGGAAGGGCTGGGGTACCGGATGCAGAAGGCGTCCACCTGGTTCGAGATGGACACCATCTTCGTGTCCCTCATCACCATCGGCGTGCTCGGCCTCCTCATGGACCGGCTGCTGCTGCTCGCCGAACGACGGCTCACCGGCTGGCAGGAGCGACGATGAACAGCAAGATCAGCTTTCGGGACGTGGTGAAGACCTTCCCGCTCAAGGGCGCCGAGTTCACCGCGCTGGACGGGGTGTCCCTGGACATCGCTGACCAGGAGTTCGTCACCGTCGTCGGCCCGTCCGGGTGCGGCAAGAGCACCCTGCTGAGCATGGCCGCCGGGCTCCAGGAACCCAGCTCGGGCCAGGTGCTGGTGGACGGGGAGCCGGTGACGGGGCCGGGCCCTGACCGGGGTGTGATCTTCCAGCAGTACGCGCTGTTCCCCTGGCTGACTGTGCGTCAGAACGTGGAGTTCGGCCTCAAGCTCGCCGCCGTCTCCGCCGAGGAGCGGCACCGCAGGGCCGCCGACGCGATATCCCTCGTCGGGCTGGAGGACTTCGCCGACGCACTCCCGAAGACGCTGTCGGGCGGCATGAAGCAGCGCTGCGCCATCGCCCGCGCCTACGCGGTGGATCCGCGCGTCCTCCTCATGGACGAGCCGTTCGGCGCGCTCGACGCCCTCACGCGGGTGCAGTTGCAGGACCAGCTCCTGGCGACGTGGAGCCGCGAGAAGCGCACCGTCCTGTTCATCACCCACGACGTAGACGAGGCGGTGTACCTGGCCAGCCGTGTGGTGGTCATGGCAGCCAGGCCAGGGCGCGTCCACCGCGTCATCGACGTGGACCTGCCCTACCCACGTACCGAGGAGATCCGCCTCTCCGCCGAGTTCCGGCAGATCCGGAACGCGGTGTGGACGTCCGTCTACCACCAGGAGGACGCCGCGCCCGCCGCGTGAGCGCCTCACAGCGCCTCACCGCACACCACACCACCGGCCTCGCCGGACACCGCCGCCTCGTCCCTCTCCGGGGCACGCCCACACCCACGCCCACACCCACGCCTCCGCCCCGTCACCTCCCCTCCCTGATAGGACACCTCCGCCATGCCCGGAAGCACCCTCCGCCGCACGTTGTCGGCGCTCTTCTCCGTCACCGTCCTGACCCTCGCCATGAACGCGTGCTCGACGGGAGCAGCCGAGGACGACAACACCGTCGACTTCGGCTACATAGGCGACTACAACGGCGCCTCCCTGCTGGCCATCGCCCAGAAGCAGGGGCTGTGGAAGAAGCAGGGCCTCACCGCGAAGACGAAGGTGTTCAACAACGGCCCCGTGCAGATCCAGGCACTCGGCTCCGGCGATCTCGACTACGGCTACATCGGCCCCGGCGCGATGTGGCTCCCCGCCTCAGGCAAGGCCAAAGTGGTGGGGGTCAACACGTTCACGTACGCCGACCGCGTCATCGCCCAGCCCGGCATCACGTCGATGAAGGAGCTCAAGGGTAAACGGGTCGGTGTGCCCGAGGGCACCTCAGGCGACATGATCCTCAACATGGCGCTGGAGAAGGCCGGGATGACCACGAAGGACATCCAGAAGGTCGCCATGGACCCGTCCACCGTCGTCTCCTCCTTCACCTCCGGGAAGATCGACGGCGCGGGCATCTTCTACCCCTCCATCGACACCATGCGGAAGAAGGTCCCGAAGCTGGAGGAGGTGGCCAGCACCAAGGACACCGGGGACATCTTCCCCACGGCCTTCGTCGCCGGGAACAAGGTGCCGGAGTCGAAGAACACCAAGGTCGTCAAGGTGTTGCAGCAGGCCAACGACTGGCGCGAGAAGCACCCCGAGGAGACCATCGCCCTCACCGCCAAGATGCTGGACGTGAGCAAGGCGCAGGCGACGGCCGACGCCTCGCACGTGGAGACACTCTCCACCGACGAGCTGGCGGCGAAGACGAAGAACGGCGAGCTGGACCGCTGGCTGAAGAAGCTCGGAGACTTCTTCGTCCACAACAAGCAGCTCGCGGAAAACCCCGATCCCTCCGACTACTACCTGGGTGACCTCTACCAGAAGGTGCACTCCGGCTGACCGGCCCCGCAGGCCCCGTCACCCCCGTGACGGGGTGGCGGCAGCCGCGTAACGGCGCGCCAGGTGCGCGAAGGCGTCCCTCAGCTCGGCGGGTCCGACGACCTCGATGCCGGCGTCGAACCTGCCGAGGGACGCGGCCAGTCCGGGCCACGACCACGAGCCCATGACGAGCCGGCAGCGGTCGGGGCCGAGTGCCTCGACGACACCGTCGGGCGTGTAGCGGGACACCTCGGCGGCGGGCAGGTCGAGGATCACCTCGCCTCGGCAGGGCCAGTCGCCGCTGCCGTCGACGCCCCGGAACCTGTTGGCCACAAAGGTGGCCACCTCCCCTCCGGGCACGTCACGCGGGGTGAAGCGGGGCCCCGTGGGAGTGCGCGGGGTGATGCGGTCCGCGCGGAAGGTGCGCCAGTCCTCGCGGTCGAGGTCCCAGGCGACGAGGTACCAGCGCCCGCCCCAGGTGACGAGGTGGTGGGGCTCGGCGCGACGCGGCGCGGGCCCGGCACGCCCACCGTCGGCGGTTCCCCCGTGCCCTCCTGTTTCCCCGGCTTCCCTGGCTTCCCCGGCTCCCGGCGGAGGAACCGGGGTGTAGTCAAAGCGCAGTACCTCGCGGGCGTGGACCGCGGCGCTCAGTGCCATGAAGACACCGCTGCCGACCTGGGGGTACGGGCGTGCCTCCGGCCGCTCGACGGCGGTGACCTGGAGTGTGTCGATACGGCGGCGCAGCCGTGCGGGCATGACCTGCCGGACGGTGGTCAGCGCGCGTGCCGCGGCCTCCTGGATGCCGACACCCGTCGTCGTGGCGATCTGGAGCGCGACGGCGAGGGCGACGGCCTGTTCGTCGTCGAACAGCAGCGGAGGCAGTTCCGAACCGGCGTCGAGCCGGTATCCCCCGTCGGGCCCCTTGAACGTCACGATGGGGTAGCCCAGCTCCCGCAGCCGGTCGACGTCGCGGCGCACGGTGCGCGGGCTGACGTCCAGCCGCTCGGCCAGCAGCGCACCCGGCCAGTCCCGGCGCGCCTGGAGCAGGGAGAGCAGCGACAGCAGTCGCGCTGATGTCTTCGGCATGGGTCCCATGCTGCCCGAAGAAGCGGACACACCCTGACCTCTTCCCCTGCGACTGTGTGATCACAGGGCGAGGCCGGAACGGGACGTGCGGACGTCACCCGACACACGCACTCCCACTGGACGCACGCACCTCACCGGACGCGTCCGGCCGCGCCCTGGCAAGCCGGATCAAGAGACAAGGAACCGTCATGTCCGTCAACACTGTGACCCACCTGAACTTCCGGGGCGACGCCCGCGCGGCGCTCGACTTCTACCGGTCCGTCTTCGGCGGAGAGGTGGCCGTGGTCACGTACAAGGACGCCGGAATCGTCCAGGAACCGTCCGAGGCGGACCAGGTGATGTGGGGCCAGGTGGCCTCCGGCAACGGCTTTCGTGTGATGGCCTACGACGTGCCCTCGCGCATGCCGTGGGACCGGGGCGAGAACGCGTTCTTCGTGTCGGTGCGCGGTGAGTCGGCCGACGAGATCACCACGTTCTGGGAGAGGCTCGCCGAGGGCGCGACCGTCGTCCAGCCCCTGGCTCCCGCGCAGTGGGCGCCCCTGTACGGAATGCTCAAGGACCGGTTCAGCGTGACCTGGGTACTGGACGTCGTCAGCGAGTACAACGCGGGCTGACCGGCACCGCCCGGGGGCGGGCTCCCCGTGCCGCGCCCCCGGGCACACCACCCGACCCACCACGCGGACACGCAGACACCCAGACCACGCAGACACCTGGACAAGGACCCACAGTGAAGACGCGCGAGCTGGTGTTCGGCCAGGCGGGCAACACCGGCCTCGGACCGATCGACGTGTCCTGCACCCCACCCGACCCGATCCACACCTCCCCGCGCCGACGCCCGGCCGAAGAACGGAGCGCCGCATGACCCCGACGAGCCGGACCACCCCGAGGACCGTCCTCGGCACCCGTGCCCTCAACCGCGCGACACTCGCCCGGCAGTTGCTGCTCGACCGCGCCCGCCTGCCGGTCCTCGACGCCGTGGCACACCTGGGCGGCATCCAGGCACAGGAGCCGCAGGAGCCCTTCGCCGGACTCTGGTCGCGGCTGGACGCGTTCACCCCGGCGGCGCTCTCGGACCTGCTGACGGAGCGGCACGTGGTGCGGACCCACCTCATGCGCCGCACGGTCCATCTCGTCACCGCCGACGACGCCGTGGCCTGGCGGTCCCGCCACACGGCCATGCTGCGTCAGCGGGTGCTGGGCACCTACCGCCGCGAGCTGGACGGTGTGGACCTGAACGAGCTGGCGGCGGCGGGCCTGGCCGTGATGTCCGACGACGAGCCCCGCTCCATGTCCGAGCTGGCGCGGGCGGTCGCCGCGCGCTGGCCCGCTGCCGGGGCGCGGCCACTGGGCGAGATGCTGGTCGCCGCGCTCCTGCCGACGGTGCAGATGCCGCCGCGCGGGGTGTGGCGTACGAGGGCGGGGGTGCGCAACGTGCTGCTCTCCTCGTGGCTGGGCCGCGAGATCGACCCGCCGTCCGACGACCCCTCCGATCCGGTGGGCCAGGCACTGGTGCGACGCTATCTGGCCACGTTCGGCCCGGCCGCCTCGGCCGACCTGCGCGCCTGGTGCGGCCTCGCCGGGCTGCCCGCCGCGGTGGCAGCGCTGCGCGACGAGCTGGTCGTCTTCCGCGACGAGCGGGGCCGGGAACTGCTGGACCTGCCCGACGCACCACGCCCCGACCCCGGCACACCCGCGCCGGTCCGCTTCCTCCCCGCCTTCGACAACGCGATCCTCGGCTACCACGACCGCGGCCGGATCATCGACGACGCGCACCGTGGTCTGTCGGTGGCCGGTGCGCGTGTGGTGCTGGTCGACGGGCGCGTCGCCGCGACGTGGGACGTCGAGGACGGCACGGTGGCCGTCACCCCGCTGCGTGCCTTCTCGCGGGGCGAGCGTGACGACGTCGGCGAGGAGGCGCTGGCGCTGGCGGCGTTCCTCTCCGACGGGGAGAGTCAGCGTGTGCGGGTCGCGGGGGCGCCCGGCTGAGGAGTCCCGTCGAGGGGCAGGCCAGGCAGACCAGGCAGACCTGCGGCTGCGGACACCCTCCGGTCCGACGGCGTTGCCCAGGCCGGAAGCCAGACCGTCCCGGGAGAGGGTGTCAGGCTTGCGAGGTGGCGGATGACGGCCCGCAGCCCCGGGTGCGGGTGTGTGCCGGGGAACATGAGGGAGAGGGGGTAGGCGAGCGTCGGGTTCACGATCGGGACGCGGCGCAGGCCGCTGCCCGTCGGCCAGGTGTAGCGGTCGCGCGCACCGACGAGGGTGGCCACGTCGGCGGAGTCCGCGAGCGATTCGAGCAGCACCTCGTCGCCGAAGTGCGGGCCTGCCGCGTCGATGCGGAGGTCGAAGTCGGTGGCGAGCTGATCGTAGAACTCCGCCCATTCGCTCCGGGGCGCGATGCCCGGCACCCAGATGCGGAGCCCGCGCAGCTCGGGTGGTGTGAGTGTGTGCGCCGAGGCGAGCGGATGCCCGGGGCCGACGAGGAGTTCCAGCGGGGAGTCGAAGGCGTGGATCATCCGCACGTCGGGCGGCAGTGTGGCCGGATCGGTGACGGTGCGGAACGAGGCGTCGATGTCGCCCGCCTGGACGGCGGCTGCCACCACGTGCGGGTCGTCGACTCTGAGCGTCACCACGTCGAGGCCGGTTCCGGGGTGTGCCCGCCAGTAGTCGTGCAGGACGACGGCCTGTGCGCTGCGCAGGCCGAGAACGTCGATCCGCAGGGCGCGTGAGCCCGGCCCGACCGCGGCGACTGCGCGGTCCGCACTCGCGACGATGCTCCGTGCGTGCGGGAGGAACGCCTTCCCGTCAGGGGTCAGTTCGACGCCTCGCGCTGTCCGTGTGAACAGGCGGGCCTCCAGCCGTCGCTCCAGGGCCGCGATCCGCTTCGAGACCGCCTGCTGTGTCACGCCCAGCTCGTCGGCCGCGTGCCGCAACTGTCCGGACTCGGCCGCCCTGACGAACGAACGCACTGCCTCGGTGTCCATGGGTCCAGCCTATGTACGTCCAACTGATGGTTGTGGCTCGTCGGCAGGTGGTTGTTTGCGCCTGCTCCGGTGCGGCCGGTGTGATGCGGGGGCTCACACACCGGTGGTCGCTGAGGAGACATGTGCGCGTGAAGTTGGGGTCCGATTTCGGCTGGCTGTGGTCGTCCTACGCCGTCAGCACGTACGGCACATGGGCGGCCTTCGGTGCGTTCCCACTGATCGCGGTGCGAGTGCTGCACTCTCCCGTGTTCGCGGTGTCGCTGCTGGAGGCGGCCGGGCTCGCCGTCGCGGCGGTGGCCGCGTTCCCGCTGGGGCCGTGGGTGGAGCACAGGGCCAAGCGTCCGGTGATGATCGCCATGGATCTGGCCCGGTGCCTCGCGATGGTGAGTGTGCCGGTCGCGTACGCCCTCGGCTTGCTGTCGTACGTCCAGCTCCTGGTCGTCTCGGTCGTCTCCGGGACCGCGAGCATCGCCTTCGGCGCCGCGTCCGGCGCGTATCTGAAACACCTCGTCCGAGGCGATCGCCTCCTTGTCGCGAACGGGAGGTTCGAGGGCACGCACTGGGTGGCGACGGCGGCCGGCCCGCCTCTCGGCGGGGCACTCATCGGGCTGCTCGGCCCGGTCGTCACCGTCATGGCCGACGCCCTCAGCTATCTGCTGTCCGCGCTCGGCGTCCTCCGCATCCGCGGAGGCGACGTCGCGGCACCCCGCGACCCGGCCGCCGGGACGCGCGGAGCGCGGCTGCTCACCGGCTGGCGCCGCATCCTCCACGACCCCGCACTGCGCGGCCTCTTCCTCAACTCGATCCTCGTCAGCGGCCTGATCATGGCCACCGTGCCGCTCCTGGCCCTCCTCCTGCTGGGCGAGTACCACTACCCGGCCTGGCAGTACGGCCTCGCCTTCGGCATCCCGGCACTCGGCGGCTTCGCGGGCGCCCGCCTCTCCGCGCGCCTCGTGCGGCGCTACGGGCGGTACCGGGTGATGTCGGTCTCCGGATGGCTGCGGTCGCTCTTCCCGCTCGGTCTCGCGTTCATCGGGCCCGGTGTGCCCGGGCTCCTCACCGTGATCGTCGTCGAGGCCCTGCTGATCACATGCATGGGCGTCTTCAACCCGGTCTACGCCACGGAACGCCTGCGCCGGACTCCCGCGCGGCACGCAGCCCAGGTCCTCAGCACATGGAGCGTGAGCAGCAAGCTCGTACAGGCCGCCATGATGGTGGCCTGGGGCGTCCTCGCCACCCTCACCGGCCCCCTCACGGCGATCACCCTCTCCGGCCTCCTCCTGCTGGCCACCCCGCTCCTGCTGCCCCGACGGGCACACCTGTCCGGCCCTGAACCGTCGTTTCGCGGTGGCGGGGCGATGAGATGAGCGCAGGCGAGAGGGTGCACACGGCTTTCGCAAAACTCCTATGCAAAGGTTCTTTGCATCCCTAGAGTGTTTCAGCATGGTCAGCTATGAACGCCCGGTCCACCGGCTCGACGCCCGTTCGCTGCGCGCGGTCGCGCATCCCCTGCGGATGCGATTGCTGGGGTCCTTGCGGGAGTACGGGCCCGCGACCGCCTCTCAACTGGCCGCCCGGCTGGGCGAGTCGAGCGGGGCCACCAGTTACCACCTGCGGCAGCTCGCCGAGTACGGCTTCGTCCGAGACGATCCCGAACGCGGCACCGGCCGGGAACGGTGGTGGAAGTCGGCACACGAGGGAACCCGGATCGACAGCGTCAACGAGTTCTTCGATCACACCGACCCCGAGGTACGGGGTGCGCTGCACCTGTTCCTCCAGGAGATGGCAGCGCACCACGCGCTGGAACTCGCCTCCTTCCTCGGCACCTTCCAGGAGTGGCCGACGCCGTGGCGCGAAGTCTCCGACGTCAGCGACTTCCAGCTCAGCCTGACGCCCCGGCAGGTACGGGAGCTGACCAGTCGGCTCCATGAGGTCGTCGAAAGCTACCGGGACAGCGGCGTGGAGGCTGCGCGGAACGAGCACGACGAGCACGACGAGCACGGCGAGCGCGACGGGCAAGCGGAGCACGACGAGCAGGCCGAAACCGTCCGCATCCACCTGCATGCCTTCCCCCGGCCACCCGAGGTGACGGCATGACCCACGACCCCGAGGCGTACTTGCTCCTCAGCCACGTGCGGTCTTGCGAGCTGCGCACGGCGGCCGACGCACACGCCCTCGCACGCCGCGCGGCTGCTTCCCCGCGGCCGTGGCGGCGCTGGTCATGGCTGCGCGACCGTGCCGGATGGCTCCTGATCCAGATGGGGCTCCGGCTGGTCCACCCGCCCACGGTGGTGAGGACGGCGCGGTGGTGAGAACGGCACGGTGGTGAAACCGGCGCCGCGCGGCCGCTGATCCACGCGGTGCCCGCCCACCGCCCCGAACCCGGCGCACGCGCGCGAGGCGTTCACGCTCCATCCCGGGACGGGGTGCGAGCGGCCCGTCTCTATCCCTGGGTGGAGTCGGCTGTCCGCCTGTGGCCGGAGGCCCGCGAGGACCCTGCTCGCTAGCCTTGAACACATCATGGAACGAACCGACGACCGGCTGCTGCCGGTCCTGCTGCTGGCTGCCCAAGCCCTGGTGTGGCCAGGTGCCGCGCTGCTGCTCGGCGCCACACCGGCGACCGCCGATCTCCTCGCGGCGATCCTGGTCGACACTCTGGTGACGGCCGCGCTGTGCGCGCGGCGCACCAGGCCCGTGCCCGTCCTGGTCCTCGTCGTCGCCGCCTGCGCCGTCGGCGCTGGCCCGCTGCCCGCCGGCGCAATGGCGGTGCTGGGCACCGCGGGTGTCGCCCTCGCGCTCCTCACGGTGGCGATGGAGCGCGACACCACCACCGCTGTGCTGTGCGTGGCCACCCTCGCCGTCTGGCAGGTCATATACAACATCAGCCTGCACGGGCTCGGCGAGCGCCAGGGCCTGGACCTCGTCCTGACGGCCCTGCTCTACGCCGCCGCCTGCGGCACCGGTCTGCAACTGGGGCGGCTGCGCACCGCGCGCAGGACCGCCGAGCAGCAGCGGCACCGGGCCCAGGCCGAGCGGCACCGTCTCCCCGCGGCCGAGCGCCGTCGTATGGAGCGCGAGTTGCATGACGTCAGCGCGCACCACCTGACGGCCGTCGTCGTCACGACGGAGGCGGCGCTCGGGCTCGGCGAGCGGCGTCCGGAACTGGTGGGTGAGGCGCTGCGGTTCGCCGCCGACACGGGCCGGACGGTGACCCGGGCCCTCGGTGCGGTGCGGGCTCCGACGGCCCGGGTGGAGGACGTCCAGGAGCCGGAGGAACGGATGCGGGCCCTGGTGGACGGGTTCCGTTCCCTGGGACAGCCCGTCACCTGCGACATCGAGGCACTGCCGGAGGGGTCCGTCGGCGACGCCGCGTACGGGATCGTCCGCGAGGCCCTGACGAACGCCGTGCGCCACGCCTTCGGCGCCCCGACGACTGTGCGGTGCTCCTACGGCGAGGCGAGCACGGAGATCGTGGTCACGAACGCGGCCCCCCAGACTCCCGAGGGCGGCACCCCGCACGGTGCGGGTCTCGGCGGCGGACGCGGGCAGACGATGCTGCGCGGCCGGGCGCGGGAGGCGGGCGGCACGCTGACGAGCGGGCCGACGCCCGACGGAGGGTGGGAGGTGCGCGCGGTGCTGCCGGGGCGGGCCGCGGTGCCGCCCCCGGCGTCCGTCCCACGGTCCTTCCGTGTCGCACAGTTCGCCGCCGCCTTCGGTCTGTGTGTGCAGCCTCTGGTGCCTCTGGCCGTCATCCGGGGCGAGGAGGCGTCGAGCGGCCCCGGTGTCTCGGCCGGTGTGCTGTTCGCGCTGCTGGCCGGGGCGCAGGCGGTGGCGCTGCTGTGGCTGCGCCGCGCGCCACGCACCGCGTCGGGCGCGCTGCTCGTCCTGGCCGCGCTGTGGCCCGTCGCGATGGCCGAGGGCGGGTACGCGGGGCCGGTGTCCCTCCCCCTGGCCTTGAGCGGGCTCGCCACCTGCACGATGCTCGCCGTACACGCGGCACGCGGGGCGTCGAACGGCCACGCCGCCGAGCGCGGTGATGACGCGGCGAAAGGGGCGGCTGCGAAGCGCGCGGTGCCGAACCGGGAGGTGCTGAACCGGGACTCTGGCGAGCAGTCCCCCCGGAACACCTCCGCCAAGGGCCGTACGACGCGCACGTACGCGCACACGGTCCGCCGGTTCGCCGGAGGGCGGCCGTGGGTGTTGCCGGCGGCGGCCGTCGCGGTGCACACCGTCGCCGCTGCCTTCGTGGTTCTCGCCCGGGACGGTGGCGGCGTGTCCGCCGGGACGGTGGCCGCGAGCGCCGGCGCGGTGTCGGCCGCCGCGGCGGGCGTGGCCTGCGCTGTGGGTGCACGGTACGGGCAGCGGGAACGGAGTGAGCGGGGCGCGCACGAGGACCGTCTCACCGCGTGGACGCGGGAAGCGGTCCGCGAGGCATGGGCCGAACGCCGCCGCATCACGGCCGGGCTGGAGACCACCGTGCTGTCACGTACGGCCGAGGTGATCGAGGAGGCGGAGGCGGGACGGTTGCCGCAGGCCGCGCAGCGGGCGCGCGACGCGCTGGCCGCCATGCGCACACTGCTCGACGCGGTACGCGACGGGCAGGAGCACGGCGAGCTGCGGCCGCAGCCCACGCTCCAGGCGCTGGACCTGCTCGCCCACCAGTGCCGGGCGACCGGCCGCGAGGTCGAGGTCCATGTCTCCGGCCGGGTGCCGGAGCAGCTGCCGGCCGAGGTGGATCTCGCGGCCTATCGCGCCGCCGAGACGATACTGACGGCGGGCGAGCCGGTGGGGGCAGAGGGCCGCCCTACGCCCACCGCGCTCGCGCTCGACGTCGCCGACGACGCCCTGCTTCTCACCGCGACCGGCGCACACCGCGCCACCCGGCCCGCGGTGCGCGAACGCCTGGCCACGCGCGCCGCCGCGCTCGGTGGCATCCTGACCAGCGACCCCGAGGCGGGCACGGTCCTGCTGCGCCTGCCCCTGGGCCCGCCACATGCCGCCCCCGCCACTGGCGGGAGCCCCGCACCCGCGCCCGGCGAGAGCCCCACTCCCGCTCCGGAGCACACGAACCGCACCCCGGACGGGGCGCACGAGGAGGAACCCCGATGACGCTCACGGTGATGGTCGTCGACGACCAGATCGTCGTACGCGCGGGCTTCGCCGCCGTCATCGACGCCGAGCCGGACATGAGCGTCGTGGGCGAGGCGGGCGACGGCGCCACCGCGGTGCGCCTCGCCGCCCAACTCGCGCCCGACGTCGTGGTGATGGATGTGCGGATGCCGGAACTTGACGGCATCGCCGCCACCCGGATCCTGACCAGCGGGGAGAACGCCCCTCGCGTCCTGGTGCTGACCACGTTCGATCTCGACTCCTATGTCTTCAACGCACTGCGCGCCGGTGCCTCCGGCTTCCTCCTCAAGGACGTGCGGGCCGGTGAACTCCTGGACGGCATCCGGACCGTGGCCGCGGGGGACAGTGTTCTCGCACCCTCCGCGACCCGCAGGCTCATCGGCCACTTCGCCGACAGCCAGCCGGACCGGCCCTCGGCCGACAGGGACGCGGGCGTCCTGGACCGGCTGACGGCGCGGGAGCGCTTCGTGCTCACCCTGATCGCTTCCGGCCTCAACAACGCGGAGATATCGGAGGAGTTGAACATCACCGTCGGCACCGTCAAGTCCCATGTGAACGCGCTGCTGCGCAAGCTGGGGCTGCGTGACCGGGTCCAGGCCACGATTCTCGCCTACGACCTGGGGCTGGCCCGACCGAATCCGCCCGGCACCCACCTCTGACGGCCTTCCTGCCCGACCGCCCACGCACTGATCCGTAGCACAACGCATCGGCCGTCGGCCCGTACACACCGCCCGGTACCGAGCGGACACCAGCCATGACCAGCACCATCACGATCAACACCACCACGACCAGCACCACCGCACACGAGGAGCACACCACCATGAGCAGCGCCAACCCGTCCCGTTCCGCCGTGCGTGTCGTCCGTGACGCGCTGAGCACCGTCCTCGCCCGCGTCTATCTCGTCGCCTGCCTCGCCCTCCTCCTCTGGGCCCTCGTGATGGGGAACATCGATTCGCCGGACGCCTCCCTGGCCGGGGTCTGGCCGGTGTTCGCCACCGCGCCGGTCAGCCTCGTCCTGCTGGTGCTGCCGGATCACGCCTCGATGCTGTTCGTCGCCGTCGGTCTCGGCGCCCTGGTCAACGCCGTCTTCATAGGCTGGTGCGTCCGTGCCCTGAGCGGCCGTCGCGACGGCACGACGTCGGCCGGGCAGCCCGGCACCCGCCGCTGACCCCACAGGCTGCGCCGTCAACTCACGATCGGGGGAACGTAAGTGCAGCGTGGCGTGGGGGCGTGGGCGGGGTCGAGGGCCTTGTGCACGTGGTCGAGCGCGACCGGGTCGTAGGGAATTCCGAGGTGCTCGGTGTGGTCCTCGGGGCACTCGTCCTGGAGGGTGATGTTGCGTACCGTCGCGCCCGGTCCGGGCTTCAGGTACTGGTTCTGGTAGGGGGTGGCGATTTCGTCGTACCGGGAGACGACGGTGGTGTAGGCGATGCCCGGCATGGTGTCGCCGCCCCTGTCCAGGCGGCGGTTGACCGCAGAGCCGATGGCCTGGTCCGGCACGGCCTGGCCGAGAGTGGCCCCCACCGCGCCCAACAGGCCGAGCTGCTCGGCAAGGGTCATGAGCCCGCTCGCCGTGCTGCCATGGTTGCTCGGAGCGATGCCGATCAGGCGGTGCACCTTGTTCTTCCACGGCGCGGCCCGGTCGGCTCCGCCCTCGTACTTCAGGTACCAACGGGGCAGCACGCCGCCGCCCTGGGACCATCCGACGACGTCGACCTGGCGAGCGCCGGTGGCCGCGCGCACCTTGTCGACATAGGCGGCGACTTCCTTGGCGGAACGCGGGATGGCCGCCGTGGCCTTGAACACCGAGCCCCGACGGGCACCGAAGTTGAGCGCGAAGACGCAGAAGCCCGCCCTCTTCAATTTGGGAGACAGCTCGTTCCAGGAATTGAAGGCGTTGGTGAAGGTGCCGTGGAGGAGCACCACGGGGCGCGGATGGGCGGCGGTGGGGCGGCATCCCCAGTCGTTGGCGCCGGGAGGCGAGGCGTCGGGGCGGCTCAGCGAGGCGATGAGGGCTACGGGGAAGGTGTCGATGCCACGAGGTACGGGGGCCGGGGCCGGGCCGCTGCCCGGCCGTGTCCCGGCAGCAACGGCACCGGCCGTGGGGAAAGTGAGGGTGAGAGCGATACCGGCGGCGAGGACACCCAGTCGGCGGGTACGGCGGTGCACGGTGATTCCTCCTGGCGGAAAAGGACTCCGGGAGGCTCACAATCACCTTCTTATTCTTTGAAATGGCAGGAGGAACACTCCAAGTCACTGGAACAGCGGGATAAGTATCGTTATTGCGCCGTGCGACGCGTCAAAGGGCCACGTGGCCTCGGCCGCCGGAGGCATGTGGTCCGGGGGTGGTGCGCGGGGATTGACGGGTGTTCAGGCTGCGCCGATAGTTTGTGGGAGCGGTCCCACAGGCCGCTGGCAATACGGCGGCCTTCCCGGAGACGCCCCCCCCCGACGCCCTGCCTCGGCCGTTCAGCCGGGGAGCGAGGAGGAGCACCGCCCCCGGGAGCACCGCTCGTCGCGGGACGGGCCGCCGCCGGGCCCTGAGCGCTGCCGCCCACCTGGTACGGGCGGACCCGCCCTGCCCCGACAGCGCCAGGACACGGAGGGACGCGCGCCCCATGGCCGTCGCATCAGAGCCGATGCCACGGCAGGCACAGCAGTCATTCCCTCATACCCGCAGCCGGGAAGGGTCATGGACGTGGCCAACAGACGCACGAACACCGTCAGCCGTGTGAACAACGTCAGAGGCACGAGCGGCGCGAGCGGCGGGAACGCCGCCGGAGCCGGAGGTGCCACCAGGACCGGGCACCTGCCCGGGGCCAGGCACGTGCCCGGGCCCGGGCGCCGGGGCGTGGCCCGGCGCACCGGCGCCGCCCGCAGGATGATCGGCACCCTCGTCGCGGCCCTTCTGCCCATGCTCGCGGGAATGCTGATCAGCGCCCCCGCCGCCTCCGCCGCCCCAGCCACCCCTACCGCCACCCTCACCGAGGTCACCAGCTTCGGCAGCAACCCCAGCAACCTCCGGATGCACCTCTACGTGCCGGACAGCGTCACCGAACGGCCCGCGGTGCTGGTGGCCCAGCACTGGTGCACCGGCACCGGACCGGTCTTCTACGCCAACACCGAGTTCGCCTCGCTGGCCGACCAGTACGGCTTCATCGTCATCTATCCGTCCGCCACCCGCAGCGGCCAGTGCTTCGACGTGTCCTCCCCCGAGGCGCTGCGCCGTGGCGGCGGCAGCGACCCGGTGGGCATCCGCTCGATGGTCGACTACGTGACCCGCGCCTACGACGCCGACACGGAACGCGTCTTCGTCACCGGTGTCTCCTCCGGCGCGATGATGACCAACGTCATGCTGGGCAACTACCCCGACGTGTTCGCGGCGGGTGCGGCGTTCAGCGGCGTGCCGTTCGGCTGCTTCGCCACCACCGACGGCTCCGGCTGGAACAGCGCCTGCGCCAACGGCACGATCACGCACACCCCGCAGGAGTGGGGCAACCTGGTCCGCGGCTCGTATCCGGGCTATACGGGTCCCCGCCCGCGGATGCAGATTTGGCACGGCACGGCGGACGACACACTCCGCTACCCGAACTTCCAGGAACAGATCAAGCAGTGGACCGACGTCCACGGCGTCAGCCAGACCCCGGCCATGACCGACACGCCCCAGCCCAACTGGACACGCACCCGCTACGGCGGCACCGGTGACCAGACTCCTGTGGAGGCCATCAGCCTGCAGGGCGTCGGCCACAACCTGATCGCCAGCGGCATGGCGGCCCGCGCGATCCACTTCTTCGGCCTCGACGAGGACGGCCCCGGGCCCGGCCCGGATCCCGAGCCCGGCGACTGCAAGGTCGCCGTCACCACCAACACATGGAACAGCGGCCTGACCGCCTCGGTCACGGTCACCAACACCGGTACAGCGCCCGTCAACGGCTGGTCACTGGGCCTCACTCTCCCCGGCGGCCAGAAGATCACCTCCGGCTGGAACGCCACGTTCAGCCCGAGCGGCGGTCGAGTCACCGCGACCAACGCCGCGTACAACGCCGCCATCGCGCCCGGCGCCAGCGTGAACATCGGCTATCAGGCGACCCACACGGGCGACTCGGGGCCGCCCACCGCCTTCGCCCTCAACGGCTCGTCCTGCACGACGGCCTGACGGCGCGCGCCGCCAGACCCCGGCCGGCCACCCGGCCCCGACCCCGGCCGCGGTCCCGTCCCGAGGGACGGGACCGCGGCCCTTCCCCCGCGCCGCCTCCTCCCACCTCTCACGCGGTCACCGCCCGCGCCGTCCGTCTGGAGACACCATGCGCCGTGCCACACGCCGTACCGTCCTGACCGGAGCCGCCGCCACCGCGGCCGGTTCCCTCCTCCCGACGCCCACCGCCCAGGCCGGGACCAGGCGAGAGGGTGCCGCAGCCACAGTCCCCCCGTCCGCGCGGGAACGCGCCCGCGTCGTCGCCGAGGAACGACGGGACGCGCGCACCCTGGACGTCACCATCGCCTCGCCCGCACTGGCCGGGAACACGACGGTCCGGCTGCTCCTGCCGCCGGGCTGGCGACCGGGCACACGGCAGACCTGGCCGGTGCTGTATCTGCTGCACGGGGCCTGGGACGGCTACGACTCATGGACCCGGGAGACGGACGTCGCGGACTTCACCCGGAACACCGGAGTGCTCGTGGCCATGCCGGACGGCGGCCGCGCGGGCTTCTACAGCGACTGGTGGAACGGCGGAACCGGCGGCGCACCACGCTGGGAGACGTTCCACCTCGCTGAACTGCGCCGGATTCTGGAACGGGACTACGGCGCCGCGCGGGCGCGCGTCATCGCGGGCCTGTCCATGGGCGGCTTCGGCGCCCTGTCGTACGCGGCCCGCCACCCGGGGATGTTCCGCGCGGCGGCCTCCTACAGCGGGGTGCTGCACCCTCCGTACACCGGACCGCACGAGCCCAGCGCCTACGACGGCCCGGCGTTCCTCCGCATGATCCTGGAGGACAACGGCCTCGACCCGCTGGCGCTGTGGGGCGATCCGAAGGCCCAGGCCGACGTGTGGGCGGCGCACTCCCCCGTGAACCTCGCTGCGCGGCTGACCCGGACCCCGGTCTACGTCTCCAGCGGCGACGGCACCCCGGGCCCGCTGGACCCGGCGGGCAACCCGCCCGACCTCGACGTCGAGCCGCTGTGCGAGATCATGAGCGCAGCGCTGGTGCGGAGGCTGCGCGGTCTCGGCGGCGATGTCACCGCGCACTTCTACGGGGCGGGCAGCCACCTCTGGGGCTACTGGGAACGGGAGTTGCACGCGTCCTTCCCGATGCTGATGGACGCGGTGGGAGTCCGGTGCCGGTGACGGCGGCGGCGGCGCGCCCACGGTGGACGGCCACATCGCCGGCACGTTCGCGCTCAACGGTGCACGGCGGTGACGTCGACGTGGGCCGGTGCGTACCGGCAGGGCTCCGTAGTGGACTTCGGATGCGCGTAGGCGTGAGCCGCGCGCAGAGGTCAGCCACGTACAGCCGCTCGGCGCACCGTGTCACGGCGGGCCCCCTCCATCTGCAACCGGAGCCCCACCAGGGCGAGATGGAGCAGGGGCCTGCCCTCGGGGCGGCACTCCGGCGATGGCGGCGCCCCGTGGGGTGCGCCAGCGCGCGGGGCGCGGCGCCCGGCTGCCCGGGGTCGAGGTGGTCGTCGTACAGGAAGAGCCACAGCACCGCCTCGCCCGTCGGCTCCAGCAGCGGAGGGGCGGCCGTGGGAAACATGCGGGCGACAAGCCGCGCGTACCGTCCCGCGCGCCATTCGGCCAGCGCGTCCTCCGGCACGCCGCCCCACCGCACGGCCCACCGTTCCAGGTGTTGCGTCAGCCTGTCGGAGTGCTCGTTGACCCGGGAGGGGGGAAGGGGAGGTTCCGCCTCGGAACGGCGCATCGGGGCGTGGTGGCGGGGTCCGTGGTCACCATGCGACTCCCTCCTGGGAAGCGGGTCGGTTCCCGCCCGCGCGGCGTGTGAAGGGGGCGGCGTACGCAGGCACTCCGGCCCACGGTGCGGGGACCTGTTCGTCGGTCTCACCGCCGTCGGGGACGGGAAACGGGCGGACGTGCCGCGGGGGTGATGGAGTGGAGGGACTCGTCGGCGGCAGGAGGCCGCGGCCGTTGGCCCGCTCTGCGAGCGGGTGAGCGTGTGGTCAGCCGAATCGGCCGCCAGACCGCGATCACGATGCGTCTGGCGGCCGGGCCGTGCGGCCGGAGCGGGCGGAGCGTCAGACGAACAGCGAGAGCAGCAGGGCCATCAGCAGGCCGCAGACGCTGACCAGGGTCTGGATCGCCGTGTGTGACTTGGTGGCCTGGCCGAGGGTCATGCCGAAGGACTCCTTGACCAGCCAGAAACCGGCGTGGTTCACGTAGTTGAGGCCGATCGAACCGGCACCGATGGCGACGACCAGCAGGGAGTTCTCGACACCCCCGCCGTGGTCCGCCATGGGGCCGAGTATGCCGGTCGCCGCGACGATGCCGACGGTCGCCGAGCCGGTGGAGAAGGACAGCACCAGGGCGATCAGCCAGCCGAGCAGCAGCAGGTTGAGGTGCGCGCCGCTGGCGGCCGACTCGATGGCCTTGCCGATCCCGGAGTCCTCCAGGACCTGGTTGAACGCGCCGCCGCCCGCGATGATCAGCAGGATTCCGGCCACGGACTTGATGCTGTCGGCCAGTGACTCCCGTACCTTCTCGGGCGGCTGTCCGCTGCGGTAGCCGAGGGCGAAGAGCGCGAACAGGAACCCGGCGAACATGGCGATCACCGGCTCACCGGTGAAGGTGAGTACGTGCCGTACCGGGCTGGACTCGTCCAGCGCCAGTTCCGCGACGGTGCGCAGCAGCATCAGCACCACCGGCACCAGCACCGCGGCCAGGGCCCAGCCGAGCGGGACCCCGCCGGGCCTCGGGGACGCGGAAGCGGTCGCACCGTGCGGCTCGGCGCTGTCCGCCTGCGTCTCCGTGGTCGTGTTTGTCGTGGCCGTACCGGTGAACTGTGCGACCAGTTCCCGGTCCGGATTGACGGCGAGCCGCGGCGCGATCCAGCGCCCGTACACCGGGCCGGAGAGGATGATGGTGGGCACCGCGCAGATCAGGCCGACCAGGATGGTGGTGCCGAGGTCGGCGTGCAGACCCTCGACTCCGATCAGCGGGCCCGGGTGCGGCGGCACCATGCCGTGCAGGGTGCACAGGGCCGCGATGGTCGGGGTGGCGAGGTAGACGTAGGGCGAGCCCTTGACCTGACCGCTGTCCTGGAGCCGCCGCGCGACGCTGAAGATCAGCGGCAGCAGCACGATCAGCCCGATCTCGAAGAACATCGGGATGCCGATGACGAACGCGGCCCCGGCCATGTACCACGGCAGCGACCGCACCCCGGCCCGGTCCACGATCACGCGCGCGATCCGTTCGGTGGCACCGGAGTTGGCCAGCAGCCGGCCCAGCATCGCGCCGAACGCCAGCGTGACGCCGACGTCGCCGAGAATGCCTCCGGCGCCCTTCTCCAGCGACTCGGCGATCTGCTCGGTGGACAGACCGGCCACCAGCGCCACACCGACCGACACCAGCATGAGCGCCACGAACGGGTGGAACCGCAGCCGCGAGTTGATCAGCAGCACCAGCACGCCGATCGCGACGGCGAGCGTGACCAGCAGCAGCCACGCGTGCCCCGTCACGACCGCCGCCCTGCGGCCACAGCGCCACGGACTGCGGTGCGCGAGGAGCGTCCGGGGAGGGCGGGGCGGCTGAGAGTGGTGGTACGGGCGGTGCCGTCGCGCCACGCTGCGCGCGGTATGAGCATGCGGACTCCTGATGAGGTTGCGGCTCGTGCTGCGACGCTCCCGGCGGTACGGCCCGGTCTGGCCCGTACCGCTACCGTGTAGGCCGTCGCCGCGCGGGTCCCGAGGGGCCGGGCGGTGCGGGCGGGACCACGGTCGCGTCGCGTGTGTCCCAGGCCGGGAAGCTATCCGCCGGGCCCATCGGCTTTGAAGCATTCGCTCGCAACCCGCGAAACCGCTGTTCCGTGAGTTGTGTGCATTCTGCTCAGCGCACGCGGCGCGGCTAACGTGGGAGCGGTGAAACCCGCACCGCCCCCGCCCGCCACCACCGCCTCCCCCACACCTGCCGCGTCGGCCGCACCCTCCGCAGCGGCCACGCCCACCCGCCGCCCGCGCGCGTGGCCGTGGCTCCGCCTGCGCACCCGCACGCTGCTGCTCCAGTGCGCGGTCGTCACCCTGGTCGTGGGCACGGCCTTCGGCGCCTTCGCGTGGGACAGCGAGCGGCGGCTCACCCGCGAGTACCAGCAGCGCGCGCTCGCCGTCGCCCGTACCGTCGCCGGGGAGGCGGGCGTGCGCGCGGCGGCGGCCCGCTGGTCGAAGGCCGCCGACCGGCCCGGCGGCGGCGCCGCGCACGCCTCGCGCGCCACGCTCGCGGACAGTTGGCTCAACGCGCGCGCCGAGACGGTGCGACGGCGCACCGACGCACTGTTCGTCGTCGTCACCGACGACCACGGCACCCGCCTGGCCCACCCCGACCCGGCGGAACTGGGCCACCGGGTGAGCACCGACCCCTCCACCGCCCTCTCCGGGCACGAGGAGCTGGCCCGGCACCGCGCCCACCTCGGCGAGGAGGTGGTGGCCAAGGTCCCGGTGCGCGCGCCGGGCTCGCGCACGGTCGTGGGCGAGGCCAACGTCGGCGTCTCGGCCCAGGCCGTACGGGCCGAGCAGGCCCGTGTGCTGCTCAGCGGTCTCGGCTGGCTCGTCGCGGCACTGCTGGTCGGCCTCGCGGCCTCCATGCTGCTGGCGCGCCGCTGGAAACGGCTCACCCTCGGCCTGGAGCCGGAGGAGCTGGCAACGCTGGTGCAGGAGCAGGAGGCCGTGCTGCACGGCATCGGCGAAGGAGTGCTCGCGCTGGACGCCGAGGACCGGGTGACGGTCGCCAACGACGAGGTCCGCACGCTGCTGGGCGTCGAAGCGGCTCCCGGCACCCCCGTCGCGGCGCTGGGGCTGACCCCGCGGGTGCGCGCCGTGCTGCGGGAGCCGGACGCCGGGCGCGCTGTCATGGCCGTCGTACGGGAGCGGGTCCTCGTGGTGTCCGCGCGGACGGTCCGGCGCGAGGGCCGCAGGCTCGGGACGCTGCTCACCGTCCAGGACCGTACGGCCGTGGAGTCACTGACCCGGCAGCTCGACGCCGTACGCACCATGAGCGCCGCGCTGCGCGCGCAGCGGCACGAGTTCGCCAACCGGCTGCACGTACTCTCCGGCCTGGTGCACTCCGGGCAGCCGACGGAGGCCGCCGGCTACCTGGACGGGCTGCTCGGCTCGGGGCCGCTCGGCGAGACCCTGCCCGACCTCGGCCCCGAGAGCGTGCGGGACTCCTCGCTGCGCGCCTTCCTGTCCGCGAAGGCCGCTGCGGCGCGCGAGCGCGGGGTCACCCTGGTGCTGGGCGGCGGCACATGGGTGCGCCGGACGGTTTCCGCACCCGTCGACGTGACCACCGTGCTCGGCAACCTCGTGGACAACGCCGTCGACGCCGCGCACGGCGGGCGGCGCACTCCGCGCCGGGTGGAGGTCGAACTCATCGGCCTGGACGACACCCTGCTCGTCACGGTCGCCGACAGCGGCGACGGTGTGGCCGCCGCGCGGCGCCAGGACCTGTTCGACGAGGGTGTGTCCACCAAGGAGCCGGACGCCGAAGCGCTCGGCGAGCGCGGCGTCGGCCTTCCCCTCGCCCGCCAGATCGCCCGCGCCCGAGGCGGCGACCTCCGGCTCACGGAGCCAGGAGCCCCGCCCGAACCCACGGCGCCCGGCCCGGCAGGCGGGCCCGGAGCCGGAGAGGCCCCGCCCTCTGCGGACGCGGCCGGCTCGGAGACCGAATCCGGTACACCCGGTCCGCCCTGTCCGGACGACCGCGTGACCGGCGGGGCCGTCTTCGTGGCCCGCCTCCCCGGGGTGCTGGCGGCCGACGACGACACTGCCGTCGAGGACGACGGCGGCCCCGGCACGGGGGACGGCTCCCGTACGGACGCAGGGCTGGGCACCGCACCCGGTGCCGACCCCAACAACCCCGCAGCCCATCCCGACGACGCCCCTCCGGAGCACCCCGCATGAGCACCACTCCCCCGCCGCCACCCTTGCGGCAACCGCTGTCCGTCCTGGTCGTCGACGACGACTTCCGCGTCGCCGGCCTGCACTCCGGCATCGTGGCGGAGACACACGGCTGCACCGTCGCCGGTACGGCCCGCTCCGCCGACGAGGCAGCACGGATCGCGCAGCAGGCCCACGCAGCCCAGGCGCCCATCGACCTCGCCCTCATCGACCTCTACCTGCCCGACCGCTCCGGACTGGAACTGCTGCGCACACTGCCCTGCGACACCTTCGTGCTGAGCGCGGCGGCCGAGGGACGTACGGTGCGCACGGCGATAGCGGCGGGCGCACTCACCTACCTGATCAAACCCTTCGCACCGGACACGCTCGCCGCACGGCTCCGAGGCTATGTGCGCTACCGGCAGCTCACCGACGCCGAGACCGTCGACCAGGAGGCCCTGGACGACGCACTCGCCGCCCTCCGCGCACCCGGCGGCAACAGCCGCCGCACCTCCACCGCCGCACACGCCGTGACCAGGGAACTGGTACTCGGCGCCGTCCAGGACGCCACCGGCCCTCTCTCAGCGGGCGAGGTCGCGGCCCTGGTCGGCGTCTCCCGCGCCACCGCACAGCGGTACCTGGCCGACATGGTCGGCCGCGGCCTGCTCCGGATGCGCCTCCGCTACGGCGCCGCCGGACGCCCGGAACAGGAGTACCGAGTACCGTGAACACCCCTCGCCTCGTGAGACCTTGACGGTCACACCGCGTATGGACGCGGCGATGGCCCAACCGTCAGTGCGTTCCGGGCAGTTGATCGTCCACACCACAGCGGAGGGCGGCACCGGTCGGCCGCTGCCGCCCTCCGCTGTGGTGGTCGGGCATCGGGCGCCGCGCGACGTGGTTCGCAGTGTGCAGAGGACGAGGTCCAGCGTCGCGGTGCTCGCGAACGCCAGCCACTTCGCCGGTCCCGGGGTGAGCAGGTTCGCGGCGGTCTCACCGGCCGCCCTGTGCTCGTCGCTGGCCACGACCTCAGTCACCGCCACCGGCACGGTGCCGCGGATGTCGGGCCTGGTCCGCAGGGCCACGGACGCGAAGGTGCCGTGCCGTTCGCGCCAGGTGATCCGCTCGACGGGGCCGTGGCCGTCGTCCAGCAGCAGACGCAACCGGCCGGTGGGCGGCCTGCCGCTGTCGCCGTCCTCCTCGGTGGTGAACGTGAGCGTCCGGTCGTCCGTCCGCTTCTCGGAGCCCGGCCGGTGTGCGCGCTCGGTGCCCCGGTACTCCCGCGTCGTGCCGTCGACGCTACGCCGGTGTCCGTGGAAGACCCCCGTTCCGCCCTCGCCGTCGAACGCGATCACGGCCTCGGCTCCGCTCTCGGACCGCCAGGCCAGCTCCGCCATTCCGGAGGGCTCTCCCCGGTCCAGCCGGACCGTTAACGACCCGCTCTGCCGGCACCGGCCTCCGATACGCACCTCGGTGTCGTAGACGACGGCCGGGGCGCCGGGAGCCTCGTCGGCGCCGGTCGGTCCGGTCGGCAGAGAGCCGGACTGGTCGTGCATGGGGTGCTCCAGTGAGGTTGGTCGTCGGGTGCGTCGCACGCCGCGCCCGCCGGTCCGCCCTGCCCTGGTGGCACGCGCGGACCGGCTGGTGCGGAGAACTGTCACATACGGGTCCGACACCTGGCCCGGTGCACGAACGGCGTCGGCCCGCGCCCCCTCGCCCCCCCTGCCACGCCACGCTCCCCCGGCCTCGCCTCGTCGGAAAACCACGGGCGCGCCCCGCGAAGGCGCGTGAACATGGGGCATGCGCCCGGACGACTGGCACCTCATCCACGACGTCGACACCTTTCTGGCCCGCGCGGGAGACTTCCTGCGCTCACGCCCCGCCCCGCACACCATCCCTCTGACGGTGACCGAGACACTGCGCACGCGCGGCCCGCACACATACGGCGCCGAGGACCCCGTCTTCGGCATCCTGGAGAGCGCGGGCGAGGTCCGCGCGACGTTCTTCCGCACTCCGCCCCAACGTCTGAACCTCACCCCGCTCACTCCCGACGAGTCCGAAGCGCTCGCCCGTCGTCTGGCCGCCCTCGGGCACACCGTCCCCGGTGTCGGCGCGGACCGCGACACCGCCGCGGCCTTCGCCACCGCCTGGCAGCGGCACACCGGCGCGGCACCGAAGCTCCGCGAGCGCCAGCGGCTGTACCGCCTCGGCACCCTCGCCGCACCGGAGCCGCGCCCCGAGGGCCGGGCGCGGGTCGCGGGCCCGCAGGACCACGAGCAACTCGTGCGCTGGCACCGGGAGTTCGACGGGGCCATCGGCGCGACCCTGTCGACGTCCGACGGCTCCTGGGCCGACGCGCGCATCGCCGACGGACGTGTCACGTTCTGGGAGACACCGGACGGCACCCCCGTTTCCATGGCGGGTGTGACGCCGATGGTCGCGGGACAGGTCAGGGTGTCCCCCGTCTACACCCCGGCCCCGCTGCGTGGCCGCGGCTACGCGGGCGCCGCGACGGCCGAGGTCAGCCGGGCGGCGCTGGCGGCGGGCGCGGCGGAGGTGCTGCTGTTCGCCGACCTGGCCAACCCCACCAGCAACGCCCTGTACCGGCGGATCGGCTACCGCCCGGTGACGGACTTCGCGGTGTACGACCTCTAGGAACGCCACCGGCCGACGCACCGGTCAGGGGCAGGGGACACCCCGACACGCCACCTCCCGCCGCGCTGGTGGTACCGGATCCGGCCTCCCCCAGTGTTCACCGCACGGTGACCACGGCCTTGCCCCGGGCGTGGCCCCCCTCCACATGGCGCACACCCTCCGCCGTGTCGGCCAGCGGATAGGTGCGGTCGACCACCGGGGTCAGTTCGCCGGACTCGATGAGCACGGTGACGGCGAGCAGGTCCTCGTGGGCCGGCCCCGCGGGGACCGCGGGAAGGATCGGGCGGAGCCGCTGCCGGACGAACGCGTTGGCCGCGGCCACCCGCAGTGTGGAGCCCACCGCGCCGAAGACGTGCCCTGGCGATCCGCCGCCGTTGGCGACCAGGGTTCCCGTCGGGGTGAGCACCCGGCGCAGTCGGCCCGGCGGGTGGTTGCCCACGTTGTCCAGGATCACGTCGTAGCGCACGGGCCCCGCGGTGAAGTCCGCCTTGGTGTAGTCGATGACGTGTGCCGCGCCCAGTGAGCGCACCAGCTCGACGTTGCGGGCGCCGCACACCCCGGTGACCTCCGCGCCGAGGGACACGCCGATCTGCACGGCGAACGAACCCACGCCGCCCGCGGCCCCGTTGACCAGCACGCGCTGCCCGGCCCGCGTACGGCCCACGGTGCGGATGCCGCGCAGCGCCGTCGCCGCCCCCACCGGTACGGCCGCGGCCTGTTCGAAGGTCAGCTTCGTGGGCTTGGGCACCAGCAGCTCCGCCGGGGTGCACGCGTACTCGGCGAAGGAGCCCTGGCAGAAGCCCAGCACCTCGTCGCCGGGCTGGAGTCCTTGTACTCCGGTGCCGACGGCCGCCACCTCTCCGGCCGCGTCGAGGCCCGCCACCCGGTGCTTCGGCCGCGTCAGCCCCATGCCCCCGGCCAGCCGTGCCACGTACGGGTCGCCGCGCATCATGTGCCAGTCGTACGGGTTGAGCGCGGCGGCACGCACCCGTACCAGTACCTCGCCCGCGCCGGGTTCGGGCCGGTCGGTGTCCGTCAGCCGGAGGATGTCCGGCGGGCCGAAGCGTTCCTGGACGATCGCCTTCATCGGGTCTCCCCCCACCTCGTGAGCGATGGCCGCTCGCTGTCCCCTTGGGCTACGGCGTACACCATCGGGTCCTGGTGCGCCAGCACTGCGGCACGGCCACTGCCGCGACGGCACGGCCTCGCGGGGCCCTTCGGCGTCCGCCTCGTGTCCTGGGCCTTTTCGGCAGGGCTGAAATGCCTTGTCGGCCAGGGGCGTGTCCTGGAGTCTGAGGCGGCGGGCCGGTGCTCGGCACCTGCGCCGGACCGCGACGACGATGGAGCCGTACCGAAGACATACGTGGGGGCAGACATGCGATTCCGAGTGAAGCTCAGCATGGCGGCGGGGGTGGCCGCTCTGGCGCTGTCCGGTGTCTCCGCCGCTCCGGCAGCGGCGGCGGACATGAGTGTCCAGGCGTATTCGTGCAACATCACGGAATCCAACGGCCCCACCATCGAGGACTCCAAGTACCACGCCGGGTACTACAGCGGAGAGACCGTCCAGCCCTCCTCGACGTCCGTCTCCGCCGCGGGCAAGGAGGCGCAGTGCCTTCTCAAGTACAAGGGATACAGCCCGGGCACCGTCGACGGGATCTTCGGAAGCAACTCGCAGTCGGCCACGAAGAAGTTCCAGACCAGGGTCAACGAGCTGTGCAAGAGGAAGGTCCTGGATGTGGACGGCAAGGTCGGCCCCGCCACCTGGCCGTATCTGCGCCAGGTGTACGTCTGCTGGGACGAGAACAACTGACGGGAACCGCGCCGGAAGGCCATTCCCAGGCCGTCGTGCGGCGGGCGGGGGCACGCCGCACGACGGCTGTTCAGCGGCCCGTCGAACCGTCGATCCGCTCGCGGAGGATGTCGGCGTGGCCCGCGTGCCGGCCGGTCTCCTCGATCATGTGCACCAGGATCCACCGCATCGAGGGCCCGGGGCCCCGTCGCGCGGGCCGCGGCGCGGGGAGGGTCAGGTCCGGGCAGGCGTCGATGACCTCGTTGGCCCGCTCGACGCTCTTCCGGTAGTCGGCCAGCACACCGTCGACGGTGTCCTCCGCCGACGGCCGCATCGTCGCACGCCAGTCGTCGGCGTCCTCTCCGAGGAAGGCGAACCGTTCGACGGACGCCAGATGCTTGAGCAGCCCGAGAAGGCTGGTGCCCGAGGGCACGCCGCTCTCTCGGACGTGTGGTTCCGGTGTGCTCGCGACCTTGTCCGCGACCGAGTTCCGCAGATAGTCGAGGAAGCCTCGCAGAGTGGCCTTCTCGTCGGCGCCGGTCGACGGGGGGCCGGTGTCCTCCGTGCGCGGGCGGTTCCGGGTCTGGGGGCGGGTCGTGGACCGGGCCTGGGGGCGGGTCCGG
Organism: Streptomyces daliensis; assembly: GCF_054782395.1. Taxonomy (NCBI): domain Bacteria; kingdom Bacillati; phylum Actinomycetota; class Actinomycetes; order Kitasatosporales; family Streptomycetaceae; genus Streptomyces; species Streptomyces daliensis. The sequence goes on along the minus strand of NZ_BAAGSO010000088.1, from coordinate 286,354 downwards.
GTCCGGGGGTGCTGTGCACCGTTCTCCGGCATCGGGTCACTCCGTTCCGGTGGTGTGCTGGATGAGCAGGACGTTGTCGGTGACGGTGGCGGTCTCGCCCGCGGGTCCGGTGGCCCGCCGCTGGGGCATGTCGGCGCGCAGGACGGACCACCGCGCGGGGTCGAGAGCGAGTTCGGCGGCGACCTCGTCGGGTGTGGGGTAGTGGATGTCCGGGTCCTGGTTCCACGACCAGGGCGCGGTGGATCCGTGGTCGACGATCAGCAGCAGGCCACCGGGCCGCAGGGCATGTGCGGCGGTGCGCAGGACCCGGCCGCGGAGCAGCGGGAACGGGGTGTGGAAATACTGGGCCGAGACGAGGTCGAACGTACCGTCGGGGAAGCTGCTGCCCAAGTCGTGCTGTTCGGTGACGACCCGGTCCCCGATGCCCAGGTCGCGGGCACGTTCCCGTACCCCGTCGACGGCGGTGGCGGAGATGTCCACGGCGGTGACGTGCCAGCCCAGTTGGGCGAGCCAGATGGTGTCGCCGCCCGCGCCGCAGCCCAGGTCCAGCGCCGTGCCCGGGCTCAGCGGTGCGGCGGTCCCGGCGAGCAGTGGGTTGACGCGTGCGCCCCAGGTGCGCTGGGTGCGGTAGTGGCGTTCCCAGAACAGCTCGGCGTCCTGGCTGCCCGCCTCCGTGCCGTTGTCCGCGGCATCGGTGCTGGGCCGTCGGCTTCGGGTGGAATCCATGTGCGGTGCCCCTTCGTGTGCGTCGGCCGGCGTGCCGAGCGTGTTCCGCTGCGTGCGTTCGGCGCCGGTGAGGTACCGACAGCATTGGCGCCGCCGTTCCCCCCTTGCAAGAAAAGTTGCGGATCCGCATCATCGGGTCATGGACAACCCCTCGGAAGACGTCTTGGCCGAAGTCGGGCCACGGCTGCGTGCGCTGCGCCAGGCGCGGGGCGCCACGCTGGCGGCGCTGGCCGACGAGACGGGGCTCACGGCGAGCACCCTGTCCCGCCTGGAGAACGGCAGGCTCCGCCCCACGCTGGAGCAGTTGCTGCCCCTGGCACGGGCGCACGGTGTCCCGCTCGACGATCTCGTCGCGGCGCCGCCCACAGGTGACCCGCGCGTGCATCTGCGCCCTGTGCGGCGGTCGGGGCTGGTGATGGTGCCGCTGACCAAGCGGGCAGGCGGCATCCAGGCGTACAAGGTGATCCACCCGCCCATCGGCCGGGCACCCACCATGAAGCTCCAGACCCATGAGGGGTACGAGTGGTTCTACGTCCTCGACGGACACATCAGGTTCGTGCTCGGCGAGCAGGAGTTCCGGCTCGGGGTCGGTGAGGCCGCCGAGTTCGACACCCGCGTACCGCACTGGATCGGCAGCGCGGACAGCCGTCCCGCCGAAATGCTCGCCCTGTTCGGGGCGCAGGGCGAGCGCGCCCATCTGGCACCGTCCGCGCATCCCCACTCCTGACGGCGCTCGTCGCGCGTGACGGGTCGTTAGGGTGCCAGGTGGAGACCGGTGCGGTGGGCGACCGGTGCGTGTGCGAAGGGGTGACCGAGTGAGCGAGTACCGTCCCGAGGGCGGCGACCCGGCGTGCTGGGCCGGGCTGGTGTGCCCGGAGTGCGGGGCCGTCAGGGAGACGACGGATCCGCGGGCGCCGTGTCCCCGTTGCGGCGCCGTGCCGGACACGGACCCGGATACGGACGCGGGCACGGACACGGACACGACTCCGGGCCCGGTGTCCGAGGCCGCGCCGGGGCCCGAGGGGCCGGGGCCGGAACCCGGGACCGGAGCCGGGCCCGCCGCGCGGCCCGCAGCGCCGTCACCACGTACCCGGCGACGGGACCAGGACCAGAACCGGAACCGGGTTCGCGACCGCGACCGTGACCGCGATCCGGCGACGGGACGGGCCCAGAACGCCCGCCCCCGCGACGGGCTCGGGCGCCCCCTCCCCTACGGCTCACCGGGCGTCGCCCGCGCCCCGGAAGGTCTCGTCCGCACCCCGCCGGAGACCCTGTCCGAGGCCCAGCGCCTCATCGACACCGGCATGCCCTTCCACGCGCACGAGGTCCTCGAGGACGCCTGGAAGACGGGACCCGACAGCGAACGCGCCCTGTGGCGGGCGCTGGCCCAGTTCGCCGTGGGCCTCACCCACGCAGCCCGCGGCAACACCTCCGGTGCCACCTCGCTGCTCCTCCGCGCCGCCGACGGCCTCACCGCGTTCACCGACGACCCGCCGCACGGCATCGACATCGCGGCGCTCACCACCTGGGCCCGCGAGGCCGCCGCCGCCCCCAGCACGGACCTCACCCCTCCTCCGCTGCGCCGCCCGGAATGAAACGCGGCGGCGATGCGGAATGGCGCTTTCCATATCTTGTCGCGTACATGCAGCAGTGGGACGCTCCCCGCGCTGAGCCACCCCGGCAACAACAACGCCGACAAGAACAGGGAGAACGAGGATGTCCGAACGACACACGCCGGAACGATGGGTCCTGGCATTCGACGGCACATGCGGCACATGCGCGGCGGCAGTGCTACCGCGGTGGCTGCACCCTCGTCGAGAACGACTGCGGCACCGGCTGGCTCTTCGACTGCAACGGCCTCTGCTCCTTCCAGGGGCCTCCCCGGCCGCTACGGCGTTCGGCGGCCACCCGCCTCGGAGTGAGGGCCGCTCCGGGCGGTCCCGTCGCGAGGCGAGGAGACCGCCCGGAACATCGCGTCGCACCGAGCCTCGTCGGCCGGTCCGCGAGTGCCACTGCCACGTCGGCGTCGCTAGCGGGCGAGCGTCAGAGACGGATCGCGCCCCTCGCTCACGGGAACTCGCTCGGCCGGAGGCACGTCCGTAGGGGCATGGGCAAACAAGTCGGGTCGAGCGGCGCCGTCGGCTGTCTGGTGGCGGTCACCGCCGCCGTGGCCGGGCTGGGCGTGTGGAGGTACGGGGCCGGGCCCGGTCTGCGTGGCGGCTTCGAGGGCGAACGGGACTGGAGCCTGCTGTACGTGGAGTTGCCGGTCATGCTGCTCGGTGTCCCCGCGGTCACGCTGGCGATCTGGCGGCTGACCAGCTCTCTCCTGAGCCGCCGGGCGGCGGGGCGGGGCGTACGTGCCGTGGTGTCGGCCGCGGCTGTTTGCGTCACCGTGGCGGCGCTGGCCTGGGCGAGCCTGGCCTGGCTGGACGCGCGTGTCGCGTCCTTCACGCAGCCAGAGTGACGGCCTCCGGTCACCCGTGCATCCTCGCGGGTCACCCGCGCACGGCTCCGCCGCCCGGTGCGGCACCGGCGCACCCTTCGCCGCTCACTCCGGTCAGGAGCGCGCCGTCCGTCGGCTCACAGGGTCCCCGAGGTCAGGTGGCCGCCTGGTCGAGGCGGCCTCCGTCGTAGAAGCCTCCGGCGCTGTAGATGAGGGGCGGCCGTTCGGAGGAGGTGGCCTCCACGACGCGTCCGACGAAGACCGTGTGGGTGGCGGTCTGTATCCGCTCCTCGATACGTGCCTCCATGGTGGCCGCGCTGTGGTCGATGAGGGGTGAGCCGTGTGCGGCGCGGGTCCACCTCAGTCCGGCGAACTTGTCCTCGCTCTTGCGCGCGAAGACGGACGCCACCGGCAGCTGGTCGGCGGCCAGGATGCTGATGCCCATGTGGTGTGCGCGGAACAGCGGCTCGTAGGTGGAAGACGTCCGCTGGACACAGACCATGACCAGCGGCGGAGTGACCGAGAGACTGCAAAAGGCGTTGACGGCCAGGCCCCGGGGACGGTCGCCGTCCATGGCGGTGACGATGGTGACACCCGTCGCGAACTTCCGGTGCACACCCTTGATCTGCTCCTCGGGCACCTCCTGCGGCACCTCCTGCAGCACATCCTGGGGCACGCCCTGGGGTATGGCCCCCGCGTCCTCTGCCGTCGCTGCTCCTGCCGTGGGGCTCATGCCGTGACCGCCTTTCCGTCGCGCTTTCCGCCGAGCGTCTCGAACGCGCTGCTGAGGGGGATGATGCCGAGGGCGTGCAGCATCTGCCGGGGGTCCCAGGTGACCCACTCCTCGGTGATCATGCCGTCGTCCACCGTCGAGAAGGTGGCGCCGGAGACCGTGAGCCGGCGTCCTGTGGGAGGCACGTCGAGCAGCGGGCCCGTGTGGGTGCCGCTGCTGTGCCAGCGGATCGCCAGCCGGTCGCCGTCGCGCACATAGTCGTCGATCACGGTCCGCAGGTCGGGCATGCCGCCCCGGGACGCCGTGATGCCCGCCTTGAGGTCCTCCAGTCCCTGCTCGGTGCGGCCGTGTCGGATGTATCCGGGGGTGAGCAGCCCGTCCAGCGCGTCGGTGTCGCCGTGGTTCCAGGCCGCTTCCCACACCCTGCCGACCCGGCTCTTCAGGTCGATGCCCATGCCGTGCCCTCCTGTTGCTCGCGGGATCTGTGGTGTGCCAGGAAGTTACGAAGAGCTTTCTTGCATGTCAATGGGATCGGCGCCCCGATCACCCTCCCACGGCCCGGTTCTTGTCCTTCTGAGCCTCTGAACTGGGCTTACCGGCAAGGGATCAAGCGCTTCTCTTCGACCCCTTGACCGACTCGGAACGTCGATCCTATGTTCCTCTTGCATGCAAGAGACGGCCTAATCCGCATGGATGAGAGGCAGATTGATGCGTTTTTCGATCTTTCACGCGCTCGGGGCCCCCGGGCAGCTCGGCGACTACCACCGCCTGATGCGGGAGGCCCGCGAGTACGCGGTCGCGGCGGAGCAGGCCGGTTTCTGGTCCGCCTGGTACACCGAGCACCACTTCGGCCACGAGGGCCAGGAGCTGACGCCCAACCCGGTGCTGATGGGCGCCGACATCGCCGCACGCACGGAGCGGCTGCGCATCGGGCAGGCGGCGAGCATCGCGACGTTCTGGCACCCGCTGCGCCTCGCCGAGGACCTCGCCCTGCTGGACCAGCTATCGGGCGGACGGGTCGAGGTCGGCGTCGGACGCGGTCTCTACGGGCGGGAGGCGGTGAACCTCAACCCGGCGGCCGACCCGCGCGACCAGGAGCAGAACCGTGCCCTGTTCGAGGAGACGATGGAGGTCATGCGCAAGGCGTGGTCCGGGGAGTTCTTCGACCACCACGGCCGCTTCTTCCGGTTCCCCGAGCCCGGGGTGCGGTGGGACCACCCGCTGTCACCGGCCACGGAGGAGTTCACCACCGACGGTGTCATCGACAAGCTGAAGGTGGTGCCGCAGCCGTACCAGCGCCCGCACCCTCCGCTGTGGCAGGTCATCGACTCGCCACGGTCCATCGAGTCCTCGGCGCGGCAGGGCATCCAGGGCATCTTCTGGCTGCCGCCGGTCTCCGCGCTCAAGGAGCGTTTCGCGCTGTACCAGCGCACGGCGTCCGAGGCGTCCGGGCGCCCGTACGCCCCCGGTGAGGGCCTGGCTCTCGTACGCGACGTGTACGTGGCCGACACCATGGAGCAGGCCCGCGCCGAGTTCGAGCACGCGCTGATGCAGACCTACCAGTGGGTGACGCACTGGCGCGGCCTGTCGAACCTGATGGAGGCCGGTGAAGAGCTGGGCCCGCAGCACGAGTTGAGCTTCGACTTCCTGGACGAGCGCAACCTGCTCGTCGGCACGCCCGAGCATGTGGCGGGGAAGATCGAGGAGCTGCGCGACGAAGTGGGCCTGGAGCACCTGATGCTGTGGACCACCCACCCGGGCCTGCCGCACAAGCACGCCATGCGCAGCCTGGAGCTGTTCTCCGAGAAGGTGCTCCCCCGGTTCTCCGGCGAGGGGGACCGTCCGTGAGCGGCATCCGCCGGGTGGTCTCCTCCTGCGAGGAGCTGACCAGCGAACTGGGCAGCGCCGTGCACCAGCCCGTACGGCGCGGTGCGGTGGCCATCGCCGTGCGCAACCCGTGGGCGGGACGCGGCATCGTCGAGGATCTACAGCCCGAGGTCGAGGAGCTGGCCCCCGTCCTGGCCAGGGAGATCGCCGACCGGCTCACGGCCATGCTCGGCGGTGCGGAGTCCGTCGCGTCCTTCGGCAAGGCGGCGCTGGTGGGCCTGGACGGCGAGGCCGAGCACGGCGACGCGCTCATCCACACCCCGTACTTCGGGAACATCCTGCGCGAGCTGCTCGACGGCACCTCGATCATCGCCTTCAGCGAGGAGCGCTCCCCGGCGGGGGCCACCGTGACGGTGCCCATGTGGCACAAGACGGAGGCCGCCACCCGCTCGCACTACGCCACCACGCAGATCCGGGTGCCCGACGGGCCACGGCCCGACGAACTCGTCATCACCGCGGCGGCGGCCACCGGACCACGGCCCAACGCCCGCATCGGCGACCGCCGCACCGACCCCGCGGTCACCCTCAACACCGTGAGCGCCCCGCACGCCCCGCACGCCCCGCACGACGCGAACACCTCGCACCCCGCGCACGCCCTGGAAGGACAGCGATGAACCTCCGCAAGACCATCACCCTGATCGACGAGGTGCACACCGAGGGCGGCGAGCCCGTATCGCCCGCCGCGCGCACCGCCGTCGTCGCGGCCGTCATCGGCAACCCGTGGGCGGGCCGGGGCTTCGTGCGCGACCTGGCGCCCGGCATCGACGAGGTGGCACCCCGACTCGGCGCGCTGCTCGCCCCGTTGGTGGTCAAGGCGCTGGGGCAGCCGGTCGAGGCGTACGGCAAGGCGGCCGTCGTCGGGCTGAACGGCGAGGTCGAGCACGGCTCGGGGCTCATCCACACCCTCAAGTTCGGCGACCACTTCCGCGAGGCCGCTTCCGCCACCACCTTGCTGCCCGCGCTGGAGAAGGTGGCCTCGGCCGGCACCGTCTTCGACATCCCGCTCAAGCACATCACCGACGCCACCGTGCGCTCGCACCACCAGAGCGTGGAGGTCCGCATACCCGACGCGCCCCGCGCCGACGAGATCGTCATCGCGCTCGCCGCGGCGGCGCAGGGGCGGCCCCAGGCCCGCCTGGCGCCCCTGGCGAGCGAGCAGTGAGCGGCGGGCCGACGACCGGTGCGGCAACCGGCGCGGCCGGGGAGACAGGGGCCGCCGGGGAGACACCTGCGGCCGAAGGCGCGCCGGTCGCCACGATCGCCTACGAGGACCACGGCCGGGGCACACCCCTCGTGCTGCTGCACGGTGTCGGCCTCGACCGGCACATGTGGGACCGCTGCCTGCCCGCACTGGCAGCGCGGCACCGGGTCCGCGCGGTGGATCTGCGGGGCCACGGCGCCTCACCCGCCGCCGCCCCCGGGCTGGCGCTCGCGGACATGGCGCGCGACGTACTGGCGCTGACCGACCGCCCGGCCCACCTCGTCGGCTTCTCGCTCGGCGCGCTGGTCGCCACCGAAGCCGCGCTGCTGGCGCCGCGTTCGGTGGCCTCGCTGACCGTCGTCAGCTCCGTGGCCCGGCGCTCCGCCGAGGAGCGCGAGTCCGTGCTGCGGCGGCTGGACGCGGCGCGTGAGGACTTCGCCGCCTCGGCCGACGCGGCGCTCGACCGCTGGTTCGCCCCACCGTGGCGGGCACGGGATCCGCGACTGGCCGAGCGGGTCAGGGAGACGCTCCTGGGCCAGGACCGCGCCTCCTATCTGGCCTGCTACGAGGTGTTCGCGCACGCCGACGCCGAACTGTGGCCCCGGCTGGGCGGCATCGGCGTGCCCACCCTCGCCGTCACCGGGAGCGAGGACCCCGGCTCCACGCCCCGGATGACGCGGCGGCTCGCGGAGGCCGTTCCCGGCGCCCGGTACGCCTTCGTCGCGGGCGCCCGCCATCTGCTGCCGCTGGAAGCACCAGAGACCTTGTCGAACGAAATCATCCGACACACCACGGAGGTGGACCGTGCCGACGGCACCGCCACGCCATGACCACTACATCGATGGCGCCTGGGTGCCTCCCGCCGACGGCGCCTACCTCCCCAGCACCAACCCCGCGACGGGCCGGGTCTGGTACAAGAGCGCGCGCGGGAACGCGGAGGACGCCCGGCGTGCCGTGGACGCCGCGGCCACGGCGTTCGAAAACCCGGCCTGGCGCGACCTTCCCCAGCCCCGGCGCGGCGCGCTGCTGCGCCGCTTCGCGGAGCTGATCGGGGAGCACGCCGAGGAACTCGCCCGCACCGAGACCCTCGACAACGGCAAGCTGCTGACCGAGATGCGCGCCCAACTGGCCAGCCTGCCGGAGTACTTCCACTTCTACGCGGGCCTGGTGGACAAGCCGCACGGCGAGACCGTCCCCGCCGCGCGCAGGGAGATCCTCAACTACACCGTGCGCGAACCGCTCGGGGTGGTCGTGGCCATCACCCCCTGGAACTCCCCGCTGCTGCTGACGGCCACCAAGATCGCCCCTGCGCTGGCGGCGGGCAACACGGTGGTCGTGAAGCCGTCGGAGCACACCAGTGCCTCCCTCCTGCGGCTGGTGCCGCTCTTCGAGAAGGCGGGCTTCCCTCCCGGGGTGGTCAATGTGGTGACCGGGTACGGCGACGAGGTCGGCGCCGCCCTGGTCGAGCACCCGAGGGTCGCCAAGGTCTCCTTCACCGGAAGCACGGGGACCGGCTCCCGGATCGCCGCGAGCTGTGCGTCCCGCTTCGTGCGCACCACCCTTGAGCTGGGCGGCAAGTCGCCCAACATCGTCTTCGACGACGCGGACGTGGCCAACGCGTCCACGGGCATCGTCGCCGGTGTGTTCGCCGCCGCGGGCCAGACGTGCGTCGCGGGCAGCCGCGTCTTCGCGCAGCGCGCCGTCTACGACGAGGTGGTCGAGCGGGTATCGGCCAGGGCGGGGGCCATCCGGCTCGGGGACCCCCTGCTCCCTGAGACGCAACTGGGGCCGCTGGCGATCGAGAGCCAGCGCGACCGGGTCGAGGAGTATGTGCGCCTCGGGCGCTCCGAGGGCGCACGTGTCACGGCGGGCGGGCAGCGCCCGGCCGCCGGACCGGGCCTGGCCGAGGGCTACTTCTTCCAGCCGACGGTCTTCGTCGACGCGGTCAACAGCATGCGCCTGTGCCAGGAGGAGATCTTCGGCCCCGTGGTGGCCGTCATGCCGTTCGACACCGAGGACGAGCTGATCGGGCTGGCCAACGGCACGGAGTACGGGCTCGCCGCCGGGGTGTGGACGCGCGATCTCGCGCGCGCCCACCGGGTGTCCGCACGGCTGGACGCGGGGACGGTGTGGGTGAACACCTACCGCTCGATGTCGCCCATGTCGCCGCGCTCCGGCTTCAAGTCCAGCGGCATGGGCATCGAGCACGGCACCGAGGCCATGCGGGAGTACACCCGCCTCAAGAGCGTGTGGATCAACACGGACGAGGGCCCGGCCGAGGACCCGTTCGTCCTGCGCTCATGACGGCCCCATGACGGACTCTTGGCGGGTCACGACGGTATGTCCGGCGTGGCGGCGCCGTCTGAGTCGGAGTCGGAGGACTGCGTGTCGAGGCTGTCCATGAGCGCCCGGTGGCTGGCCCGTACGTGCTCGCGCATCACGCGCTCGGCCCCCTCGCCGTCCTTGGCCTGGACGAGTTCGAGCACGTGGTGGTGCTCGGATTCCGAGCGGGTCGGGCGGCCCGGCTGCGAGAGCGAGGTGTGCACGAGACGGTGGTAGGCGAGTTGGTTCATCAGCGTCCTGTAGTGCTCGGCGAGCTTGGCGTTGTCGGCTCCGCGCATCACCAAGTCGTGGAACTCGTGGACCAGTTGGGCGTACTGCTCCTGATCGCCCTTCGCCACGGCCGCGTCGGCACGCTCCAGGTTCTCCTCCAACTGCGCCAGCTCGGGAACCCGGCCGCGCTGGGCCAGCAGCCGGGCCGCCGCCCCCTCCAGCAGCTCCTTCATCTGGAACAGTTCGGTGATCTCGCGCCGGGAAGGTGCCGAGACGAACGTGCCCACCCGGGGGCGGATCACCACCAGTCCCTCCGTCTGCAACTGCTTGAGCGCCTCGCGCACCGGCGTACGGCTCACCCCGAACGCCTCCGAGAGCACGATCTCCGAAAGACTCGTCCCGGGAGCCAGCTCGCCCGAGATGATCCGGCCGCGCAGCTCGCTGATGACGCGGCTGCGGACGCTCGTGCCCCCCAGGGGCTGCTTACGGAAGGCCGACCTGGCAGCTGAAGTATCTGGCATGGCACAACAAGCTAGAGAGCACCTTCCCGCGCGTCAAGGCGATGACCGTCGGCCGCTGAAAGATCCGTACACTCTTGGCTGATAGCCGCAGTACGGGCCGAAAATCGCGGTCGCCCACACTCGCTCGCGCGTACCCGCCGCAATCTTCCGACTGGTATGCAACACCCTCGTCACACCCTCCAGGGAGCCGCACATGAACCCCGTGTCCACGGGTCTGCCCGACGCAGCGCAACCACCCGATCTCGGTTACCGGGACAACATCGCCCAGGTCGAGCCCTATGGCATCGACCACATTCCCGACGCCGAACGCCACGGCAAACCCAGCTCCCAGTTCTTCATCTGGTTCGCCGCCGGGCTGAACTTCCCCATCATGCTGCTCGGGTTCAGCGCCGCGTCCCTCGGCCTGTCCATGACCGCCGCGGTGACGGCCATCGTGACCGGGGCCCTCGTGGGCGCCGTCGCGATGGGTGTGCTGTCGCGCATGGGCGTCCACCTGGGTGTTCCCCAGCAGATGCAGGCCCGGGGGCCCCTCGGGTTCATCGGCAACCTGCTGCCCGTGGCCTACATCAACGTCTTCGCGGGTGTCGGCTGGGCCGCCGTCACCATCATCCTCGGGGGCAAGGCGCTCGGTGTACTGATCGGCGTCCCCTTCTGGATCTGCGCGGTCATCCTGGCGGCGCTCCAGCTCACCGTCGCCGTCTTCGGCTACAACATGATCCACTACCTGGAGCGGATCCTCACCTTCGTCCTGCTGGCGCTCTTCGTGCTGGTCACGGCCGTGTCGCTCCAGCGTGGCAGTTCCTTCCTCGAAGCCGACCCGTCGGCCTCCGGCTACACGGGACCCACCGGCGGCTGGGTGACCCTCGCCGGGCACTTCCTCGCCTTCCTCATCGCCTGGCTCCCCTTCGCCTCCGACTACTCCCGCTATCTCCCCTCCACTCCCCACATCAGCCGCCGCGCCGGTGTGCTCACCGCGCTCGGCAACTTCCTCACCCTCTCCTGGCTCGGTGTGACCGGCGCCGTCCTCGCGGGCGCGTCCGACTCGACGGATCCCATCGTCGCGCTCAAGGAGCTGACCGGGCCGTGGGCGGTCCCGGCGATGCTCGCCATCCTCCTGTCGTCCTTCTCCCAGAACTTCCTCAACGTCTACGGCGGTGCCATCTCGCTCCAGACCCTGGGCCTGCCCTTCCGCCGCAGCACGTGTGTCACCCTCATCTGTGTCGCCGCGCTCGGTGTCAGCCTCTGGGCGGCCGACGGCATCTACACCTCCTTCGAGGTGTTCCTCAACCTCACCGCCTACTTCATCGCCCCCTACGTGGCGGTCCTGCTCATGGACTACTACGTCGGGCCGCGCAAGGACCGCTCGCGCATCCCCGAGCTGTTCGACCGCAACCGCCTCTTCGAATGGGGCTTCGTCGCCTGGGTCGCGGGCGCCCTGGCCGCGGTGCCCTTCTGGAAGTCGCACGTCTACACCGGCTTCGTCGCGGCGAGCCATCCCGAGTGGGGCGAGCTGTCCTACTACGTCGGCTTCGCCGTCGCGGCGCTGGTCTACCTCGCCACCCGGAAGCTGCCGCCGCTGTGGCACCGCTCCCCCGGCCCGCGCCCCGTGGACGGGAAGCCGTCGGGCCGCGCGGCGGACGAGGAGAACCGGTCCACGACGGACACCGTGAACACGACGGACGCGACGGACGCGACGAGCGGCTGACCCGTCCCCTCGGGTATCCGCCCCTGAGCTGCGGCCCGGCGCGTATACCCTCGCCACGAGTCCCCGGTACCGAGTCCCCGAGCCCGATCCCCCGTCTCACGAGGAGTCCTCATGCCGCAGATCACCGTCGACCACTCCGCAGTGCTCACCCCCGTCCTCGACCAGGCCGCCTTCGCCAAGGACCTGCACACCGCAGTGATCGAGATCGCTTCGGCCAAGCCCGAGGCGTGCAAGACCCAGTTCCGCCCCAGCGCGTTCACGGCCGTCGGCCACGACACCGAGGGGCACGCGGTCCTCCACGTCGCGATCGGCCTGCTCGCCGGACGCACCGACGAGACCAAGGCCCGGCTGACCGAAGCGGTGCTGGAAGTGGCCCGTCAGCACGTAAGGACGGAGGGCATCGCCCTGCACGTCTCCGCCGAGACCCGCGACCTCGACCCCTCGTACCGCAAGTTCGACGCCTGAGACTCTCCGCACCGGGCCGCCCGCCCCCGTCGTGGCGGGCGGCCCGCGCGGACGGCGTCATCAACGTGGTCGTCACCGTCACACGTAAGCCAACTTAGGCTACCCTTACTTCCCCGAGGGCAGACGGTCGGGACCGTGACCGCACGAGGGGGAGGGGATCGGCGCATGGCCTCAACTACCGGCGCGGCAGCGCATGTTCAGGGACGCACGGAGTGGGTGCCCACGCGTCACGGGCGCACGCTGCACGCCTTGGTGCTGCCAGGCCCCACGGACACCGGCACACCGACCGTCGTCTTCGAGGCGGGCGCCGCCGCCACCCGTTCCTCCTGGGCGCTGGTGCAGCCCCTCGTGGGCACGTGGACGCGGGCCGTCGTCTACGACCGCGCCGGTCTCGGCCGCAGCCCCACCGACCCGGACTCGCGCACGATGCGCCGCATGGCGGACGACCTCCACGATCTGCTCGACCACTTCGGGCCCGGCCCTTACGTGCTCGTCGGACACAGCGCGGGCGGCCCGCTCGTCCGCCTCGCCGCGGCCGGACGCCTCGACCGGATACGCGGCCTGGTGCTGGTGGACCCGACCGACGAGGGCGCGGACATGCTCTTCGGGCCAGTGTTCCGGCGGGCCGAACGCGCGGCCATCGCCGTCAACCTGCTGCTGGCCAGGCTGCGGCTGCTCGGTCTCGCCTACCGTTCGACGGCCGCTCCGCTGCCCGAGGACGCGCGGCGCGACATGAAGCGGGACGGGTTCACCGTCGGCCTGGTCAAGACGCACCGCGCCCAGGCCCGCACCTTCCTCGACGAACTCGCCACGTTCCGCGACACCCCGCCCGAGCTTGCCGGTGTGCCCGTCACCGTCATCTCCGGCGCGCTCACCGGCGGCGGCATGAACAAGGCCGCACGCCGCGCCGCCAACGACTCGCACGCCCGCTTCGCGGCCGGGTCCGCGCACGGCAGGCATGTGCTCGCTCCCCGGTCCGGGCACTACGTGCCCCTCACCGACCCCGGCCTCGTCGCCGAGGAGATCCGGCTGATCGTCACCACGTCCCCGGCCACGTGACATGACACCCTGACCGCCGTGGCAGCCCTTGGCAGGGCGACACGTGGCAGGACGGACACATGACGGGGCGGCTTCAGGCGGCCGGAGGACCGGTCGGACCAGGTGCCGGTCCCGGTGCCGGAGGCGCCCCACGGCGGAAGGCCGCCCAGTGGCGGGTCTCGGTGTCCGAGACCTCCTCCACCTGCTCCAGCAGACGCTGCCGGGCCGCCTCGTCCCGCCCCGTCTCGCCGAGAAGCTGATAGCGCCGCACCGCCGTGTGCAGCCGCTGCCACGCCTCGGCAGCGATCACATAGCGCTCCGTGTGGTGGAACACCTGCCGAAAGCCGCCGATGAAGACCATCGCGCCCGCCACCGCCGCCGTGAACAGCGAGGGCGCCCGGAGTCCCGCAGCGACCACGGTGGCCGCTCCCATGGCCAGCGAGCCCAGTTCCACGCACCAGTGCCACCGCCGGGAGCGGTCGCGGGTACGCGCGTACCACCGCAACTGCTCCAGGGCGTAGGAGAGCACCGGGTCTCCGTCGTCCGCGCCCGAGGGCGCCCCCGTTCCATGTGTCCGCACCCCCGCATGCTGCCCGCAACCGGCACGCGCGCGCCACCTGTTGAGGACACCACCTGTACGCGCACACCGTGCGCGAGGACGCCTGCCCGGGAGGGCAGCGACACTGCCCGCCCGCCCCTACCGCCGTCGGCGCACCGTGCCGTATCCATGACGGGCCACCTGTCGCCCCTGCGGAGAGGTTCCGGATGCGTGCGCACGAGTCGGGTGAGGCCGTCGGCCAGGAGCGGTCCGGCGCGGCACCGAACCCTCGCCGTCCCGCCACCACCCGTACACCTGACGTCGCCCGTACATCTGACGTCGCCCATGAGCCGGACGCCGCACCCTCCCCCGCTTCGGTCCCGGCCTTGCAGCGCAGCATGGGCAACGCGGCGGTCACGCGGATGCTCCAGACCCGGCGGCGGGAGGCCGCACCCACCACCGGCACGCCCGTGGTCCAGCGCGTGACCAGCCCCGCCGAGGAACAGTTCAACAAGGCGGGGTACTCCCTGGCGTTCCTGTCCGTGCCCGCCGAGGAGTTCGGTGAGGACGGGGCGGCCCCCGACAAGCCGGACACGGCCCGTGTGGGCCGGCCGAGGGCCGGGGAGATCGAAATCCTCCGCACGCCGAAGGACTGGGCACCACCGCCGGCGCGGGGCCGTCGGGCCCAGCCGCAGACCAGCATCAGGGCCAAGTTCCGCTCCTCGTTCTTCACCTACGAGGTGGAGCTGGTCAACGATCCCCAGGGCGCCTCGCACGGCAACCCGAGCCTCATCGATCTGAACGCGCCCTTCGAGATCCGCTCCTGGGTCCTCCGGGGCTCCCAGGGCAGGTCGCAGGGCAGGACGTACGCCTTCGGCGACAGGTGGGCCCACAACCCGGTCTACTGGGCCGCGGCGGGCGGTTTCGACCGGCAGCAGGCCGAGAAACTGGCGGACAGCCACGGTCTGGACCCGGACACGGAACTGCTCACGACCGACGACGACTTCGACGAGCACCGTCTCCTCCCCCACACGGACAGCCAGCCGTTCCTCTACTACGTACCGCAGAGGCAGGACCCGAGGTTCAGGACGGACAACCGTCAGTTCCTGGGGGCGCCGGAGTTCGACGCCCTGCCGGGCCCCAAGCGGAACGCCACGGCTGTCTCGGTCCCGCCGGAGGTGGACCGGAGGGACGGGGGCCGGAGCACCGCCAAGGCCATGGGGAACACACAGGCGCACCAGTGGATGGGGCCCGGGATGGGCGGCGCACCAGGCGTGCTCGCGGCGTACGAGTGGTGCCATCTGATCGGTGACGGGGACAACGGCCCCGACATCTGGCAGAACCTGGTGATCGGTTCCAACGCGGTCAACACCGAGCAGCTCGCCATGGAGACGGCGCTGCGGCGGCACGTCACACGGCTGCGCTGGTACGGCTACGGCATCCAGATGCGCGTACAGGCCCAGATGGAACCGGCTCCCGAACAGACCAACCCGGCCACCGCCCTGCCGTCGGTGACGGAACCGCTCAAGGCGCGCTGGATCAGCTACCACATCTCCATCGTGCCCCTGGCCACCCCCGACACCGACCGGCCCGTGGCCGACGTCCACCGTCAGATCATGGACGCCGACCGCGGCACGATCACCGAGGCGGAGTTCTCCTACCTCCACCACGAGGTGCACAACAAGATCAAGGCGGCGATCGACACCGCGGTCGCCGCGGGCCCCGCAGCCGGTGGCCCGGCACCTGGTGGCCCCGCGCCCGGTGGCCAGGGCGGGGGCGGCCCGGCGAACCCGCTCGCGGGCAGCCTGACGTGACAGGGGCGGGGGCGGGGACGGGGACGGGGGCGGCAGGCCGCGGCTCCCGCCGACCGACACGGCCCGTCGGCGAACGCCGTGGTGGGCGCGGACGGACGTAGCATGCGCAGGCATGATCACGATGTCCGACGAGAGCATCAGCCCCTTCCGCGTCAGCATCCCGCAGGACGAGCTGGACGACCTGCACGCGCGCCTGGACCGCACCCGCTGGCCCGATGAACTCCCCGGCGTCGGCTGGGCGTACGGGATTCCCCGCGGCTACCTCAAGGAACTCGTGCGGTACTGGCGGCACGAGTACGACTGGCGCGCCGCCGAGGCCGAGCTGAACGAGTGGCCGCAGTTCACCACCAGCATCGACGGTGCACACGTCCACTTCGCGCACATCCGGTCACCGGAACCGGACGCCACCCCGTTGCTCATGACGCACGGCTGGCCGGGCTCGATCGTCGAGTTCACCGGCATCGCGGGCCCGCTCACCGACCCGCGCGCACACGGCGGCGACCCGGCCGACGCGTTCCACCTCGTGCTGCCGAGCATCCCCGGCTTCGGGTTCTCAGGGCCGACGCGGGAGCAGGGCTGGGAACCGCAGCGGGTGGCCGCCGCGTTCGCCGAGCTGATGAAGCGCCTCGGCTACCGCCGGTACGGGGTGCAGGGCGGCGACTGGGGAGCGGGCATCTCGCGGGAGATGGGCCGTACGCTGCCGGACGAGGTCATCGGCGTGCACCTGAACCTGCTGCCGAACGCGGCCATGACGCGGGAGCCCGACGCGCGGTCGCTGGACACGCTGACCCCGCACGAGCGCCGCCGCACACTGGCCTCCTGGAAACGCTTCCAGGAGTGGAGCCGCGACCGTCAGGGTTACGCGGACATCCAGTCCACCCGGCCGCAGACACTCGCGTACGGCCTGACCGACTCACCGGTGGGCCAACTCGCCTGGATCGTCGAGAAGTTCAAGGACTGGACCGACTCACGGGACCGCCCGGAGGACGCCGTCGACCGGGACCAGATGCTGACGAACGTGATGCTGTACTGGCTGACCGGCACGGCCGGATCGTCGGCGCGCATCTACTACGAGCGCGCACACGCACACTACTGGGGTGCCCCGCCCGAGCCGTCCACCGCGCCGACCGCGCTCGCCGACTTCCCGTGGGACAACTACATCCCGCTGCGGCACATCGCGGACCGTACGAACAACATCGTGCGGTGGACGGAGTACGACAGGGGCGGGCACTTCCCGGCCATGGAGCAGCCGGACCTGCTGACCGGCGATGTGCGGGCGTTCTTCCGGGCACTGCGCGAGGAGGGCGGCTCCTGGCGAGGAGCCAGTGTGCCTACTTGACGTGCACGATCTGGATCAGGTTGCCGCAGGTGTCGTCCAGGACGGCGGTGGTGGCCGTGTCCATCTCCAGCGGGTCCTGGGTGAAGGCCACCCCGAGCGCACGCAGCCGGTCGAACTCGGCGCGTACGTCGTCCACGGCGAAGGAGGTGACCGGGATGCCGTCCTCGGCCAGTGCCGTCTTGTACGCCTGCGCGGCGGGGTGGCCAGAGGGCTCCAGCAGCAGTTCCGTGCCTTCGGGGTCCTCGGGCGAGACCACCGTCAGCCACCGGTCGGTGCCCAGCGGGACGTCGTGCTTCTTCACGAAGCCCAGCACGTCGGTGTAGAAGCGCAGGGCCTTCTCCTGGTCGTCGACGAAGACGCTGGTGAGGTGGATTCTCATGGGGTGCTCTCCGGTGCCTCGGGGGGTTCGTGGGTGCCGGGCGGCCTGAGCCATCGGGTCACGATGTGCTCAAGCGGCCCGGTGTTCAGATCGTGGAACTTGTAGCGGCCCTGGCGCCGCACGACGACCAGCCCCGCGGATTCCAGTACGGCCAGATGCTGGCTGATGCCCTGCCGGGACAGGGAAAGCCCGTGCTTGGACACCAGCCGCGCGCATATCTCGAACAGACTCTGGCCGTCCCGCTCCGCCAGCTCGTCGAGGATGCGCCGACGGGTGGGGTCGGCCAGCGCCTTGAAGACATCCTCCGCCATGACCACCACCATAGGCAAGTAGCGACTTGCCTATCAAGCGGGGTACCCATGAGGTACTCCACGAGAGGCACGCCTCGCCGCCTCACTCCTCCAGGGCCCGCGCGATGCGGTCGAAGTCCGCGAGGAGGTCGGCCAGGCGCCCGTCGGGGACAGCCTCGACCATGCGCGCCTCGACGGCGTAGACGGCCGCCTGCGCGTCGCCGAGCCTGCGCCACCCCTCGCCGGTGAGGCGGGCGGGCCGCGCCCGGCCGTGGTCGACGGTGTCGGGGCGGCGGATCAGGCCCGCTTCCTGGAGTCCGCGCAGCACGACGTTCATGGACTGCCGGGTGACGAAGGTGGCGCGGGCGAGTTCGGCGTTGGACATGTCGGGCCGCAGGGCGAGGACCTCCAGGCAGGAGTACTGCGGGACGGTCAGACCGTGCTCGCGCAGCGCCTTGTCCATGGCGCCGCGCAGGGCGGCGTGCGCGCGCTTCAGGCGGTATCCCACATGCTCCGTCACGTCCTTGGCGGGGTGCGGCGGTTCGGCTCTCCTGTCGTTCTCCATGTCAGCATTTTGACATCCAGGAGCGCCGAGCCTACTGTCGGGGATGTCAAAGTCCTGACATCCCCTGGTGGCCCACACCGCCAGTGACCCGAGGAGAACCCATGACGATCAGCATCGACGGCCCCGACTTCGTCGCCCTCCAGGTGCGCGACCTGGAGGCGGCAGCCGCCTTCTGCGAGAAGCACCTCGGACTGCGCCGCACCCCCGCCT
The DNA here is from genome assembly GCF_054782395.1 of Streptomyces daliensis. Classification (NCBI taxonomy): domain Bacteria; kingdom Bacillati; phylum Actinomycetota; class Actinomycetes; order Kitasatosporales; family Streptomycetaceae; genus Streptomyces; species Streptomyces daliensis. The sequence continues at coordinate 267,947 of NZ_BAAGSO010000088.1, read as the reverse complement.
CGCCCCCCGGCGCGGTCGTCTTCGACACCAAGCCCACCCCGTTCGCCGTGCGCGAGCCGCTGCCCGGCACCGACCTCGACGCGGGGCGCCCCGGCCTGGGCGTCGCGCTCTGGTTCTCCACCCCCGACGCCCAGGGCCTGCGCGACCAGCTCACCGAGGCGGGCGTCGAGGTCCTGACCCCGCTCAGGGACAGCCCGTTCGGCCCGATGTTCTCCTTCGTCGGCCCCGAGGGCTACGTCCTGACCGTCCACGGAGCCTGACCATGACCGCCGCCTCCTTCACACCCGCAGGACCGTTCTCCCTCGCCTCGTCCATCCGGTTCCTGGAAGGCTTCACCCCCGCCTCCTACGACGGCGCGGCCGACGGAGTGCTGCGCCTGGCCTTCCCCTCCGACGACGCCGTCTCCGTCATCGGCTGCGCGGTGCGGCAGGAGGAGGCGGCGGCGGACGGGCGGCCCGGCACCGTGCGCGCGGAGTTCACCGTCCACGCGGACAGCGACGCTGGCAGCGGTGACGGCGGTGACGGCGGCGGGGCCGCCCCGCTCCCAGCACACACCGGCGCAGGTGAAGCCGCGCGGGCCCAGCTCGCCCGCATCCTCTCCCTCGACGTCGACGGCACGGGCTTTCCCGCCCTCGCCGAAGCCGATCCCATCGTGGCCGGTCTCCAAGCCGACTATCCGGGGCTGCGGCCCGTCTGCTTCCACTCGCCCTACGAGGCCGCCGTCTGGAGTGTCATCGGCAACCGCATCCGCAGGACCCAGGCGGCTGCCATCAAGGCCCGTCTGGCGCGGGAGCACGGTCGCGCCGTCGACGTCGCGGGGCAGCGGCTCCACGCCTTCCCCGCCCCGGCCGTGCTGCGCTCCCTCGGCCATGTGCCCGGACTGACCGGGATCAAGGTCGAACGGCTCCATGCCATCGCCGAGGCAGCCCTCGACGGACGTCTCGACGCCGCCGCGCTGCGCGCCCTGCCCACCGAGCAGGCACTCGCCGCGCTCAGGGAGCTGCCGGGCATCGGCCCCTTCTCCGCCGAACTCGTCCTCATCCGCGGCGCGGGACACCCCGACGTCTTCCCGTCGTCCGAACCCCGGCTGCACCGGGCCATGGCCTCCGCGTACGGCCTCGACGACGCCACCGCCGCCTCCCCCGGCCGGCTCGCCCGGATCGCCGACGCCTGGCGCCCGTTCCGTAGCTGGGTGGCTCTCCTCCTGCGCAACCGCGCCCAGGAGGAAACGGCGGCCACTTGAACGGCCTCGTGAACAGCCTCTCGGACACCCCGGGAAAATTTCTCAGGAAATCCCGGACGCCGATGTCGAGAACCCTCGATCGGCTCCGTCTCCATGGTGAACGCGACCACAATGGGGCGCACCCGTACCGAGGAGAATCACCATGGCCAAGTACCTGCTGCTCAAGCACTACCGCGGCGCCCCGGCTCCGGCCAACAACGTGCCGATGGACAAGTGGACGCCCGAGGAGATCTCGGCCCACATGCAGTACATGAAGGACTTCGCCGCCAGGCTGGAGGGGACCGGCGAGTTCGTCGACGGTCAGGCGCTCGCCCCCGAGGGGGCGTGGGTCCGGTACGACGGCGAGGGCCGTCCGCCGGTCACCGACGGCCCGTTCGCCGAGACCAAGGACCTCATCGCGGGCTGGATGGTGATCGACGTCGACAGCTACGAGCGCGCCGTCGAGCTGGCCGGGGAGCTGTCGGCCGCCCCCGGTGCGGGCGGGAAGCCGATCCACGAGTGGCTGGAGCTGCGCCCGTTCTACGGAGTGTCGCCCACCATCACGGAGTGACCGCGCCGATGAACGAGGCCCTGCTCCGGAGCCTCACCCCGGGTGTGCTCGGAATCCTCGTCCGCCGCGGAGCCGATTTCGCGGCAGCCGAGGACGCCGTGCAGGAGGCGCTGGTCGAGGCGGTCCGCGTCTGGCCGGACGGCGAGCCGCGCGACCCGAAGGGCTGGCTGGTCACCGTGGCCTGGCGCCGGTTCCTCGACGCGACCCGTGCGGACGCCGCCCGGCGGCGGCGCGAGGACCTCGTCGACGAGGAGCCGGCGCCGGGGCCCGCGCCCGCGGTGGACGACACGCTCCAGCTCTACTTCCTGTGCGCCCATCCGTCGCTGACGCCGTCGTCCGCTGTCGCGCTCACGCTGCGCGCCGTGGGCGGGCTGACCACCCGTCAGATCTCCCAGGCGTACCTCGTGCCGGAGGCGACGATGGCGCAGGGGGCGCCCCCGGCCGAAGGCTGGGGGAGGATCAGCCGGGCCAAGCGCACCGTTTCGAATGTGCGGTTCGACCAGCCGGGCAACGTGGCCACCGTGCTGCGCGTCCTGTATCTGGTCTTCAACGAGGGCTACTCGGGCGACATCGACCTCGCCGCCGAGGCCATCAGGCTCACCCGGCAGCTCGCCGCCTCGATCGACCACCCCGAGGTGGCGGGGCTGCTGGCCCTCATGCTGCTCCACCACGCCAGGCGCGCCGCGCGTACCGCGTCCGACGGCAGCCTGGTGCCGCTCGCCGAGCAGGACCGCGCGCGGTGGGACACGGAGTCGATCGCCGAGGGTGTCGCGACCCTTCAGGCGGCCCTCGCCCGCGACCGGCTGGGCGAGTTCCAGGCCCAGGCCGCCATCGCGGCGCTCCACGCCGACGCGCTCACCGCGGAGGAGACGGACTGGGTGCAGATCGTCGAGTGGTACGACGAACTGGTGCGGCTGACCGGCAGTCCCGTCGTCCGGCTCAACCGTGCCGTGGCCGTCGGGGAGGCCGACGGGCCGCGCGCGGGGCTGGCGGCGCTCGCGGCGCTGGACGATTCCCTGCCCCGCCACACCGCCGTGGCCGCTTACCTCCACGAGCGCGACGGCGACGAGGCGAAGGCGGCACGGCTGTACGCCGAGGCGGCCCACAAGGCGCCGGACCTCGCCGAACGCGACCATCTGACGCGTCAGGCCGCCCGTCTCAACGCCCGGCTCGACGCCCGCCGGAGCGGCTGAGGGAGCGGCTGAGGGAGGCCGTCGGCGGGGGCCGCCAGAGCGGGGACGGGCCGGGCGGTCTGGCGTCAGTTCACGGCCGGGCCCTCCGGGCCCCCCGGGTCCTTCGTCAGCGCGTCCATGAGCAGGCCGACGAGCCGACGGGCCTGCTCGCGCGTGCCGTACTGCACGGAGTAGGCGACGCCACCCATGAGGAACAGGACGTCGTCGGAGGTGACGTCGCCGCGCAGACTGCCGTCCCGCGCCCCGGCCTTGAGGAGCGCTTCGACGGCGTCGGTGAGGAGCGCGCGGCTGTCGGCGTACGGGTCGACGCCGGAGGCGATGACCGCGTTGAGCGCGGCGGACATGCCGATCTTGGCCGTCGCGTAGTCGAGGAAGTGCTCCATCCACTTCCGGGTGGCCTCGGCTGCCGGGTGCTCGGCGAGGAGATCGGCCGCCCTCGCGCACACACTGGTGAGCTGGTGGCGGTAGGCGGCGTCGATGAGGGCCTCCCTCGTCGGGAAGTGCCGGTAGAGCGTGCCGACGCCGACGCCCGCCCGCTTGGCGATGGCCGCGGGCGCGGTCTCCAGCCCCTCGTCGGCGAAGACCTGCGCGGCGACCTCCAGGAGGCGTTCCCGGTTCTGGAGCGCGTCGCTCCTGGTCCGGCGGGGGGTGGCGGGCATGGGGGTTCCTCCGGCGCCTGTCCTCGATTGCTTTCCGGAACGTGTTCCGCTTAACCTCTAACCGGAACGCATTCCGTTACCACTCTACTCCGGGAGCCCCCATGTCCAGTCCCGCCTCCGCCCCTGCCTCCTCCCCCGCCGAGCAGGGCGTGCGCCGCTGGTTCGTCACCGGGGCCTCCGGCGGCCTGGGCCGCCACCTCACCGAGCACGCTCTCCGGCACGGCGACCACGTCACCGCCACGGTCCGCGGCGCGGGGGCCCTGGACGGCCTGCGCGAGACGTACGGCGACCGGCTGACCGTCGAGATCCTCGATGTCGCCCGGCCCGCCGACGTCGACGAGGTGATCGGCAGGACCCTCGGCGCGGGACGGGTGGATGTCGTGGTCAACAACGCCGGATACGCGGTCGTGGGCGCCGCCGAGGAGATGACCGTCGAGCAGATCCGCGACCAGATAGAAGTCCTGCTGCTCGCCCCGATACTCATCACCCGCGCGTTCCTCAAGCCGATGCGCGAGCAGGGCGGTGGCCGGATCATCCAGATCTCCAGCCTGGGCGGCCAGGTCGGCAGCCCCACGCACAGCGCCTACCACGCGGGCAAGTGGGGGCTGGAGGGCTTCACCGAGAGCGTCAGCCGCGAGGTCTCCGGCTTCGGCATCCACCTCACCCTGGTCCAGCCGGGCGCCACCCGCACCGGCTTCGGCTCGGCCCTGCGCTACACCGTCGAGACGGACGCCTACCGCGACAACGCCGTCGGCCGCACGCGGCGCTTCCTGGAGTCGGCCGACGAGAGCGTCTTCACCGGCGACCCGGCCAAGCTCGCCGCCGTCATCCACGAGACCACCCGGCACCCGGACCCGCCGCTGCGCCTGGCGCTCGGCTCCGACACCTACGAGGCCGTCCACTCCGCGCTCACCGAACGGCTCGGCGCGCTCGAAGCCCAGAAGGACCTGGCGGCCTCCGTCGCCTTCACCCGCTGATCCGGTGCCGGACCAGCGGGTGAGGCGTCGCGGGCCTCGGCCGTGTCGTCAAAATTTCGTCTGTGGGGCGGGGCCATGCACGCACATCTGCTGCGTTGTCAGTCGTCGGCGACGACGCAGTTGCCGCCGTTCAGGGCGAAGCCCGTCGGTGGTGAGGTGTTTCCGGCGTGACCGGCCAGATAGCCGAGTTCGACGCTCTCCCCCGGCTCGATCGTCCCGTTGTACGAGGCGCCGTCCGCGGTCACGGCGTTGCCCTTCTGGGTGAAGGTGGCGCCCCAGCCCGAGCTGACGCTCTGGCCGCCCGCGACGTTGAAGGCGAGCTGCCAGTCGCTGACCGGGGTGGTGCCGGTGTTGGTGAGGGTGATCTCGCCCTTCAGGCCCGTGCCCCAGGCGTTCCCCGAGTACGCGACCCGGCAGGTGCTGGTGCGCTTGTCGAAGGAGACGCGGTGCAGGCCGCCTGGCAGGTCGTTGACGACGTACAGTTCGCCGTCCACCGTGGCGCCGAACGAGGTGACCTGGGTGGGCATCTCCCCGATCTCGGCCTGTTCGTAGCCGCCCTCACCGTCGGAGCGCAGCGCCCACACGGTGTTGGAGCAGTAGTCGGTGGCGAGATAGGTGCCGCCCACGAGGTCCGCGTACTCCTTGCCCCGGTACACGGTGCCGCCGATCACCGAGCAGCCGCCGGTGTACGGGGAGTAGGTGAAGACCGGTGCGGTGTGCTTCTCGCCGGGGAGGCAGTGGGTCTCGTCGAAGACCTCCCACCCCTCGTAGCAGGACCAGCCGAGGTTCTTGCCGCCCTCGCCGCGCGCGAGGTGGTCGATCTCCTCCCAGCGGCCCTGCCCGACGTCGCCGATCCACAGCGAACCGTCCGCGCGGTCGAAGGAGAACCGCCAGGGGTTGCGCACTCCGTACAGCCAGATCTCGCCGCGGGCGCCCTCCTTGCCGACGAAGGGGTTGTCCTTGGGGACGCAGTAGGCGAGGTCGCCGCAGGAGCGGCTGACGTCCAGGCGGAGGATCTTGCCGAGCAGGGTGTCGAGTCGCTGGCCGCTGCGGAACGGGTCGCCTGAGCCGCCGCCGTCGCCGATGGCCCAGTACAGGTATCCGTCGGGCCCGAAGGCGAGCTGGCCGCCGTTGTGGTTCCCGTACTCGGCGTGCTCCTGGCTGAGCAGCACCTCGGGGTCGCTGCCGTCGAGCCGCTGGCGGGCGAGGGTCACGGCACCGTCGGGCAGCGCGGTGTACGCGAGGTACAGCTCCTGGCTCTCGGCGAAGTCGGGGGCGAGCGCGATGCCCAGCAGCCCGCGCTCGTTCGCGGAGGAGTCGATGCGCGAGGTGAGGTCGAGCAGCGGTTCCTCGGCGAGTCCCGTCTCCGGGTGGTAGACGCGGACCCGGCCGGGCTTCTCGACGACGAACAGCCGGTCCGTGCCGTCGTCGGGGGCGACGACGGCGGTGGGGCGCCGCAGCCCCGAGGCGACCTGCGTGGTGGTCGCGGTGACCTCGGCGAGCGGCACGCGGCCGGTGTCGGCCGCTTCGGTGGCGGAGGCGGGGTTGGGGGCCGGGGCGGGTGCCGCGGTGGCGGCGGGCGAGAACAGCAGCAGCGCGAGGGCGAGCAGCAGGCCGGATAAGGACGAGCGTCTTCTGGACATGTCGGCTCCGGGGGGCGGGGGCTTCTTGGTGACGGACGGCACGAGAACGCCGTCCGCACAGCGGAACCCGGCGCTCCGATGCCTCACTTGGGAACGTAGCGGCTCCCCCGCCCGCACACCAGAGCCCCCTCGGCCCTTCCGTGTCCTCCCGGCCCCCGCGCATCGTCCGTCTCGCGGGGCCGCACCTGGGGGGGCTCGGCGTACCGCGCCCCGCTCAGGTGACGCTGATGGCGCCGGTGACGAGGGCGAAGACGATGCAGGCAAGGGAGACGAGGACGCCCCAGCGCAGCGCGTGCTTCTGGAAGTCGAGGTCTCCCGTCGCCTGATCGACTATCTGATGTCCGGCGAGGTCCAGCCCGGCGACCGCACCCCGTCGGAGCGGCGGCTGACCGAGATGCTCGGGGTGAACCGGCCCACCGTGCGCGAGGCGATCAAGTCGCTCGGCTTCCTCGGCCTGCTGGAGATCCGGCAGTCGAGCGGGACGTACTTCCGCGGCACCGACTCCGACGCGCTCTACCGCCTCTTCGAACGGGGGCTGGTCCTCGGCGAACGGGGCGCTCGCGACATGGTGCGGGCCCGCGCCGAGCTGGAGGTGGTCGTCGCCGGTCTGGCCGCGCGGGCGCGCGACGAGGCGGGCGTCGAACTGCTGCGGGACCGGCTGACGAGGATGCGGGAGTGCCCCGACGAGGAGTTCCCCGAGGCCGACACCGCCTTCCACGCGGCCCTCGGCGAACTGGCCGCGAACACGGTGCTGCGGGACATGCTCAAGGGCATGCGCGCGATGATCCAGCGCGGCTGGGTGGAGCACACCGGGACGGTCCGGCCCCGCGAGGTGGCCTACGGCGAACACGTTCCGATCTACGAGGCGGTCGCGCAGGGCGACGCCGAGGCCGCCCGCGCGGCGATGGCCCGCGGCACATGGAGGGCGCGTCCCGGCGCCTGATGAAGGCCCCGGAGCAGCGCAAGGGGTAGCGGGTGCGGGAAAGCGGGTGCGGGAAGCGGCGGGATGTGGCGACGCGCCGGGCCGCTTCCGGCGCCTCGCGGCCCCACACGAGCGCAACCGGTTTTCCGGTTTACCGGTCACGTCTACAGTGGCGGCGCGGCACCCGCCCCGAAGCGCTGCCGCTCCCCCATCCCGGACCTGCTTCCCCGCTGTCACGAGGCGTTCCCGCGCCGACCGGAGCGGGCCGCGGGCCCGTGGTCGGGACCCTTGCCGGTCCCCGCCCACCGCGAAGAGGAAGAAGCCGGTAATCGAACCCCACCCTCTGGTCGCCATGATCCACGCCGTGCCGACCGCGCACCGTATCGCCCAGGAGGCGTTCGCGCGGGAGTTCCCGCAGGCCACGGTCTGGAACGTGCTGGACGACCGCCTGCTGGACGACGCCCGCTCGGCAGGCGGGCTCACCGATGTCCCGCACCGCCGCATGCTGCGCCTGATCGGCCACGTGATGGACGGCGGCGCGCAGGCCCTCCTGCTGACCTGCTCCTCCTACGGCGAGGTGGTGGACACCGCCCGCGCGCTGCGGGACGTGCCCGCCCTGAAGTCCGACGAGGCGATGTTCAAGGCCGCGCTGGCGGGACCGTACCGGCGCATCGCCGTCGTCGCCTCCACGCCTCCCGCCGTTCCGGCCGCCTTCGGCCAGCTCGAAGCGCTCATCCCCTCGGTACGCGCTGGCCGACCGCTCGACGTCGTGTCAGCGCTGAGCGAAGAGGCGGCGGCGACGGACGACCCCGAGGCGATGGCCCGCCATCTGGCCGAGGCCCTGCACGCCGTCGAGGGCGCCTCCGGAGGCACCGGCGTCGACGCGGTGCTGCTCGCGCAGTACTCGCTCACCCCGGCACGCGAAGCGCTCGCGGCGCTGGTGGGCGTACCCGTGCTGGACGGCGCGGGCGCGGCCGCACGCGAACTGCGCGGCCTGCTCCGCACCCCCGGCGACGGCGCCGTCCTCGTCGTCGACGGAGGCGGCTCCCTGCGCACCGCGCTGGTCGGCGACCTCATCGCTGGCGCCGCCCAGGACAACGGATGGGCGGGTCTCGTCCTGCACGGCGCCGTCCGCGACAGCGTCGCCCTCGCCGGCCTCCGGCTCGGCATCAAGGCCCTCGGCACGGTCCCCCGCAAGAGCGCCAAGGAGGGCGCCGGGGCGGACGAGAAGACCGAGGCGGCCGCCACGGTCTGACGGCTCGGGTCCGACGGCTCGCGCGAGCGCCGCGCCCCACCGGATGACGGTTCCGGTGGGGCGCGGAGCCGGTCGGATCAGGACCCGTGTCCGGGCCCGCACGCGGGCCGGAGGGCAGTACGGCCGGCTAGCAACTGCCGTTCGACTCCGCGAGCCCCTTGCCCGCTCCCGCCGTCCTGCTCACGATGTTGGGCACACAGCTCGTCTGGTCCAGGCTGTAGGAGTAGGGGATGCTCACCGAGGTGTTGGACGCCGGATTGGGACCCGCCGGGTTGTTCTCGTCGCCGGGGCTGGACCAGGTCACGTTGTCGAAGGTGTTGCCGCTGACCTGCCAGTATCCGGCTTCGTCGGTGTAGAAGGTGCCCAGGACGTCCTTCGAGTCCTCGAAGTAGTTGCTGTCCACCTTGGCACGTGCCCCGGCACGGGAGTTGATGCCGGACTCGTTCAGGCTCACATAGTGGTTGTTGTACATGTGGGCGATGCCGCCGCGCAGCAGGGGCGCGCGGGAGTCGATGTTCTCGTACTTGTTGTGGTGGAAGGTGACGAACCCGTTCGAGACGTCGCTCTCGCTGGACCCGATGAGCCCGCCACGGCCGGAGTTGCGCAGGGTGCTGTAGGACAGCGTCACGTACTGGGTGTTGTTCTTCATGTCGAAGAGGCCGTCGTACCCCTCGTCCTCGCCGCCCGAGGCCTCCAGGCTGACGTGGTCCACCCACACGTTGCGGACGTTCGACTCCATGCCGATGGCGTCACCGCCGTTGGAGGTGGGCGAGCCCGACTTCTTGACGTTCTTGACCGTCACGTTCTGGATGATGATGTTGCGGGACTCGCGGATGTGGATGCCCAGCTGGTCGAAGACGGCACCGCTGCCGACGCCGACGAGCGTGACGTTGCTGATCTGCTTCAGCTCGATCACTCCGGAGGCGGTGTTGCAGCTGTCGCCCGACACCTTGCTGGTGTTGCCGTGGTTGATGGTGCCCTGCACCTCGATGGTGATCGGGGTGCTGCTGCTCGCGCGGTTGCACAGGGCCGCGTGGATCGCGGTACCGGTGCTGGCCCGTACCGTCTGCCCGCCCGCGCCACCGGTGGTCCCGCCGTTCTGCGACGCGTAGCCGGAGGCACCGCCTGCCGCCGACGCCTCGGGCGTCGACACGACCGCGCCGGTCACGCCCGCGAGGGCCACCGCCGTCAGGACCGCGCAGAGTCGTGGTGCGACTGGTCTTCTCATCCTGGTCTCCCCATTCGTCGTCGATTGCCGGGTGCCGTTGCCGCGGCCGTTCAGGTGGCCGGATCGCGTCCACCGACCAGCCACCCGGTGGCGGCCCGGCCGCCCCGGATGTGAGTGCGCTTCTCCTCGCGGGCCGGACCGGCGATCGCGCCGCGGTCCTGGCCTTCGAACCCTGAACTCCGAACTCGTCAGCGGCGATTGCGAGATCGCCATGACGGACCGTCATGTGTCATGACAGCGCTTTCCCCATGCCGTTGCCTGTGCACTGCGCTGTTCGGCCATACTTGTGGCGGCGCTTGTGATCCGTAGCAGCTCACGCGCACGGCCATAGCGCCCGTCTCGGCGGTCGCCTCCGTCGATACGAGCCTTCACGTCGGAAAGCGCTTTCTGCCCGCGCAGAATAGAGCCCCGCCTGTTCCACTGACAAGGCTCTGTTCGGCTCGGCTTCGACTGCGTCTTCCGCGCGGCAGCGGTGAGTGCCGCGGCGCGTCACATGAGTGCGCCCTCGCGGTGGGCCGTCGTCGTGCGGCTCACCGCGAGGGCGGTTTCTCAGGGGTGGTGCGTCAGGGGGCGTGTCAGGGGTGGTACGTCAAGTGCGGCGTCCGCGCCCCGCTCTCTGACGGGCACTCAGACCCGTACGTCCTCCCGTTCGCGCTGTGCGGGCACGGGCCGCTCCTGGAGTTTCTCGCCCTCGATGTCGAGGTTGGGCAGGGCCCGCTGCAAGGGGCGCGGCAGCCACCAGGCGGCGCGGCCGAGGAGCGACATCGCCGCGGGCACCAGGGTCATGCGGACGACGAAGGCGTCCACCAGCACACCCACGGCCAGTGCGAAGCCGATCGACTTGATGATCGGGTCCTCCATGAACACGAAGCCGCCGAACACCGAGGTCATGATGAGCGCCGCGGCGGTCACCACACGCCCGTTGTGGCCCAGGCCGTTGACGGTGGCCTGGGACGCCTCGGCGCCGTGCACATAGTCCTCGCGCATACGGGAGACGAGGAAGACCTCGTAGTCCATGGCCAGGCCGAAGAGAATGCCGATGAGGAGGATCGGCAGGAAGCTGACCAGGGGCCCCGAGGTGTCGAGGCCGACGAGGTCGGCGAGGTGGCCCTGCTGGAACACGGCGACGGTGATGCCGAAGGTGGCACCGACGGTGAGCAGGAAGCCGAGCGCCGCCTTGATGGGGACGAGGATGGAGCGGAAGACCAGCATCAGCAGCAGGATGGACAGGCCGACCACCAGCAGCAGGTAGACCGGAAGGGCGTCGGCCAACTGCTCGGAGACGTCGATGCCCAGTGCCGTCATGCCGGTCAGGGACACCTCGGCGCCCTTGACGGCCGCCACGTGTTCGCGGATGTCATTGACCGCGTCCTCGGTGGCGGAGGCGGTGGGGCCCTCCTTGGGGATGACCGCCAGGAGCGCGGTGGTGCCCTCCTTGTTGAGCTGCGGCGGGGCGACCGTGAGGACCCCGTCGGTCTTCTTGATCTCCGCAGCGACCTGCTTGACCGCGGCTCCCGTCGACTTGGCGTCGTCGCCGGAGACGACCGCCAGCAGCCGTCCGTTGAAGCCCTCGCCGAAGCCCTCGCTGGTGAGGTCGTACGCCTTGCGCGCCGGGGAGTCGCTGGCGGCTGTGCCCGCGTCGGGCAGGGCCAGCCGCATGTCCTGGGTCGGCAGTGCGACGGCGCCCAGGCCCACGACGCCCACCAGGAGCAGCGGTATGCGGGCGCGCAGGACGGTGCGGCCCCAGCGGAAGCCGAACGCTTCCTTGGCGGCGCTGCCGCCGTCGCCCGGCTCCTCGCCGTCGCGCTGCTTGTCCTGCTTAGCGTCGCGCTGCTTGCGCGGCAGCACCCGCTGTCCCACGAAGCCGAGGATCGCGGGCAGCAGGGTCAGGGCGACCAGTACGGCCAGCGCGACGGTACCGGCGGCGGCCAGGCCCATGACGGTGAGGAAGGGGATGCCGACCACGGAGAGGCCCGCCAGGGCGATGACCACGGTGGCACCGGCGAAGACGACCGCGGAGCCCGCCGTCCCGGCGGCACGGCCCGCCGCCTCCTCGGGCTCGACGCCCTCGGTGAGGAAGTTTCGGTAGCGGGAGGTGATGAAGAGCGAGTAGTCGATGCCGACGGCCAGCCCGAGCATCAGCGCCAGGATCGGCGCGGTGCTGGTGAGTTCGATGGCACCGCTCAGCGCGTACAGGCCCGCCATGCCCGCACCGACGCCGATGAGGGCGTTGAGCAGGGTCATGCCAGCGGCCACCAGCGAGCCGAAGGTGATGACCAGCACCACGGCCGCCACCAGGACGCCGAGGATCTCGGTGGAGCCGACCTCCACCTTGTTGGTCATCACCTCGCCGCCGTGCTCGACCTGGACGCCCTTCGCGTCCGCTCCGGCCTTCTCGAAGTCGGCCCGCTGCGCGTCGGTGACCTCCTGGGCGCCGGTGTCGAACTGGACCTGGACGAGGGCGTAGCGGCCGTCGGGGGACACCGACCTGGCCTTGAAGGGGTCGACGGCCGCGGTGACGCCGTCCACGCGGGCGGCCTGCTCGACCACCGGGGCGACGTCGGCGGGTGTGAGCTTCTCACCCTTGGGGGCGGCGATGACTATGGAGCCCGTCCCTCCGCTGGCCTGGGGAAACTCCTTCTTGAGGGAGTCCATGGCCCGTTGGGACTCGGTGCCCGGCATCTCGAACTGGTCGGTGGTCTGACCGCTGAAGGCCGCGGCGGCGCCGCCCAGCAGGGCGAGCAGCAGCAGCCAGAGCGCGACTACGCGCCCGCGGCGGCGGAAGGAAAACCGGCCGAGCCGGTGCAGCAAGGTCGCCATTACAGAAGATATCTCTCTGTTGCAGGTTCACCGGGGGTGGTGGTCGAGCGCCCGCAGGGCGCTGCAAATCATCTGGTCACGCAGCATCTCGTCCGGTACCGGCACATCACTGGCGCTGGTCACGAAGACCGCACCGATCACCATCCAGGCACCCACCAGCGCCTCGGGTTCCGTGCTGTGACCGGCCAGCGAGGCCAGCAGCCGTTCGGTGAGGCCGGGGATTCCGGACAGCGCGGAGTTGTTCAGCATCTCGGGGAGGTCGCTGAACAGGAGCTTGACCTCGCGCCGGTAACGCAGCGCGAGGTCCACATAGCCGGTCACGGCCGCCTCGACCGCCTGATCGCCCGTCAGCCCGGCGAGGCTCGCGTCGAGTTCGGTGAGTCCTTGCCCGGCCGGTGTCAGCAGCTCGGTGAGTATCGCGTCCTTGCTGGTGAAGTGGTAGAGCAGCGATGCCTTCGAACAGCCCACCTCGGAGGCGATGTCGTGGAGCGACGTTCCCCGGTACCCGTGGATGACGAAGAGTGCGAGGGCCGCCTCCAGGATGTGCCCGCGCAGGGCGGATGCGGAGCGTGCCATGACCCAACAGTAACTGTCCGATCGGTCAGCCCTGAACGATCGGACAGGCCCCGCGTGTGTCCTTCGCCACTTCCGTCAGTCCGGGGCCGACGAACTCCGGGGAAGAGCGCTCCCGTCCGGGGTCTCGAACCGTCGGAACGGCCGCCGCGGTGCGGGTGGCCGTTCCCTCCCCCGTTCCCCGGGCGGGAGTCGCTGTTCTTCCCGTGCGACGGATGGTCCGTCCGTCGTGGAAACCGTAGAACGCACCGTCCCCGTGGCCAATGCGCACAGTGCTCAATTCCGGGGGCTGGTTGTGCACGGTGCTCAGTCGGACCGGATCGCCGTGATGCGCAGCGCGTGGACGACGTCGTGGGTGCCGGCGCCGGTGGTGAGCAGATCGCGGCTGAGTCCGGCTTCGGCGGTGTGCAGGTGGGCGCGGACGGTGTTGCGGCTGATGCCGAGGCGGCGGGCGGCGTGCTGGGCGTCGGTGTTGGCGTCGATCCACGCCTGGAGTGTGCGGCGTTGCGGGTCGCGGAGGGGCCGGAGGAATGTCCGGGCCCACGCGACGGCACGTTCGGTGCGCAACAAGTCCTCCAGCGCGGGGGGCCGTTGCTCCTCGCCCGGCTCAGGGACGGCGCGGGCGCCGGTGACGGCGAGGGCCAGGTGAAGGGCGGCGCGGGAGCGGACGTCGTTCAGGTCCATGCCCAGGGCCCGTTCCGCGCGTCTGATGTGGGCGGTGACGGTGTTGCGGCTGAGCCCGAGCAGCCGGGCCACCGCCGACCGGGGTGCGGCCGTGAGCAGGCGGGTGACATCGCGGGTGACCGTAGGAAGGGGGTCCAGCGGGCGCAGTACGGCGCGGGCCCAGGCGAGGGCGGGCGCACCGGGGAGGACGCCGCCCAGCGGTGTCCGGCCCTGGTAGGCGGCCACGCGGCCCGGTGTGGTGCGGGCGACGGCCAGTGCGTGGGCGGCCTGGCTGTAGGCCCCGGCCGTCGCGTCGAGCGCGTGCGTGCCGCTGATGCCCAGTGCGTAGCCGGGGTTGTCGCGCACCAGGCGGTGCAGCGCCCCGGCGCCACCGTGCGCCGGACCGTCAGGGCCGTCAGGGCCGTCCGGGCCGTCCGGGCCGACCCGGCCGTCCGGGTTCTGGTCGCCGGTGCCGTCCGTACCGTCGGCGCCGCCCATGTCATCGGTGCCGTCGGCGGCGTCGGCGATGAGACAGATCAGGTGCTCCTTGAAGGCCGGGCACTGCACCATGAGATCCGCGCCGTGGTAGCCGGAGGGGTCCTGGTGCGCCCGGACGATCCGCTCGCGCTCGGCGGGCGGGCAGTGCAGCAGATGGACCCGTAATCGCCCGGCCTCCAGCAGCGGCGGTACGGCGCCGAACGTCATCCGTCGGGCCAGCGCGGGCTCCCCCGCCATCAGCGCGGTGAGCACGGCGAACCGCACCTGGCGCGCCTTCTGCTGGAAGCCGCTCCAGGCCCGCTCGCCGTCCTCGGCGCGGCGCAGGAGGGTGATGACGCTGCCGGTGTGCGAGAGCAGCGCGCTCTCCTCCGGACCGGGCGCAGAGCGGGCTGCGGCCACCAGCAGCAGCCGCGGCTCTCGCGTACCGAGGGCTTCGCAGCGCACGTGCCAACCCCCGGCCTCGGTCGCGGCGGCGGCCAGGCTGCCGCCGGACAACCGGGCGAGCAGCGGCGCGACCCGGCGCAGCACCTCCGAGGGGAAGCCCGCTGTGCACCACCTCGGCGTAGCCGAACCCGCCTCTCCGTCCTCGCCGCTCTCCCCGTTCTCCGTGACGAGTGCGATGTGCGCGCCGGTGTGCCGGTGCGCCCAGTCCAGCACCTTCTGGACGTCCGGCTCGTCCGCACGGCACGCCTGACGTCGCACCTCGCGCAGCAGCCCGTCGAGCCCACCTCCGTACCCGCGCGGCTCCGCCACGTCCACCACGGTCCCCACCCCCTCCGCCGACGGCCCCGGACGGCGCACGGACCCGTCCGGATGCGGACGGGAGCGCCCAGGACCGGCGATTCAGCCGATGACGCCCCGCTCTCCGCTCACCATCCTCCACGGACAAGGACAACCGCACACCCCGTACGCACACACGCTCCACGCGAGGACACACATCGCACGACGCCACACCACGGCACGACGACACGACGAGAGGAGACATACGCGCATGAGCGCATGGCCCAGAGCATCCCGGATCCTGTTGGCCGCACTGGTCACCGCCACCCTGACCGGTGGGGTGGCCGACGCCGTCCCCCGGTCCTCCGCACCCCCGGCGACCGGGGTGCCGGTTGTCCAGGGGCCCGTTCCCGGCACGGTACCCGGCGATCCGAAGGCCCCTGACGTGGAGGACACCTACCCCTGGATGTCCACCGATTCGGATCTGGCCGCCGCCGGGTACGTGGAGGAGGAGTTCTCTCTGTCGGGCGAGGCCGACGGCTACAGCACCAGCGGCGAGGCCGTCGCCTCCGACGTCCCCTACACCACCCGCATCGTCGTCCGCCGCCCCGCCGACCCCGCGCGCTTCAACGGCACGGTGCTCACCGAATGGCAGAACGTCACGGCCGGGTACGACATCGACGCCCTGTGGTCGCCCGAGCAGATCATGCGCGAGGGCTATGCCTGGGTCGGTGTGTCGGCCCAGCGCGTGGGCGTGAACCAGCTCCGCGGCTGGAGCCCGGCGCGCTACGGCGGCCTCGACGTCACCGGAGAGGGCCGCTTCAACGCCGACGAGCTGTCCTACGACGTGTTCGCGCAGGCGGGCAAGGCCCTGCGCTCCCGTGCGGGCGTCGCGCCTCTCGGGCCGCTGCGGGCCAAGACGGTGCTGGCCGTGGGTGCTTCACAGTCCGCGGGCCGGATGACGGTCTACTACGACCATGTCCTGCCCAATACGGAGCCCGTCTTCGACGCCTACGCCAACATCGTCGGCACCGCGCCCTCGCGCAAGGGCGACGAACCGGTCTTCCACGTGCTCTCGGAGACCGACGTCCGCAGTCCGGCGCGACGTCCCGACGACGACCGGTACCGGCGCTGGGAGGTCGCGGGAACCGCGCACTCCGGCTGGCACGGCCAGGAGTACCGGGCGTCGATCCTCGCCCGCGACCTCGGCGAGGCGCCTACCTACGACTGCGACCAGCCGCCCTTCAGCAGGGCCCCGCTCCACCATGTGATCGCCGCCGCCTACGGGCATCTGACGCGGTGGGCCGAACGCGGCGTCGAGCCGCCGTCCGCACCCGCGCTGGAGTTCACCGCCGACGGCAGCAAGGCCAGGGACGAACTGGGGCTGGCCCGGGGCGGCATCAGGCTGTCCCAGGTCGAGACGCCGATCGCGCTCAACACCGGCGACAACTCGGGGGAGACCTTCTGCGTCCTGTTCGGCACCCACCGCCCCTTCGACAAGGCACAGCTCGACGAGCTCTACCGCTCGCACAGCGGCTATGTCTCCGGCGTCCGCCGCGCCGACACACGTAACGTACTGACCGGCTATCTGCTCCCCGGCGACGCCCTCAAGAACCTGCGGGAGGCGGCCGACTTCGACCTGGACAACCCCTGACCCCGTCGCGCGGTGGGGGCCGAGGGCACTGCCCTCGGCCCCTGCGGCCGGGCAGCGGCGGACACCGCAGCGACTCGCGACGACGGTCAGCGCGGCGCCAGCTCGACGCGCGCCGAGACGGGAAGGTGGTCGCTGCCCGTGGCCGGCAGGGTCCGTACGCTGGCCACGGTCCCCGAACGCGCCATGACCTGGTCGATCCGGGCCGCGGGGAACCCGGCGGGGAAGCTGAAGGCGAAGCCCCGTTCCGGGGTGTTCAGCCGCGAGGTGAGCGGGTCGAGGCCCCGGTCCTCCACCGTGCCGTTCAGATCGCCGAGCAGGAGCACCCTCTCCAGCCGCTCCGCCGCGACCGCCGTGCCCAGCAGCCCGGCGCTCTCGTCCCGGGGCCCTGAGGTGAGGCCGCCCGCGCCGAAGCGGACCGAGGGCAGATGGGCCACGTACACCGCGACCTCGCCCCGCGGTGTCCGCGCCGTCGCGCGCAGGCCGCGGTTCCAGTCGGCGCCGAAGCCGCGCGGCCTGATGTCCACGGCGCGCGTGTCCGTCAGCGGGTACTTCGACCACAGCCCGACGGTGCCCTCGACCACATGGTGGGGGTAGTCGGACGCCAGCGTCTTCTCGTAGCCGGGCAGCGCGGAAGGTGTCACCTCCTCCAGCGCGATGAGCTGCGGCCCGGCCGCGGCCAGGGCCTTCGCGGTGGCCACCGGGTCCGGGTTCACGTCGCTCACGTTGTGCTGGACCGCCGTGATGCCGAGCGTGCCCTTGCCCTTGCCCTCGTCCTTGTCCTTGCCCTCGTCGCCGTCGACGGGCAGGAGCAGCGCGCCGAAGAGGCCCGCCCACGCCAGCGCGGGCGCCAGCACCGCGGCCAGCGCGGTCCACGAACGGCGCAGCAGCGCCAGGACGAACAGCACCGGGACCGCCAGGCCCAGCCACGGCAGCAGCGCCTCCAGCAGGCTGCCGAGCCGGCCCACCCCGTTGGGGACGGCCGGGTGGCACACCAGCAGCGCTGCGACGAGGACCGCGAGCACGGCGAGCACACGTCCACGGGTCCATGGGGTGCGGCCCTTCGCGTCGGTCCCCCAGGTCCAGCGGTCGGGGGAACGGGGCGCACGCGGTCCGCCGCGTCCGCCGCGCCGGGGGGATCTTCCTGCCGCGCCGGTCCCCGCCCCCGTACCCGTCAGGGCACTGTTCGTCCGTCCCACCGCGTCCCGCCTCTCTGTCCCGGGCCCTTGCCCGGCTCTCCCCTCCCTCCGGCCGGGAGCGGGCGTCATCCGCCAGAACGACAGTGCGCGCACCCCGCGTTCCCGGGTGCGCGCACTGCCGCACGACGTTCACGACACCGCCACCGTCACCGGGCTCGCCGGGTCCCCGGAGGGGGACGCGGATCCTGCCCGGTGGAGGCTCAGCCACTCACCGGCTGAGGTTCAGCCGCTGAGCGACCACTCCAGCGGTGCCTTGGTGTAGCCACGGCTCAGCTCGACGGCGGCGGCCTTCTGGCCCTCCGGGATGAGGAAGGCGCTGCAAATCCTCTCCGTCTGGCCCGCGCTGACCTTCTTGGTGGTGTCGGTCGCCGGGCAGTTCGGCCACTTGGCCTCGCCCATGATGACGATGAGAGCCTTGGTGCGCTCGTCCTTGTCCGTCTTGACGATCAGATCGTCGTCCATGTCGCCGAGTTCCATGGTCTTGCCGCTCTCGTGGGTGATCGTGGACCACACGTACACGGGGACCTGGGGGCCGTCCTTCTTGTCCTTCTCCAGGCCGGACTTGTCCATGTCGGCCTTCGTGCCGGTCTCCACCTTCGTGGGGGTGACCGTGTACTCGGCGCCCTTGGACGCGCTCTCGTCGCTCACCTGGATCGGGCTCGTCTCACCCAGGGTGAACTTCGTCTGGTCCTCCGAGTCCTCCGACTCCGCACTGCCGCCGGAGGCGGACGACTCGGAGGAGCCGCCCTTACTCTTGCCCGAGCTGGAGGCACCGCAGCCGGTCAGGGCCACCGCCAGCACCACAGCGCCCACAGCCGCCGGAACGGCACGAGTCCACGTGCGCATCTCTTTCCTCACTTTCCCCGTTATGTCCCCGCTGGGCGGCTGGACGGCACGAGCCCTCACAGCCGACCCCTTGTCAGGGGCACGATCTTGCCAGAAGACAACTCTCCGCTTGCACGGAGGGGTTGCCAACGCGTTCCCGCGGAGGGTGGGCGCGCGGGGACCGGCGGAGACGCACACGAAGGTGCTTGCCGGGAGGCCGGGAAGCGCCGGTCAGCCGAGGTTCTTCTGCTGCACGTCCCATTCGGTGGAGCACAGGCCGCAGTCGGACCCGACGAACTGCGCCCTGCTGGCCGTGTCGCCCTTGAGCTGCCACTTCAGCCAGTGCCCGCCGACCCGGCCGAACTCGCCGCCGTTCGGCTCGTCATAGGTGCCGAAGTGCCCTACGTCCAGATTGCCCATGAAGGCGGGCAGGCCGGACGGCAGTTTCCTCCAGTCGTCCATCGCGTTCTCGTACGCGATGTCGGTGGGGCCGCCCACGAAGTAGGCGACCGGGGTGTGCAGTCCGCGCAGCAGGGAGTCCTGGGTGTTGCTGAGCAGCCCGCTGTTCCACAGGGCCACGGTGGTCAGACGGGGGTCGTCGGCCACCTCGTAGGTCTCGATGCCGCCGCAGGACTGGCCCATCACGGCGATCTTGATGGTGTCGATCTTGCCGTAGTACTTGCTGGTGCGACGGGAGCTCTCCGCGATCGCCCAGTCGATGGAGTCGGTGAGCATGTCGGAGCTGGTCGACCCCGAGCCGCCAGGGCGCCCGTTCGCGATGACGAGGAAGCCGTGCGAGGCCCACTCGGTGAGGATGTTCTCGAACCAGGTGCCGTCCGCGCGGCAGGCGCCGTTGCCCCACGCGACGATCGGCAGCTTGGTGTCCGAGGGGAGGGTGTCGGGCCGGTAGATGGTGTGGTTCGTCAGCCGCAGAGTGGTCTCGTAACCGGCGGAGTAGGGGCCTGAGCCGCCCAGCGCTGCGGGCGGGGAGCCGGGCGCCGCGCTCGCGCCGCCCGGGCCGATGACCGCCGCGGTCAGCGCGCCGACCAGGAGGAGGACGCTGAGCATCGCGGTGCGTAATCGCATGGGCTTCTCCCTTGATCCGAGGGGGTGGATGGGGTGCCCCGCACCTGGAGACGGTGGCGCATGAGCCCCGCACCCTGCCAGGGACATCGCGGGAAACAGGTGAAATTGCCGATGCCGCGGTGATCGGCGCGGGGGACGTCCCGCACGGGTGCCGTCGCGCCTCACCTGGGGTGTTCCGGCACTTACGGGGTGCGCGCGACGGACGGACCCGCCCGGCTCGGACCGGGTGAAACTTTACCGTCGAACGCATTGTCAACAATTTAGTCGGCGATTAGGTTGGCATGCGAGCCGCTCAAGGGAGACCCCCTCAAGGGAGGCACCGGGGCCGGAGCGCGGCACGTCCACGGGCGGCCGTCCCGCCCGCCCCGCTCGTCCCGCCCGCCCCGTACGCACCCCACGCCGTGGGCGCGACCGCCCTCTCACCCGGCCCGCGCCCGCCCCGCAAGAGCACGAGGAACAGCAATGATCATCGACTGTCACGGTCACTACACGACGGCGCCGCCCGCGCTGGCGGCATGGCGCGACCGGCAGATCGCCGGGCTCACCGACCCGGCGGTCGCACCCGTGCCTGCGGAGCTGCGGATCAGCGACGACGAGCTGCGCGAGAGCATCGGGCCCAACCAGCTCCGGCTGATGGACGAGCGCGGCATCGACATGACGGTCTTCTCGCCCCGCGCGTCGTTCATGGCACACCACGTCGGCGACTTCGCCGCCTCGTCGGCCTGGGCGTCGCTGTGCAACGAGCTGTGCTACCGCGTCAGCAGGCTCTACCCGGAGCGCTTCGTCCCCGCCGCGATGCTGCCGCAGTCCCCCGGCGTCGACCCGGCCACGTGTGTCCCGGAGCTGGTCAGGTGCGTGGAGGAGTACGGCGCGGTGGCGGTGAACCTCAACCCCGACCCCTCGGGCGGGCACTGGACCGCGCCGCCGCTGACGGACCGCTCGTGGTACCCGCTCTACGAGAAGATGGCCGAGTACGACATCCCGGCGATGGTCCACGTCAGCACGAGCGTCAACCCGGCCTTCCACACCACCGGCGCGCACTACCTCAACGCCGACACCACGGCCTTCATGCAGTTGGTGCAGGGCGACCTGTTCGCGGACTTCCCCACCCTCCGCCTGATCATCCCGCACGGCGGCGGCGCCGTCCCGTACCACTGGGGCCGCTTCCGCGGGCTGGCGATGGCGCTGGGCAAGCCGCCGCTGGAGGAGCACGTCCTGGGCAACGTCTTCTTCGACACCTGTGTCTACCACCAGCCGGGTTCGGATCTGCTCTTCGAGGTCGTGCCCGCCGAGAACATCCTCTTCGCCTCGGAGATGATCGGCGCCGTGCGCTCCGTCGACCCGGACACGGGCCACCACTTCGACGACACACGCCGCTACGCCGAGGCGGCCGGGCTGTCCGCTGACGACCTGTCAGCCATCCAGGAGACCAACGCCCGCTCCGTATACCCCCGCCTGGACGCGCTGCTGCGGCGTCAGGGCCGCTGACCAGAAGGAAGAGCACGATGCACGAACTCGGAGTCGTCCACCGCAGCATCACCCGCCCGGCACGCCCGGACGTCGAGGCGCTCGCGCCCTACGGTGTCAGCACGCTGCACGAGGCCATGGGACGCCTCGGCCTGATGCGCCCCTATGTGCGGCCCGTCTACCCCGGGGCCAGGCTGTGCGGGCCCGCGGTCACCGTCCTCCTCCAGCCGGGCGACAACTGGATGATGCATGTCGCCATCGAGCAGCTCCAGCCGGGCGACGTGCTCGTGGCCGCCTGCACCACCGAGTGCGAGGACGGTTTCTTCGGGGACCTGCTCGCCACCTCGGCGCGTGCGCGAGGCGGTGCGGGCCTGGTCATCGACGGCGGGTGCCGCGACGTGGCCGACCTCCAGGAGATGGACTTCCCGGTCTTCAGCCGGGCCGTCAACTCCAAGGGGACGGTCAAGGCCACGCTCGGTTCGGTGAACGTGCCGGTGGTCTGCGCCAACGCGCTCGTTCGTCCCGGGGACGTGGTGGCGGCCGACGCGGACGGTGTGGTCGTCGTCCCCGTCGAGCGAGTCGCCGAGACCGCCGAGGCCGCGCGGCGGCGGGAGGAGAACGAGGCGCGCAAGCGCGAGCGGCTGGCCGCGGGCGAGCTGGGCCTCGACATGTACGGGATGCGCGAGCCGCTCAAGGCCGCGGGCCTGCGCTACCTGGACTGATCCCCTCCCAGGGCCGGTCCCCCGGACCGGCTCTCCGGGGCCACCGGCCTCGGCGACCGCCCCGGCACACACGTCGCGACGGGCCCGCGCGGCCGTGCGGCCGCACACCCCGTTTCCCGGACCCGCACACCACAGCCCGCACTGCACCTCACCTCACTGCACCGCACCTCACCTCACTGCACCGCACCCCACCGCACTGCACCGCACCGCGCCAAGGAGCCGTCATGAGCGCCCTCTCCCCCAAGACACCGGGCTGGCTGGACTGGTACCCAGAGCCGTCCGAGCCCGCTCTCGCCCTGCCGCCCGGAAGTGTGGACGCCCACTGCCACGTCTTCGGCCCGCAGGCGACGTTCCCCTTCGCGCCGGAACGCAAGTACACGCCCTGCGACGGCGGCAAGGACGAGCTGTTCGCGCTCCGCGACCACCTCGGCTTCGCGCGCAACGTCATCGTGCAGGCCACCTGCCACGGCGCGGACAACAGCGCCATGCTCGACGCCGTCTCCGCGTCCGGGGGCCGGGCGCGGGGCGTCGCGACCGTACGGCCCGATACCGGGGAGGACGAACTGCGCGCCCTGGACGCGGCCGGTGTGCGCGGTGTGCGGTTCAACTTCGTGAAGCGCCTGGTCGACGCCGCGCCCACCGAGCAGTTGCGCACGATCGCCGAGAAGGTCGCACCGCTCGGGTGGCACATCGTCCTGTACTTCGAGGCCGCCGACCTGCCCGAGCTGGAGCACTTCTTCGGCGCGCTGCCCACCCCGCTGGTGGTGGACCACATGGGGCGCCCCGATGTGACCCGGCCGTCCGACGGGCCGGAGTTCTCCCGCTTCCTGCGCTTCGTCGAGCACCACGACGTGTGGGTCAAGGTGACCTGCCCCGAGCGGCTCAGTGTCACCGGGCCTTCGGCCCTGGACGGTCAGAGGCACTCCTATACCGACGTCGTCCCCTTCGGCCGCCGCGTCGTCGAGGAGTTCCCCGACCGTGTCCTGTGGGGCACCGACTGGCCGCACCCGAACCTCACAGGGCACATGCCCGACGACGGGCTCCTCGTCGACGGCATCGCACAGGTGGCCCGCACCGAGGAAGAGCGCCACAAGCTGCTCGTCGACAACCCGATGCGCCTGTACTGGCCCGACGAAGCCGTCTGATCCCCCGCCCCACCGAGCTCCCCGAAACGGTCCCTCACATGCAGCCCGTACCGCACGCACCACACGTACAGCACGTACAGCACGCGAACTCGCAGAACCGGCTCGACCGGCTTCCGGTCTCCCGGTTCCACAAGACCACTCTCCTGGCCATCGCCTTCGCCTACTTCTTCGAGTTCGCTGACATCAACAGCTTCGCCACCACCGCACCGAAGCTGATCGACCTGTGGGGCGTGACGGTGGATCAGGTCGCCTATGTGACCTCACTGTCGTTCGTCGGCATGTTCTTCGGCTCGATCGTCGCCGGTGCCCTGGCCGACCGGCTGGGGCGCAAACGGGCCCTCCTGCACACCACGATGTCGTTCGGCATCTTCTCGTTCATCTCGGTCTTCTCCTGGGACATCGTCTCGCTGGGTGTCTTCCGCGTGCTCACCTCCGCGGGCCTCTCGGCGATGACGGTGGTGGCCGTCATCTACGTCAACGAGATGTATCCGGCCCGCGTCCGCGGCAAGTACCAGGCGTACGCCATCGTCATCGGCATCTGCGGCACCCCCGCCACCAACCTCATCGCCAGCGGTGTCGTGCCGCTGACCGACTGGTCCTGGCGCCTGGTCTACCTCTGGGGCTCCCTCGGCATCCTCCTCGTGCTCTTCACCCGGCATCTGAAGGAGTCGCCGCGCTGGTACGAGAGCAAGGGCGACCACGCCACGGCGGACGCGGTGCTGCGGGAGATCGAGACGCGGGTGGCGGCGGAGAAGGGCCCGCTGCCCGAGCCCGCGGCCCCCATCGAGCAGGCGCCGATCACCAAGCAGCCGCTGCGCATGCTCCTCCAGAAGAAGTACCTGTACCCCACCCTGCTGCTCACGGTCCTGTGGGTGACGCAGACCATCGGCTTCTTCGGCTATTCGAGCTGGGCGCCGACGCTGCTGTCGAAGGAGGGCTTCAGCGTCGAGAAGTCCGTGTTCTACGTGGCACTCACCACCGTCGGCGCGCCGCTGGGCTCCTACCTGGCCGCGCTGGTCACCGACCGGTTCGAGCGCAAGTGGTGTCTCGTCGCCTTCGGCACCGTCATCGCCCTGTGCGGCCTGCTGTACGGGCTGACCTTCAACCCGGTCCTCATCATCGTCTTCGGCTTCCTGGTCAACCTCTTCGAGCGGGGCTACACCGCGCTCGGCTACGCCTACTCCCCCGAGCTGTTCGACACCCGCAGCCGCTCCCTGGGTA
This sequence comes from Streptomyces daliensis, assembly GCF_054782395.1. NCBI lineage: Bacteria > Bacillati > Actinomycetota > Actinomycetes > Kitasatosporales > Streptomycetaceae > Streptomyces > Streptomyces daliensis. The sequence continues at coordinate 243,687 of NZ_BAAGSO010000088.1, read as the reverse complement.
CGGGCATCTCCTACGGTCTCGGACGGCTGTCCAACGCCGCCGGACCCCTCATCGTCGCGGCCCTCTACAACAGCAGCGGCTACCAGAGCGTCTTCTACTTCATCGCCGGGAGCTGGATGGTGGGCGCCGTGGTGCTGGCCGTCTTCGGTCCCCGCACGCGCCCGTCCCGCGCGGCGGGCGAGCGGCAGGGCACAGACGCGGACGCGCCGCGGACCGGCCGCTCCGGTCCCTCCGCACCAAGCGTGCCCTCGTCCAGCTCGTGACGCGGACGGCGCGCGCCCGGGCGGCCGACGGCCACCTCACCGAGGACACGGCCCGGCGGGTGGCCGCCACGGCGCGACGGGCCTCCCGCGTCCGGTAGCGGGGCGGCCGGGCGGCGCGGTTCGTGGCACCGCGCCGCTCAGGAACGCCCCGCCGCCGGTGCGTCGGTGCCCGCGCCCGTCAGCACCTCAGCCGCCGCCCGTCCGGAGGCGGCGGTGGCGCCGTGCGTGAAGATCTGGGCCGCCCCCGGGGCGACGGTGACGGCGCCCGGCAGGCCCATCTCCACCACGATCGCGTCGGGGCGCGCCGTCGTGAGGTCCTTCAGTGCCCGGCGCATCCACTCGTGGCGCGCTGCGTCCCTGACGACGACGACCAGGGGGCGTCCTGTGGCCGGTTCGAGTGCGCGGGTGCGCAGGACGGGGGCCTCCAGGGCGGCGTCCTGTGCGTGCAGTTCCTGGGGGTGGACGCGTACGGAGGTGGTGCCGGGGAGCCGTTCGGTCAGCGGCGCCGCGACGCCCCAGGGGGTCTCCTTGCCGATGGCCAGGTTGGTGGTGGGCGCCAGCTCGACGACGTGCGGCGGGGCCGAGAGGGGCAGGACCTCCCGCGCGGAGCCGGTCAGCCGGACGGCGCGGCGCGCGGCGACGAAGCCGATGCCGTCGCCGGGCGCTTCGGCACCGCCGTCGGTGTCGGCCGAGCCGGTCCGCGCCAGCCCTGTGGACCAGTCGGCGAACGCGCGCACCCGCTGCGCCGCCTCGGCCAGCCGCTCCTCGGTGAGGTCCCCGGAGACCACGGCGTCGGCGAGGGCACCGGCCAGTACCTGGACGACGGACTCCTCCGCGCTCTCCCCGCCGACGCACACGGCGTCGGCCCCCGCGGCGACGGCCCGGACCGTGGCGCCGTCGATGCCGTAGCGGTCGGCGACGGCGCCCATCTCGATGGCGTCGGTGACGACGAGCCCGTCGAAGCCGAGTTCCTCGCGGAGCAGGTCGTGGAGGATGCGGCGGCTGAGCGTCGCGGGCAGGTCGGGGTCGTACGCCGGAACCAGCAGGTGGCCGCTCATGACCGCGCGGACGCCCGCGTCCAGGGAGGCCCGGAAGGGCGGCAGCGCCTGGGTGGCGATCTCCTCGCGGCCCGCGCCGTAGCGGGGCAGGCCGTGGTGGGAGTCGACGGCGACGTCGCCGTGGCCTGGGAAGTGCTTGGCGCAGGCCGCGACGCCGGCGGACTGGAGGCCGCGGATCCACGCCGCAGCGTGCCGGGAGACCGCCTTGGGGTCGGCGCCGAAGGACCTGACGCCGATGATCGGGTTGTCCGGGTTGGAGTTGACGTCCACGCTGGGCGCGTAGTTGAGGCTCACCCCGGCGGCACGCAACTGACGGCCCAGGTCGGCGGCGACGGACTCGGTCAGCTCTGCCTCGTCGACGGTGCCGAGCGCGAAGTTGCCGGGCCGGGAAGAGCCGGTGGCCGACTCGATGCGGGTGACGTCCCCGGCCTCCTCGTCGATGGCGACGATCAACGCGGGGTTCTCCGCGCGCAGTTGCTCCGTGAGCCGGGCGACCTGCTCCGGGGAGACGATGTTGCGCGAGAAGAGGACGACGGAGGCCAGCCCGTCCGCGATGTCCCGCAGCACCCAGTCCGGCGCCTCGGTGCCCACGAAGCCCGGCTGGAGGACGGAGAGCGCGAGGCGGCGCAGCGCCGCGCTGTGGTTGCTGGAGGACATCGAGCAGCCTTTCGACAGAGGGCGGCGTACCGAGGTACCGATGGCCTCGCGCCGACGCGACATCGATTTTTCTCTTGGTACGGACCAATGAATTCCCGGCTAGGCTACCCACCCCTGTCAAGAGGGACACCATTGAGCGGCCCCGCCCGGGCGAACCCCTCTCCCGGCCCGGGATGTGCACTCATGTCCCGCAATAAGCGGACGCGAAGGTTGTTGTTGACAGGGTGAGTTGGTCTAGTCCAACGTTACGTGATGCGCGCGCCGCCCTCCGGGGCGGAAGTGACGCACGGGCCCCACGGTGGACACCATCACGCGACCACACACTCTTGGAGCACCACATGCCGCCGTCCGGATATCTCCACCGCGCCCCCTCGGACCGCCCCTACTTCAGCTCGGACGGCGAGACCTACCTCGCGCAGACACCCCTGCGCGACCTGGACAAGACACGCCCCCTCCGCGTGCTGTCCGAGGAGGACTTCGCCTTCTGGCAGACCTATGGCTACGTCGTGGTGAAGCAGGCGATACCCGCCTCGTCGGCGCGTCGACTGCTGGACTTCGCCTGGGAGTTCCAGGGCCTCGACCCCGACCGCCCCGACACCTGGTACGAGGAGCGCGAGTTCCGCTCCGACCTGGACCGGGACCTGCACGTCTACGGCTTCGTCGAGGCGTACCAGCACCAGCTCATCTGGGACAGCCGCCAGACACGGCGGGTCTACGACGCGTTCGTCGACGTGTGGGACTGCGAAGAGCTGTGGGTCACCCTGGACCGGCTCAACCTCAACCCGCCCAACGTCAAAAACCGCAGCCGCGACCTGATCGCGCCCGTGGAGCGCGGATTCGACATCGAGCTGCACTGGGACGTGGACACCACGCTCGGTGTGCTGCCGCAGCGGGTCCAGGGAATCATCGCGCTGAACGACACCCGTCCCGAGTTCGGCGGCTTCCAGTGCTGCCCCGAGCTGTTCCGCCAGTTCGAGCGGTGGCGGGCGCTCCAGCCCGAGGGCCGCGACCCGATCCGGCCCAGCATCGACCGGGAGCGGATGCCCGTCGTCCGGCCGGACCTGGAGGCGGGCGACCTGCTGATCTGGAACGGGCTGCTGGCACACGGCGTCGCACCCAACACGTCGGAAAACGGCGTGCGCTCTGTCCAGTACCTCTCGATGATGCCCGCGCTGGAGACCCACGAGGAGCTGCGGCGCTCGCGCGTCGAGTCCTGGCGCACCCTGAGCACCCCGGACTGGAACGCCACGCTCCTGGGCGACGCCACCAAGCACGAGTCCCTCCGTTACGGCCGCGCCACCCTCGACCCGCTGGGCGCCAAGCTGCTGGGCCTCGACTCCTGGCACCCGGAGGACCAGGGCCTGGCCCCGGCCCGGCCCCGGGCCACCGGGGAGGACCGGCTCACGGGGGACGGGCTCGCGGGGAACGCACTCACGGGGGACGAGGCATGCGCAGAATCTGTCTGACCCTCCCCACCAACAGGCTCTGCGACGAGACCATCGCGGCACTCGGCGAGGAGGCGGCCTACGCCGCGCGGCACTTCGGCGTCGAGGTGCACCTGCTGATCCTGGACTCCTGCGCGGCGCCCGCTTACGCGGCACACGCCGAGGCCGTGCGCCGTCTGCCCCGCGATCCGCGCATCGTCGTGCACCACCTCGACGAGGCACGGCAGCGCGACTTCCTGCGGGAGGTGACCGGCGGCGCCGGGACCAACAAGCCCGAACTGCTGCTGGACCTGCTGCTGCCCGCCGCGCTGTCCTACGGCGCCTGCACCGACCGCGCCTTCCTGATCAGCCTCGCGCTCGGCTGCGAGTCCGTGCACCGCAGGGACTCCGACAGCCGGTACCAGAGCATCGACGGCACACCGGTCTTCCCCGTCCACCACGAACTCCTCGCCCTGGGCAAGCGCGCGGCCGACGCCGCGCACGCGGTCTCGCGCACCGCGCTGGACCAGCGGCAACTGGAGCGGAAGGTGGCGATGGCCGGCAGCTCCTTCGTGGGGGAACTGTCCGTGGACATCGGCGAGATACAGCGGGCCGACCCGGACGTCTACCACGACATGGTCGGCCTGTGGGCACCGGCGCACTGGTCGGCCGAGCAGAAGCGGAACCTGGTCGCCGAGTCCTTCCGCGGGGCCGGGGACGAGGCGTTCACGGAGGACGACTCGACGCTGACGCTCGTCGACCCGATGCGCGTGGACATGTGCAACATCGCCTTCCACGACGTCCACACCCGGGTGCCGCTGCCGCCCGCGACCGACACCATCGGCAGCGACTACTTCCTCCTCCACCTCGTCCACGACGCGGGGCTGCCCGGGGTGCTGCACAACCGGAACATCGTGAACTTCTACACGGGCGAGCGGCGCACGGACGCGGGCTTCCTCGCGTACCAGACGCGCTTCGTGAAGTTCCTGCTCTCGATGCTCTACTTCCACTTCATCTACGACCGGCTGGCCGAGGCCGGGCCCGCGCTGCTCGACGAGCGGGGCCGGTTGCGCGCCGCCGCCGTCGCCCGCTACGCGCGGGAGAGCACCCTCCTGGACCGCGCGGAGAACGTCGCGAAGCTGGAGAGCCTGGACATCTCCTACCGGAAGCTGGGCGGCCGGTACGCGACGTTCGCCGACCTTCTGGCGGCGCGCCGCGAACGTCTCCTGGACGAGGCGCAGCGCGACATCGAAGACTTCGCCCTGCTGACGGAGTCCTGGGACGCGCTGGTCGGCGCGGCCAGGGCCACTCCCCTCCCGCCGCCCCCGCCCACGTCCCCGCCCGCATCCCCGCCCGCATCCCCGTCCGCGCCGCGTCGTACGGAGACGGCGGAGTGAGGCCGACGGTGCCGCCCGTGGGGCCCGCGCACGGGGCCACACGGGTACGGCACATCGCCGCCGGGGACTGGGAGGAGATCGTGGCGCTGGAGTCCGGCGCCTATGCCGGGCTCGGCCTGTCCGAGGGCCGCGAGGCGCTGCGGTCCCGCGCTGACGCCTCGCCCGCGACCTGCTTCGTGCTGGAGGCGGGCGCCCGGCTGGCGGGCTATGTGCTGGCGCTGCCCTACCCGGCCTTCCGCTACCCGGACCTGGACCGCCCGGAGGACGTAGCGTTGCCGCCGGGCCCCACTGGTTCCTCCGGCCCTTCCCTCTCCTCCGGCAACCTGCATCTGCACGACATGGTGATCGCCGAGGACCTGCGCCGCAGGGGCCTGGCGCGGCATCTGCTGCGTCATCTCGTGCTGACCGCCCGCGCGCTGGGGTACGAGCGGATCTCCCTGGTCGCCGTCGGGTGCAGCGAGCGGTTCTGGGCCGCACGCGGCTTCACGGCGCACGCCGGGGTCCTCTCCTCTGACGGCTACGGCCCGGACGCCGTCTATATGTCGCAGCCCCTGGTGGCCCTTCCGGACGGGGCGCCGGAGCCCGTCGGCGTGGCGGTGGCGCCGCGCGGCATCCCCGTGCGAGACGAAGTGAGCTGATGCACGTGTTCCGTGTCCGTGACCCCTTCCACCGCGGCCAGTTGGCGATCGCCGCGCTGTTCTGCTCCCTCGGCTTCCAGTACGCCACCTGGGCCTCCCGCATCCCGGCGCTCAAGAGCGACCTGGAGCTGACCGCGGCCGAGGTGGGCGTCCTGCTGATGGCCGCGGGAGCCGGGGCCGCCGTGTCGTTCCCCCTGGTGGCCCTGCTGATGCGGAAGCTGGGTTCGCGGCGGCTCGCGCTGCTGTCCAGCCTGTGCCTGACGCTGCTCCTGCCCGCCCTCGCCGCGGCGCCGAACTACCCGGTGGCGCTGGCGGTGATGTGCGCCGACGGGCTCTTCGTAGGCGGCCTCAACGTGGCCATGAACGCGCAGGGCGCCGCCCTGGAGTCCCGCCACGGGCGCAACGCCATGGCCAGGCTGCACGCCACCTTCAGCGCCGGTTCCCTGCTCGCGGCCCTCCTCGCCTCCGGCACCACGGCCCTGACCCCCTCGGTCACGGCCCACTTCGCCGCCGCCGCGCTCCTCCTCGTGCTGCTGGGCGCCTGCGCCCGTACCGGTCTCCTCACGGACGACGGGCCCGCGCGGGACGGGAAGGAGAACGAGGCGGGCGAGGGGAGCAAGGGGAGCGGGGGCCGCCGCAAGTGGAGCCTGCCGTCCCGTATGACGCTGTGGATGTGCTGCGCCATGGCGTTCGGCACCGTCACCGAGGGCGCCATGAACGACTGGTCGGCGCTGTATCTGAAGGACGTCGCGAAGGCGTCGGCGGAACTCGCGCCCATGGGCATCGCGGTGGTCTCGGGAATGATGGTGGTGGCCCGCCTCTTCGCCGACGGCTGGCGCGCGCGGTGGGGCGACGGGCGCGTGGTCCTGTGCGGCAGTGTCCTCGCCGGGACCGGGCTGGCCCTCGCGCTGGTGACCGGTGGCGTGGTGCCCGCGCTCGCCGGGTTCGCCTGCGTCGGCCTGGGGATCGCGGCGGTGACCCCCTGTGTCTACGTCGCCGCCGCGAAGCAGGGCTCGGACGCGCTGACGCTCGTCGCCGCGATGGGCACCACGGGCCTGCTGGCCGGGCCCCCGCTGATCGGGTTCATCGCCCACGCGAGCAGCCTGGTGTGGGGTATGGGCGTGGTCGCCGCCTCGGCGCTCGTCGTCTCGGTGTGCGGCACGCGGATCCGGTGGACGCCGACGGCGGCCGAGCCGTCCGCCGCCGCCTCCACTTCCGCCTCCGACGCCGCCTCCGCCGATGAGCGCCCCGGCCAGGTCCCGGCCTGAACCGGCGCTTACCGCCTGGCGCGACGCCTGAACCGTCCCGTCGCGTCCCGTCGCGTCAGGCGCAGCTCATCCAGCCGATGTCGCGGACCTCGATCTCGCCGTCGAGAACGGCGTACTGCAACCAGGAGAAGGGCCCGAACGCCTCGCGGACCTCCATGCCGATGATCTCCCGCACGTCGGGGAAGCTGCGCGGGGCGCTCTGCGCCTGCCCCAGCAGCTCCAGCACCTCCATGCGGGCCTCCTCGTCCGGCAGGGCGGCCATCACCTGGACCGCCAGCTCGTCCATCACAACCCCGTGCATGCGTTACCCCCGTGTCGGTCGGTCGTCCCGGGTGTGACCGTACGAGGGTGAAGACGTTTCCGCGCCCCCTGTGGATGACTCGGCACGCCTCTGTAGCGAGACCGTCGAACACGGCGGGCGCCCCCCTTCCGCGAGTGACGCGCGTCCTCGCCCGCGCTACTGGCCCGCGCGTGACGGCTGTGGTCGACTGTTTCAGCCGACTGGTCAGGAGGATGATGTGCAGAGCGCTTCGGATTCGACGCCGCCGCAGATCGACGCGAGCGTGCCGCACTCGGCGCGGATCTTCAACTGGTGGCTGGGAGGCAAGGACAACTACGCGGTCGACCAGATGGCCGGGGCGCGGATCCTCCAGACCTTCCCCGGCATGGCCGACCTGGCGCTGGCCGGACGGCAGTTCCTCGGCCGGACGGTGCGTCATCTCACCGAGGAGGAGGGCATCCGGCAGTTCCTGGACATCGGCACCGGTCTGCCGACGGCCGACAACACCCACGAGGTCGCCCAGCGCAGTGCCCCCGACTCCCGCATCGTGTACGTCGACAACGACCCCCTGGTCCTCCACCAGGCACACGCGCTGCTCACCAGCACCCGCGAGGGCGCGTGCGCGTACATCGACGCGGACGTGCACGAACCGGAGCGGATCCTGCGGCTCGCGGAGCGGACGCTGGACCTGGAACGTCCGGTCGCCGTGGTGCTCATGGGCATCCTGGCCCACGTCCAGGAGTACGAGGAGGCCCGCTCCATCGTGCGCCGTCTGATGGAGCCGCTGCCGCCCGGCAGCTTTCTCGTGGTCCGGGACGGCACGGACACCGACCCGGACTACGCGGCGGCCCTGGAGTGGTACAACGCCAACAGCGGCGCCGTCCCGTACATCCTGCGCGGACATGAGGAGATCGAGGGCTTCTTCGACGGTCTGGAACTCCTGCCGCCCGGCCTCGTCTCCTGCCCACTCTGGCGCCCGGAGGCGGCGGAACCCGGCACGCGGAGGGCGGAAGAGGCGGAGGAGCCCGCCGTACTGGGCGGCGTCGGCCGCAAGGCACTCCCCTGACGACACTCCCTGCCGTCGGCCTACCGTCGGCTCCGCATGAGCAGATACAGGAAGTAGGGGGTGCCCACGACGGCCGTCATCAGGCCCGCGCCGAGCTGCGCCGGGGCGATGACCGTGCGGCCGAGCAGGTCGGCGACGCCGACGAGCGCCGCGCCCAGCAGCATCGCCACCGGCACGGTGCGCACGTGCCGCCGTCCCACCAGGGCGCGTGCCGCGTGCGGGGCCACGAGGCCGACGAAGCCGATCGTGCCCGCCGCTGCGACGGCCGTCGCGCTGAGCAGCACGCTCAGCACGAGGAAGCCGAGCCGCCCCCGGGCCAGGCGCAGGCCCAGCAGCCTGGGCGTGTCCTCGTCGAGCGAGACGAGGTCGAGTTCCCCGCGCCGTACGGCCGCCACGGCGGTGCCCGCGACCAGCACGAGCGCGAGGGGCACGAGGTCGGGCAGCCCGCGCCCGTAGGTCGAACCCGACAGCCAGGTGAGGGCCTTCGTCGCGTTGAACGGGTCGGTGAGGACGATGAACAGGCTGATGAGCGCCGTCGTCCCGGCCGACACGCCGACGCCGACGAGGACGAGCCGGTTCTGCTGGAAGCCGCCCCGCGCGGCGAGCCCGAAGACGAGGGCCGCGGTGAGCGCGGCTCCGGCGAAGGCCGCGCCCGCGACGCCCCAGGCCCCGGCGGCCGGGAGCGTGGTGACGACGAGGACGGCGCCGAGCGCGGCGCCGCCGGAGACGCCGAGGACGCCGGGCTCCGCGAGGGGGTTGCGGGTCACGGCCTGCACCAGGGTGCCCGCCAGTGCGAGTGCCGCGCCCGCGAGGAGCGCGGCGAGCACGCGCGGCACCCGGGTGTCGAGGACGAAGGTGACGCTCTGGGCCGCCCGCCCCTGCGCCCAGTTGGCGACGTCGCCGAGCAGGAGCTTGGTGTCGCCCAGCAGCACGGCGGCGACGGTCACGCCCACGAACACGACGGCGAGCGCGGCCACGGTCGCCAGGAACGCGGCCCGGCTCGGGATGCGCAGCCGGTCGGGCGTCGCGGCGCCTCCGGTGTCCCTGACCCGTACGGCCATCACGACGAGGAAGACGGCGCCGACCACGCTGGTGACGACTCCCGTGGGCACCGCCACGGCGGTCTCCGCCGTGAGGACCGCGCGCAGGAGGACGTCGGAGCCGAGTACGAGCGCGGCGCCCGCGAGACCGGCGACGGGGACGTTCACGCGCGACCGGACCAAGGCCCGGTACCGGCGGCCGAGGGGACGCAGGAGCGCCGGGGCGCACAGTCCGACGAACCCGATGGGTCCGGCGAGGGTCACGGCAGCGGCGGAGAGCAGCGCGGCGAGCACGACGACCGTGACGCGGGTCGCCCTGACCGGGACGCCGAGCCCGCGTGCCGCGTCGTCCCCCAGCGCGAGGGCGTCGAGGCGGCGCGCGAAGAGCAGCAGCCCGACGAGTCCGAGCAGCGCGACGGGCGCCATGCCGGTCACGCCGTCGAACCCGTTCTGGCCGATGCTGCCCTGGTTCCACTGGTAGAGGCCCTCGGTCCGCTCGGGGAACAGCAGGAGCAGCGCCTGGGTGAGGGAGCCTGTGCCCAGCGCGAGAGCGCTTCCGGCGAGGACGAGCCGGACGGATCCGGAGCCGGTGCCGGGCCCTGACAGCCCGAGGACGACGGCGGCTGCCGCGAGCCCTCCGGCGAACGCGATGCCGGAGGAGGCGAGGAAGGGCACCGAGATCCCGGTGGCGGCGAGCAGCCCGAGGGACAGGTACGAGCCCGCGTTCACGGCGAGGGTGTCGGGCGCGGCGAGCACGTTGCGGCTCACGGCCTGGAGCGCGGCGCCCGCCATGCCGAGGCAGACGCCGACGAGGATGCCGGCGGCCATCCTCGGCAGGCGCGAGGCGATGACGACGGACGCGTCGCCCGGGTCCGCGTGCCCGGTGAGCGCCTTGCCCACCTCGGCGGCTCCGACGGAGGCGGTGCCCTGGGTGATGTCGAGGACGGCGAGGCCCGCGACCAGGAGCGCGAGCGCGGCCGTCACCGCGACCGCGCCCACCGTGGACGCGGCCGTGGAGGTACGGGGTACGGAGGTGGTTGCGGTGACGGCCACGGCGTTACTTCGTCAGCGCGTCGACGACGGCGTCGGCGTAGGCTCCCATCGACCCGGGGCCGCCGAACATCCAGATGCCATCGGGCAGCTTGTGCACGTTCCCGTCCTTCACGAAGGGCAGCGACTTCCAGACCTTGTTGTCGGCCAGCTCCTCGCCGAAGGGGTCGCGGCTGCCGTCGTCACCGGCGATGTAGGCGAACTGGACGTCGTCGCCGAGTCCGGTGAGCCCTTCGACGTCGGTGGTGGCGAGCCCGTAGCTCTTGTCACCCTTGTTCTTCCAGGGGTTCTTGAGGCCGAGGTCCTCGTTGACGGCGCCGATGAGGGAGCCGCTGGTGTAGGGGCGGATCGAGACCTGGTTGGAGGCGACGTAGCCGTCGGCGAAGGCCAGTTCCGTCCCGTCGAGCCCGGCCTTCTCCAGCTTCTCGCGGCCCGCGGCGATCTTCTCGTCGAACTCCTTCTTGACGGCGTCGGCGCGCTTCTCCTTGCCGGTGGCCTCGGCGATGAGGTCGAGGTTCTCCTTCATCCGGCCGACCTGGCCGGAGGCGTCGGCCGAGCGCACCTCCAGGACCGGGGCGATCTTCCGGAGCTGCTTGACGGCGGAGGCGGTGAGGTCGGTGGTCGCGACGATCAGATCCGGTGAGAGGGAGGCGACCGTGTCCATGCTCGGCTCGCCGCGCGTGCCGATGTCCTTCGGGGAGTTCTTCAGCGGGACCGACGTGTTCCACGTCTGGTAGCCCTTGACGTCGGCGACGCCGATGGGCTCGACGCCGAGAGAGGCGAGGTTCTCGACGACGTTCCACTCGGTGCCGACGACCTTCTCGGCGGGGCCGTCGAGGGTCACCTTCTTGCCGGAGGCGTCGGTGAGCGAGATCTTGCCGTCGGCGGAGTCCGCGCTGTCGGCGGCGGGTTCGGTGGTGCCGCAGCCGGCCAGGACGAGCACCGCGGCGGTGGCGGTGGTCGTGGTGAGGAGAAGGCGTCTCATGGGGTGGTGCTCAGCCTTTCGCTTCGCGTGTGGTGGCGGCCGATCGCGCGAGTTCGCAGTTGGCCGGTCAGGGGGTCGGTGTCGACGTCGACGCGGATGCCGTAGGTACCGGTCAGCCGCTCCGGGGTCAGCACGTCGGCGGGTGCGCCGTCGGCGGTGATCCGTCCGTCGTGGAGCAGGGCGATCCGGTCGGCGACGGCCGCCGCCTGGTCGAGGTCGTGCAGGACGACGCCGACGGCGATGCCGTGGTCGTCGGCCAGGTCGCGGATCAGGTCGAGGAGTTCGACCTGATAGCGCAGGTCGAGGTAGGTGGTGGGCTCGTCGAGGAGGAGCACGCCGGTCTCCTGGGCGAGGCAGCTCGCGAGCCACACGCGCTGGAGCTGGCCGCCGGAGAGGTATTCGGCGCCACGCGCGGCCAGCTCGGTGACGCCGGTCATCTCCAGCGCGCGGTCCACGGCGGCCCTGCCGCCGGGGTCAGGCCTGCCCCAGCGGCCCCGGTACGGGTAGCGGCCGAAGTCGACCAGGTCCCGGACGGTGAGACCGCTCGGGGTGGGGCGGCCCTGGGTGAGCAGCGCGACGTGCCGCGCGAACTCGCGGGAGCTGAGGGCGAGGCCGTCGGTCTCCGTATCGAGGGTGAGGGTGCCGGCGCGGGCGGACTGCAACCGTGCGAGCGTGCGCAGGAGCGTCGACTTCCCGCTGCCGTTCGGGCCCACGAGCGCGGTGACCTCGCCCGGCCTGAGCGCGAGCGCCGCCTCGTGCACGACGTCGACGCCGTCGTACGCCACGGTCACACCTTCGGCTGCCAGTGCGCGCCCACGCGAACGGGGAGCGGCGGCAGCATGATCGCCAGCCCTCATGGTGGGTTAGCTTAGCCTAACCTTAATGTTGCGGATTCGAGTGGTCCGGAAACGCTGGGGCGGTCCGGACGCGGCCCCTGCCCGTATGACCTCGCGATTCAAGAAGCCCGCAAGGTTCCTCCAAGGTCCGTCCCCCAGGGTGCTCCGCAGGAGCCGGAATTCCCCGGCGAAGAGGGACCGGGGACCCCTCAGTGGGCGCGGCGGGCGCACGGGAGACGTCCGCCCTCCGGGGGGCCGGGACCGAGGTCCCGGAAGGCCGTACCGGAAGGATGACCCAGATGAATCTCCGTCGCGCTTCTGTCGCGGTGCCGCTGGCACTGGCGGCGTCGTTCGCCTTCACGGGGCAGGCGTTCGCCGACACACACACGTACACACAGGGCACGTACTACACGGTGCGGGTGAGCAACACCCAACTGTGCATCACGGACCAGGAGGCCGATGGGCGGCGCGTGGTGGTGCACGCGACGACCGGCCAGACCGCGTGGATGGTCACCGACCTGAACGGGGCAAACAACGGCTACACGTGCGAGGACATCAGTGTGGCCTCGGGCCAGACGGTCACCCTGGATTCCTGGCGGCAGAACGGCGAGGACGTGTCGACGTACGACCAGTACCGGCACAAGTCGGTGACGCTGTAACGGGGCGGCGGGTGGCGGGACGGGGCTCGGGCGGACGGGGGCGTCGGAGTGCGTGCCGCCTTCCGCTCCGGGGTTCAGCCGATCGATCCCCAGGCACGGTACGGCCGTTGGGGCTCGGGGGTGTGCTGGGCCGCGGTGGGTGTGCGGCGGCTGCGGGAGCGGTGCCCGAGGAAGCCGATGAGGCCGGTCACGAGCCCCACCAGGAACGGGAGGACGAGCACGCCTGCCATCACCAGCATGCCGATGCCGCTGCCTTTCTCCCCATCCCGCAGGGCGCCGACGCCCGCGACGGTGAAGATCGTGACGAACGTGAGCGGAGGCAGCAGCCACGGCCACCAGTTGGGCTCGGGAGTGCCCCGGAGAGCCGCGTACCAGTAGCGGGCGCACCACCAGGCGACCACGAAGGCCGAGAGCGCGGCGGCCGCGAAGCCGGTCATGGGCAGCGGGCGGTCGGTGGTGTGCGCGGCCACGCCGGAGAACACCACCCCCAGAAAGGCCATGAAGGGAGTCAGCATCCCGCCGACCACGAGGCGGTGACGGCGTGAGCCACTGAGGGCATTCGACGGTATGAACATGACCACGCACCCTAAAGCCCGGTCCGCCCCGGCCGGTCATGCCGGTCGGGCGCCGTCACCTCACCCGACTGGCTCGGTGAACGAGAGAGTGCGGCGATGCGTGCATAGCGTGGGGACGCCGGATACGTCCCCTCACATGGAGGTCGTCATGCAGGAACTGCCTGGTATCGGACTTCTGATTCTCACCCTGCTCTCGGATGAGGTGCTCACCGTGCCGCAATGGCGCCTGGAGCTTGCCGCGGGCGACAACGACTGACCGATGGCATCGACCCACACACCAGATGCGGCGGGCCCTCCGATCGCGGGCGGCCCGCCGCATCGGCACGTCTCCCCCACTTCCCCTGCCTCCCCCGCCTATCCCGCCGCCGCCCGCACTCAGGTCGCCGACGAGTTGCACGGCCGACGTGTGCCCGACCCGTACCGGTGGCTGGAGGACGACGAGGGCGCGGACTGCGAGCAGTGGCTGGCCCGGCAGGACGAGCTGTTCACGTCGCACGCCCCGGCCTGGCACACGCGCGGATACTTCCGGGCCGCGCTGGAGGAGTTGCAGGGGCTGGGCGGGGCGCTCGTGCCCGTGGCGACGCCGCCCCTCTTCCGCGGGCGGCGCCGGTTCTTCCTGCACCGCGAGGCGAGCGCTCAGCTTCCACGGCTGCTGGTGGCGGACGACACCGAGGAGGGGGGCGGGGAGGGCGCCGAGGACGGGGCCGGGGACGGCGCCGACGCACGGATCCTCGTCGATCCCATGACGGTCGACCCGGACGGGCCGACGTTCCTCGCGGCCTGGCGTCCGTCGTGGACCGGCCGGCTGCTGGCCTGCCAGCTCACCCGCCGGGGCAGCGACAGCCCCGAACTGCGGGTGCTGGACGTGGCCACCGGCCGGGTCGTCGACGGTCCGCTGCACCCGGAGCGCGTCACACCGGTGGCGTGGCTGCCCGACGACAGTGGCTTCTACTACGTCGCACGGGCCCCCGGCGCGGGAACCGGAACCGGAGCCGCCGCGCGCTGCGTGCGTCTGCACCGGATCGGCGCCGATCCCGCCACCGACCCGGTCGTCTTCGACACCGTGCACCCGCATCTGTCGGTGTCCCTCGGCGCCGAAGGACGGTGGCTGACCGTCAGCACCGCACCCGGCGCTCAGGCGGGCAACGACCTGTACCTGGCCGACCTGACGGATCCGGCCCACCCCTCACACCTCACCGACCCCGCCGCGCCCCGCTTCCTGCTGATCCACCAGGGCGCCGAGGACGGCAGCGGCGCCCTGGTGAAGTCCGGCCCGCGCAACCTGCTCTACGCGGTCACCGACGCCGACGCGCCGCGCGGCCGGGTGTGCGCCGTCGACCCCTCGCGTCCCCGGCGCGAGGAGTGGTCCACCCTCGTCACACCCGGCCCTGACGCGCTGCTGACCTCGTGCACCGCGCTCACCACCGGCCCGGACAGCGGCGAGGTGCGGCTGCTGGTGGGGACGATCCGCCGGGGCGCCGCGCGCCTGGCGCTGCACGACCTCACCGGCCGCAAGCTGTCCGACGTACCCACCCCCGGCACGGGCCCTGGCACGATCAGCAATCTCAGCACACCGCCGGGCTGCGCCGACCAGGCGTGGTTCACCTACACCGACTTCGTCACCCCGCCGACGGTCCACCGCTACAGCGTCCGGCAGGGCCGCTGCTTCCCGGAGCCGCCCGGGCCTGCCACGTCCGCCCTTCCGACGTCCGCCCTTCCGACGCCGGACACGTCGACGCAGGCGCCGGAGGTGCGGCAGATCACCTACCGCTCCGCCGACGGCACCGAGGTGGACATGTACGTGATCATGCCGCCCGACCCGTCCGACGAGCCACGGCCCACGATCCTCACCGCGTACGGCGGTTTCGGCGCGCTCGCGGCCCCCGCCTACTCACCGGCCATCATGGCCTGGGTGCGGGCCGGTGGCCGGTACGCGATCGCCGGTGTGCGGGGCGGCGGCGAGCACGGCACCGAGTGGCACGCGGCCGGCAGCGGTCTGCGCAAGCCCACGTGCTTCGCCGACTTCGCCGCCGCGGCCCGCCACCTCGTCCGGGAGCGGTTCACCAGCCCAGACCGCCTGGCCATCAAGGGCGCCTCGCACGCGGGCCTGACCGTCGCCGCCGCCTTGACCAGCGACCCCGGTCTGTACGCGGCGGCCGTCTGCTCCGACGCCCCCACCGACATGGTCCGCTACCCCCGGTTCGGCCTCGGCCCGCTGTGGGCGCCGGAGTTCGGCGTCCCTGACCGGCCCGGTGACCTGGACGTGCTGCTGAGCTACTCGCCCTACCACCGCGTCGAGTCCGGCACCCGCTACCCGGCCGTCCTCCTCACGGGCGGCCGGACCGACCCCCGCGTCGGCGCCGCGCACCTCCGCAAGTTCACCGCGGCGCTCCAGCACGCCACGGCCTCGCCCCGGCCGGTCCTGCTGCGCACCGAAGCCGATGTCGGCCACGGCCAGCGCACCGCTTCGCGCTGGGCCGACCTGACCGCCGACACCCTCGCCTTCTGCGCAGCGCACACCGGCCTGACACCAGCCATGACGCAGGCGTCAGAGCGTGGGTGTGACCCGGTGTGACCCGGTGGGGTGACACACCGTCACCCCACCGGCACACATGCACCCGTCGGCCCGTCGACCCGTCAGCCGGTGGCGGACAGCGCTTCCTTGCCCGTGCCGCCCGCGCTGATGCGACGGGCCGTCAGTGCGGTGAGGGCGATGAAGACGGTGGAGAGCAGTGCGGCGAGGGCGAAGGCCGTGAACCCCCAGCCCTCCGCTTCGCTCGCGATGAGCTGACCGCCGAGCCACGGTCCGAAGACGGCCCCGAAGCGGCCCATCCCGGACGTCCAGCCGACGGCCGTCGCGCGGGCATCGGCCGTCGAGCGCCCGGCGACGGCCGCGTAGATCATGGCCTGGGCGCTGAAGAGGAACAGTCCGGTGAGGAAGACGAGCACATAGGTGAGGGCGAGCGGCATGTGGACGCCGAGGGTGTAGACGCCGACGGCGGTGAGCGCGAACCAGACGGCCGCGACCCGAGGGGCGCCGAAGCGGTCGGAGAAGCGGCCCGCGACGAGCATGCCCACGATGCCGCCGAGGTTGACGAGGACGACGAAGGTGAGCGAGGAGCCCAGCTCGTAGCCCTGGCCCCGCATCATCGTGGGCAGCCAGGTGCTGACGCCGTAGACGAGCAGCAGGCCGCCGAAGGAGGCGAGCCAGAACAGCAGGGTCTGGGCCCACAGGCCGCCCCGGAACAGTGCCGCCAGTGCGCTCCAGCGCTCGGCCGCCGCCGGGCGCTCCGTCTCGGCCGCGGGGAGCGGCACGTCGTAGCGCAGGGCCAGTTCGCGGGCCTCGGCGGCGCGGCCCTTCGCCAGCAGGAAGCTCGGCGACTCCGGGAGGAACCTGGCGACCAGCGGCACCGCGACGACCAGCGGGGCGACACCCACCCAGAAGGCGGCGCGCCAGCCGAGCGGCTCCACGATCCACAGGGCGAGGAAGGCGGAGAGGATGCCGCCCGCCTGGTGCGCGGTCATCAGCAGGCCGACGGTGAGGTTGCTGCGGCCCTTAGGCGCGTACTCGGAGACCATCGTGATCGCGGTGGGCAGCAGCCCGCCGAGACCGACGCCCGCGATGAAGCGGCCCAGGCCGAAGGCGGTGACGCCGGGCGCGATCGCGCACACCCCGGAGGCCAGCGAGAAGACCGCGGTGCTGACGAGGATCATCTTCTTGCGCCCGACCCAGTCGGTGACCGTGCCCGCGCACAGGGCGCCCAGCAGCATGCCGAAGGTGGCGTAGCTGCCGATGGTGCCCGCCGCGCCCGCTTCGAGGCCGAGGGCCTTCTGCTCCAGCATGTGCGGCAGCACGGAGCCGTAGATGAACATGTCGAGGCCGTCGAAGAGCACGACCATCCAGCACAGGCCGATCACGAGGGTGGTCAGCCGTGCGCCGCGGGCCGGTGGAGCGGGTGAGGAGGACATCGTTGTTTCCTCTCGTCCGGAGGGTGTCAGGTCGGTCCAGCCCAGGTCAGGGCACGGGCGGTGTGCCGTGTGTGTGGAAGGACTCGATGGTCTTCAGGCCCCACGCCTGGCCCTTCGCCCGCTCGGCCTCGGTCCAGGTGATCAGCGGCCAGTCGGGAGCCAGCACCAGCCGGGTGAGCGGGTTGCACAGCTCGACGCGGTTGCCGCCGGGCTCGTAGACGTAGAGGAAGAACGTCTGCTGGATGGCGTGCTTGTGCGGTCCCGTCTCGATGAACACGTCGTTGTCGAGACACAGGTCGGCGGCGCGCAGGATGTCCTCGCGGGTGTCGGTGGCGAACGCGATGTGGTGCAGCCGCCCGCGCGTGCCCGTCCAGTCCGAGGTGTAGACGAGGTCGTACGACTTGTTGGTGAACGTCAGCCACTGTGCGGCGAGTTCGCCGGTGTCGAGGACGATCTGCTCGGTGGGGCGTGCCCCGAGCACCTCGCGGACGAAGGTGGTGTTGGCGGCCACGTCGGACCCGAGGAAGTTGACGTGGTCCAGCCTGCGCACCCCCACGCCCTGGACGGGCTTGGCCTGGGGCTGGTTCTTGAGGCCGGGGCGCAGCTCGTCCGGTGCCTCGTACCACTCGCTCTCCCAGTACAGGGCGAGTTCGTGCCCGTCGGGGTCGCTGGAGACATACACCGGGCCCAGGCCCGGCTCGCCCTCCGCCCAGCGGCCCTCGCGCCCCGCGCGCTCCAGCTCCGCCACCCTCCGCCGCAGTGCCTCCTCGCTGGAGGTGCGCAGCGCCGTACGGCGGACACCGGAGGTGGAGTGGGCCGTGAGGACGAGGCTGTGGTGCTCGTAGTCGTCGAAGGTGCGCAGGTAGACGGAGTCGCCGGAGCGGCCGTTCTCGGTGAGGCCGAGTATGCGGGTGAAGAAGCCGACGCTGCCGTCCAGGTCCGGGGTGAGCAGTTCGACGTGGCCGAGGTGGGCGATGTCTCCGAGGGGCGGGGTCATGGCGGGCTCCTTGAGGGTGCGCGGGTGTGGCGCTGGAGGGGGTGCGGGTGCGGGTGGTGGCCCCACGGCGGGCCAGGGGTGCGATGTGCGGGGCGGTGCGCGGGGCGGGCGCGCGTCAGGCGGGGTGCGTCGGGGGTGTGCGTCAGGCGCGCGGGGTGTCGGCCGTCGTCGTCGCGGGGGCGGCGGGCCGGGCGAAGACCGTGCCGTCGAAGATCTTCCGGGCCGTGCGCACCACACCGGTGCGGCGGGCGCGTGCGGTGCCCTCGGCACCGTCGGCGCCGGTCCCGGCCTCCACCTCGGTCTCGACGTCGAGGAACCCCGTGGGGTGCTCGACCCGCACCCGGCTCCCCTCGTCGGGGAGTTGGGCGATGTCCTCTCCGACGCCGCCGGGGACGCGCAGCCCGGCCGCGACGCTCGCGGCACCGAGCACCCCGATGGAGGTGTGGCAGCGCACCGGGATGAAGGTGCGGGTCATGACCGCGCCGCCGGACTCGGGCGGGGCCAGCAGGCTGAGCTTGGGCACGGTGGTGTCCGACACGTCGCCGAGTCCCATCAGGGGGCCCGCCGCGAGCCGGATCGCCCGGAGCCGGTCGGCGAGGCCCCGGTCCTTCTCCAGTTCAGCGGGGCTCTCGTAGCCCGAGATCCCCAGCGCGGAGGCCGGGATCAGGACGGTGGGCATGCCGTTGTCCACGCAGGTCACGGGCGTGCCGTCGAGGGTGTCGCGGGCGTTCCCCGTGGGCAGCAGCGGACCGGCGCCCTCCGGGAACTCGATCAGCACAGGGGCCGCGCTCCCCGGCACCCCGGAGATCTCGGTGGAGCCCGCGTAGGCGACACGTCCGCCGGGTGTGGGGAAGGTGGCGGTGGCGAGGTCGCCGGTGTTGAGCATGCGGATGCGTACGGAGGTGTCGCCGTCCGACGGGGCGACCAGTCCGCGTTCGACGGCGAAGGGTCCGACGCCCGCGAGCAGGTTCCCGCAGTTCTGGCGGTCCGTCACCTCGGCGGTGTCCACCCCGACCTGGAGGAAGAGGTAGTCCACGTCGGCGTCGGTGTCGTCCTCGGCCGAGGGTGACACCACGGCGACCTTGCTGGTGAGGGGGTGTGCGCCGCCCAGGCCGTCGATCTGGCGGGGGTCGGGGCTGCCCATGACGCGCAGCAGCAGTTCGTCGCGCGCGGAGGGGTCGTCCGGCAGGTCTCCGGCGAGGAAGTAGGCGCCCTTGGAGGTGCCGCCGCGCATCAGCAGGCAGCGCACCTCCTCGGCCTCGGCGGCTCCGGCGGCTGCGGGCGCCGGTGCGGGTGTGTGTGCGGGGTGCGCGGGCGCGTGGGCTCGTGTCATCGCTGGTATCTCCTTGCTGGACAGGACAGCACCCACCCCGGCCACACCGGCCGACCGCGCGACGTGCCGGACACCGCGCGACGCGTCAGTCCCGCAACGCTTCGATCACGCTGCCGAGGTGGGCGCGGACGGCCGACTCGGCCGCCTGCGGATCCCTGGCCCTGATCGCCTCGATCACGGCCAGGTGCTCGTTCAGTGACTGCTGGGGCCGCCCCGGCCTCAGCGCCAACTGGAAGCGGTGCCGCACCAGTTGGGCGTTCAGCCGCTCCAGGAGTTCCACGGCCGTCCGCTGGCCGGAGAACTCCCTGACGCGGGTGTGGAGTTCGTGGTTCAGCTCGGAGTAGGTGACGGGATCGCCGTCGGCGACCGCCTTGGACATGGCGTTGCCCAGGTCGGTCAGCTCGTCGAGCTGGTCCTCGGTGGCGGAGACCGCCGCCTTGGCCGCGCACAGCCCCTCCAGGGCCATGCGGCACTCCGTGATGGCCACCGCCTCCTCGACGGTGACCACCCGCACCCGCGACCCCCGGTTGCGGATGCGCTCGACCAGCCCTTCGGCCGCGAGGTCGATCAGCGCCGCGCGGATGCTGGCGCGTGTCACGCCGAACTGCTCGGCGAGCTCGTTCTCCACCAGCCTTTGGGCCGGCACCATCTCGCCCCGCACGATCGCCTGCCGGAGCTTCGTCAGAGCCAGCTGCTTGGCCTGTTCTCCGCTGCTCGGACCGGCTTGCTTCGGCATGCGCCCTCCTGAGTGAGTGCCTGTCGAACCTAAATCTAGAGCAACAGAATTGTCAACGATTTTGTCCTCAATACATCGGCCCCGACGACCCCGCCCGCACACCCCTCGCGCCGACGGCGAGGTGCCGGGACCCGGCGGCCCCGGCACCCGAGCGCGCGGACGTGCGGACGTGCGGACGCGGCCTCAGCGCGCGGGACGCCGCCCAGGTCCACGTCTCAGACGACGATGACCCGGCGCCCGCGCGTGTGACCGGCCTGACTGTCGACGTGCGCCGCCGCGGCCTCGGCGAGGGTGTACGACTTCTCGACGGGGATGTGGAGCTTCCCCCGCGAGATGAGCGCCGCGGCCTCGGCGAGCGCGTCCGGCACACTCCCGGCCACACCCGAGAACCGGACGCCGTGCTCCGGCGCGCCGAGGTCGGCGATGGAGATCACCTTCTGCGGATCCCCGGTCAGCTCGACGAGTTCGCGGATCACACCCGAACCGGCCAGATCGAGCGCCGCGTCGACCCGGCCGAGCTGCCGCACCCGCTCGGTCCAGCCCTCGCCGTACGTCGTCGCGAGGGCGCCCAGGCCGCGCAGATAGTCCTGGTTCGCGGCCCCGGCCGTGCCGATCACCGTGATGCCGCGCTCGCGGGCGATCTGGAGCACCGCCGAGCCGACTCCCCCGGACGCGCCGCTGACCAGCAGCGTCTGCCCGGGCCGCACACCGACCTCGCGGATGATGCGCAGCGCGGTCTCCACCACGGAGGGGTACCCGGCCGCCTCCTCGAACGTCAGCCCCTCGGGCATCCGGGCCCAGGCCGACAGCACGGCGAACTCGGCGTAGGTGCTGGCGCCCTCGCCGAACACGAGGTCACCGGTCCTGACCCCCTCGACGCCCTCTCCGATCTCGTCCACCACCCCGGAGGCGTCCAGCCCGACTCCGGAGGGCAGCACGGTCGGGTGCGCCCCCAGGACCTGGCCCTCGCGGACCCGCCAGTCGACGGGGTTCACGCCTGCGGCGCGTACGGCGATACGTATGCGGCCGGGGCCCGCGTGGGGCTCCTCGGCGTCGATGAGGTGCAGCACGTCGGGACCGCCGAATTCTGCGAAGCTCACTTTCTTCATGCGGACGACCGTAGCACTAACGGTTAGCATTTCGAAACGGATTCGTTTTTGTGCCTGATAGCCTCGGCGCATGACCGTGCCGACCGGACGCCGTGAACGCAAGAAGGCCGCGACCCGCCAGAAGATCGCCGATGCCGCCCTGCGGCTCTTCCTGGAGCGCGGGTACGAAGCGGTGGGCATCCGCGATGTGGCGGCGGAGGCCGACGTGGCCGTCACCACGCTCTTCTCCCACTTCGCCTCGAAGGAGGCGCTGGTCTTCGAACAGGACGAGGACTTCGAGCAGCGCCTCACGCGGGCGGTCACGGGGCGGGCGCCGGACGAACCGCTCATCCCCGCGCTGCGCCGCGAGGTGCTGGCCCTGGTGCGCCACTGCACGGCGGACAGCGCGGCACCGGTCTGGCACATGATCGACACGTCGCCCGCGCTGCGGGAGTACGAGGAGTCGATGAGGCTGCGCCACGCGGAGTCGCTGGCGGTAGCGCTGGCCGCCGACCCCGGCCTGCCGCAGACCACGACGGCCTGCCGGGCGCTCGCGAGGTTCGTGATCGACGCCTACGCGCTGGCCCGGGAGGCGGAAGAGCCGGAGGCCGCCGTGGACGAGATCTTCCGGATGATCGAGGCGGCCTGGGAGGTCGCCTGACCTTCTCGTCACCGTACGCGGGAAGTCGTACGCGGAAGACCGTACGCGGGGAACTGGCCCTCCAGGCTGCGCAGTGCAGCGCACCGGACCGGAACTGAGGAAGAGCGCATGAAGCCCGTCGTGATCGCCCTGGCCGTGGCCGCCGTCCTGGCGGTGGGAACGGTGGGTGCTTACCGCCTGCTGGACAACGTCTCCGTCGCCACCGCGACCGGAACCGGAGGCGGAGGCGGAACCGACCGCATGGTGCCGCGTGCGGAGGTCGAGAAGCAGGCCGAGGAGAACTTCGCGCGGCCCTTCTTCGAGGAGGCGCCGAAGTCCGTCAGTTGCCCGCGCGGGCTGCGCGCGAAGAAGCTGGACACCGTGCGGTGCACCGCCGTCTTCGAGGACGGGAGCAAGCCGATGCTGATCTCCGTGACCGGGGTGCAGGGCGACAAGGTGAGCTTTGACTACGGCGTCGAGGAGACGTCCCACGGCGGCGGGACGGGGAAGAGCGAGTAGCGACCCCGGCGGGCGCTACCGGCATGGTGTGTGCGGTGGGTGGCCGGTTCAGGCGTCGCCGACGACGCCGCAGCGCCACGCCCAGGCGGCGATCTCCACCCGGTTCCGCAGCTCCAACTTGCCCTGGATGCTCGCCAGATGGGACTTGACGGTGGAGAGCGACACATACAGCTCGGCGCAGATCTCCTGGTTGGTCCGTCCTACGGCCACCAGCCGTGCCACGTCCAGCTCCCGCTGCGTCAGCGGACCCCCCGAATCCGCGGCGCCCCCGGCACCCGTGGCACCGTCGGGCCCGGCGGCGGGCCCCTCCCCTATCCGCTCCAGGAGCCGGACGGTCACGGCGGGCGAGACCAGCGCGTCACCGCGTGCCGCCGCCCGTACGGCCTCCACCAGCAGTCCGGGGCCCGCGTCCTTCAGCAGGAAGCCGCAGGCGCCGCCGCGCAGCGCCCCGTACACGTAGTCGTCCTGGTCGAAGGTGGTCACGACCACCACGCGCAGCGGAGCGACGGCCTTCGGGCCCGCGAGCAGGCGGGTCACCTCCAGCCCGTCGAGCTTCGGCATCCGGATGTCGACGAGGCACACGTCGGGGCGCAGCCGCCTGGCCAGTTCCACGCACTCGGCGCCGTCGGCCGCCTCGCCCACGACCTCTATGCCGGGCTGCGCCTGGAGGATCAGCCGGAAGCCGGTGCGCACCATGTCCTGGTCGTCGGCGATCAGGACACGGACGGGTTCGGCTGATCCGCTGCTGCTGGTCATGCGGGTGATCCTGCCACAGCGCCGCGCACGGGGAACTCGGCCCTCAGCGTCCAGCCGCCGTCCTCGGCCCGGCTCGCGTGCAGCGTTCCGCCGACGGCCTCGGCGCGCTCGCTCAGCCCGACGAGGCCCAGGCCGCCGCGTCCGCCCAGGGGTTCGGCGTGCGCGGAGGTGTGCCGGGGCGGGGGCGCGTTGTACACCTCGACGCACAGCAGGTGCGGGGCGGTGTTCCGCTCGCCCTCGGACTTCCGGCCCTCTCGCCCGCTGTCCGCACCTCCTCGGGGCTCGTCCGCCAGGGCGACCCGTACGGTGACGGAGGGGGAACCCGGCGCGTGACGGCGCACGTTCGTCAGCGCCTCTCGTACGACGTTGCGCACCGAGGTCTCCACCTCGGGCTCCGCCCGCGCCTGCCGGGCCTCGGCCGCGACCTGGAGGGTGGCGGGCGCGTCGCGTTCGGAGAACGCGGCGACCAGTTCGGCCAGCTCCGCGTACAGCTCCCCCGGCCGCACGGCGCGCACCTCGTCCTCGCGCAGCACCCGTACCAGCTTGCGCATGGACTCCAGGGTCTGCGACCCGGCCTCCTCGATGCCGCGCAGCAGCGGGTCCACCTGCTCGGGTGCGGTCTCACGGATCGTACGGGCCGCCTGCGCCTGGACGACGATGCCCGTGACGTGGTGGGCGACGAAGTCGTGCAGCTCGCGGGCGAGCGCGAGGCGTTCGTTCTGGCGTACGTCGACGACGGCGCGCCGCCTGCGGGCGTCGAGCCCGCGCAGATAGCAGCCGAGGCCGACGGCGCCGCCCGCGAGGAACGTCAGGAGGAAGGAGAAGAAGACGTTGCTGCTCTCGTCCATCCTCATCGGCGCCGCGATCACGGCGGTCCCGAGCGCCGCGCACAGCGCGGCGGCCAGCCAGGGCCGCGCCACCTCCCTGGCCGTGAGCGCCACCAGAAGCAGCAGGCAGAACGTCTCCAGCATGCCCCAGCCCGCGACGAGCGGCGGCATGGCCCTGAACTGAAGCAGCGTCATCGCCCAGGAGACGAGCGCGGCGGCGCCGACGCGCCACGTCAGGGCGGGACGAGCCCCTGACATCAGCAGCACGCTCGCCGCCACCAGGCCAGGGACCAGCCACCACCACACATGGGGTCCCTCCAGGCCCGTGGCCGACTCGACGCTGAACACGTCGAGCACCCACGTCAGGCCCATGATCACCCACAGCGCGGTGAGCGCCGCGCGGCGGGGCAGCCGCGGGGTGGCAGTCCGGTCGTCCGTATCTGGCATGTCACGTACCTCTCGCACACGGAGCAGCGTACGCAAGGCGATCATCCGGCGGGCCCGGCCGAAAGGACGAGGCCGGGGCGGTGAACCGGCCGGTCGGCCGAGCCGGATATGGAAGGCCAACCTTCCGCGCGCCGCACGCGTCTCCCCCGTACACGCACACGTACGCGGCATCGGAGGCATCGCCGTACGAGGCGGGGCACAAGGGGAACAGGGGAACAGGGGGAACAGATGGTCGCGTGGATCGTTTTCGGAGGGGTGTTCCTGGTCGTCGCCGCGCTGATCACGTGGATGATCGCGAGGCCGCCGAACCTCGCCCCGCACCGCCCCGATCGGCACCCCTGGCGGCGCGGCCACCGCTCCGGCACCCGGGCGTGGACGTCTGGCGGCAGCACCCACGCCGATTCCGGCCTGGGGGACGGGAAGGGCTTCGGGGGTGACGCCCCTGGGGATCACGGGGCGGGCAGTTGCGGAAGCGGAGGCGGCTGCGGGGGTGGAAGCGGAGGCGGGGGCTTCTGAGCCGGACACCGCACCCCGCGCCGGAGGCGGCCGGGTTACCGCTCGGCCGTCTCCGGCAGTCGCAGGCCGTGGCAGTCGCGCAGCTCGCTCTGGGACTTCGCGAAGGCGGTCAGCGCCTTGCGCATCTCCTTCTCGCTGTACCGGCTCTTGTCCAGCGCGCGGTCCTCGCTGTCCGAGTCGTCCTTCTCCCTGTCCACCCACAGCTCGAACCCGGCGGGTCTGCCCTCGCATGTGGCGGTGGCCCAGCCCCTCTCGCCGGTCAGCCACGGGGTGACGGCACGCGTGCCGCCCTCGCCGTCGGAGGTGCCGTCCATACGCGCCTGCCGCTGCATCCGCGCGGGTACCCAGTCCCCGTACCACGCGTTCAGCTCCAGCACCGTCCGCTGAGGGTCGCCGTCCCCGTTCTCGCCGCTCGGGCGGACGGCGCAGCTCACCATGGGCGCGGGGCTGTCGGGCGTCCCCATCTCCACCGTCCAGCCGTCGCCCTGGAGCGGGCCGCGTGCCAGCGCCGCACAGGCGGTGCCCGCCGTGCCGACGGGGCGGACGGTCTTCGCCGCCACGTTCTCGGCGGGCACCGGAAGCGGCTCGCTGTCGCAGCCGAGCTTCTCGGACGCCTTGTTGGCGAGCGCGACGCCGGGACGCAGCAACCGCACGGGGTCCCTGTCCAGGCCGCCGCCGTGGACCTCGACCACGAGGCGGGCGGCGCGGCCCGTGGCGTCCTCGCCGAGGCCGGGGCAGGAGGGGGTGAGCACGATGCCGGTCAACGTGCTCTCGAAGCCGGGCAGTCCCGCGGGCAGTGCGGCACGCGGACGGCCGCCGTCGTCGGCGAAGTGCCGCACCAGTTCGGCGTCCACGTCGTCACGGCTGGTGACGGCCTCGACCTCGACGACCCGCCCCCGCTCCACGGTCGTCACCTCGCAGTGGTAGCGGCCGAGTTGGGCGTCCGTGTGCGACTCGGAGGAGGCCAGGTGCTCGTCCGGGTCGCCGGAGAGGGCGCGCAGGGAGTCCAGGCCGCCCTCCGGCAGCCCTTCGTCGCAGGCGCCGGACTCGATCGCCAGGTCCTTGACCGTGGGGGCCGCGAGCCATCCGGCGGCGCCGAGCACGAGCACGCAGACGGCGGCCCAACCGGCGATCCGCTTGCGGCGCCGTCGCCGGTCGCTCTCGTCCTGGAGTACGCGCCAGCGCTCGCGCTGCTCGTCCGAGTACGCGAAGACACCGGCCTGTCGGGACGACGCCTCCGTCTTCTCCGACTCCCCCGACGCCTCCGACTCCCCCGTCACTTCAGCATCACCCGTCACCCGGGCACCGTATCCCAGCTCGCACACCTGCCCGATAGCGCTTGTGGGGCGGAGGCTCAGGCCAGGAGGGCTCCTACCTGAAGCTCCTCAGCCACTTGCGCGACTGGTAGACCCCCGCGGCCAGGGCGATGACGCCGAAGCACATCCACATGAGGGAGGCCAGGACCGCGCCCACACCGGTCTCCCGGAACACACCCGGGCTGCCCACCATGTTCTCCGTCACGTCCAGTTTTCTGCCGTCCGGGTAGTCACCGGCGTTCTCCAGGGTTCCGCTCCTGCGGTCCGCTGCCTCCCCGCCCCGGGGCACGAAGCCGCCGTCGCACTCGTAGTCGGAGTTCTTGCTGCTGGGGTTGTTGTCGGTGCAGTACGCCACGGTGAACGTGCCCCGCTCGCCTGCCAGTCCCGTGGCCTGCGCCCCCTGGACGACGTTGACGACGACGGCCGCGGCACCGCCCACCGTGAGTACGAACCCGAACAGCAGCCCCAGCACCCGCCATCCCCACGCGGGCCTCTTCTTTCCGCGCTGCTCCGTGTCCTTGTCCCTCGTGTTCGCCGACTCGCGCGCTGTCTCAGTGGTCACCCGAGCACCCTAGAGGGCGAGCCGGGCGCGGCGCCCCGTCACCCCATGACGGTCTTCGGTATCACTTCCGCCAGGTCAGCGGCCAGGTCGCGCGCCACCGCGACAGGGTGGTACTGCACGAAGAGGTGTCCTCCCGGATAACCGCGGGACGTGAACGGCGCGGTGGTGTGTCCTCGCCACGGAGCCAGCTCTCCGGAGCGAACTGCCCTCGGCCTGGTCCAGCGCCCGTAAGGTGCGCGCCGCGACTGCGGCTACGGCTCGGGCGTCAGGCGGACGGGCAGGCGGGTGACGTCGTTGCCGATGTCGATGTCGGCTGTCACGAAGTGCAGGGGCAGATGCATGAGCGGCGAGTGGAGCCGCAGCGTCTCCTCAACGGCGTCCGGCCAGCGGGACGGGTCGTTCCGGAGAACGGCCAACTACCCGGGGTGGGCGAGGAGTTCCCGCACCGCGTGGTCCAGGAGCGCGACGGTGGCCTCGCTTCCGACGCCGGTCATGAGGATGAGCGTCGAGACCAGCGCGGACTCGCTGAGCCGGTGGTGGTCGTGGCCGTCGCTGGTGAACATGGACCGCACGTCGACGAAGCTGTAGAGCCAGGCCACGGCACCTGGCACATAGCCGGGCCAGGACTTCCGGGCGTCCTTGGAGACGTGGGGGTGGGTGAGCAGCCGCCGGGCGATGTCGCCGCGGGTGACGGACCAGGCGATGACGTCGCCCGGCAGCCGGACGCGGACGGCGGGTCCGGCCGCGCGGAGTTCGTCGGCCTGCTCGTGCAGTCGCGGAGCTCCGGCGCTCTCCAGCGTGACGGGTCCGGGTTCGGATCCGGTGCGGATCACGGGGTCCGGTGCCTGTGCCTGTGCGGGGGTCGCTCATGCGGTGCCTCCTCGGGTGGTGCGGGTCACGGCGGGGCGACCGGGCCGGGCCCGGTGCCGGCCCTGGCCGCGGAGGCGCTGGAGACAGGCGGTGCTGCCCCGCACGGTAGGCGCGGCACCGGGCCACTCGGCGGGAACGTACAGGCGCCTGCGCGGGCCGCACGGCCACACATGAAGCGCCGCGGACGTACGCTTCCGGCCCATCCGCACCGGAGGCCCCAGAGTGCGCATGCCCCGTACAGGCAGCCCCCCGTTCCGGCGTACAGTCGGTTCGCCCCGGGCCGCGCAGGTCCCGGTGGTCTCAGGCTTTCGGGACCCCCAGCAGGAGCTGCCATGGCCACAGCGCGGGAACAGCCGGACTGCTCACCAGCCCTCCCAGGGCAGCGGACCGGGGACGGGCCGCCCGACGCGTCGCGCGCCGCGGACCGTCAGCGGCGCATCCGCCGCCGCCTGGAGCGGCTGATCGGCATCGCCGCGACCGAGGGCAACGAACTGGTCCCGCTGCGCAACGGCGACGAGATCTTCCCCGCCATGCTGGACAGTGTGCGGGCCGCCGAGCACACCGTCGACATGATGACCTTCGTGTACTGGCGCGGCGACATCGCCCGGCAGTTCGCCGAGGCGCTGGCCGAGCGCGCCCGCGCTGGCGTGCGGGTGCGGCTGCTGCTCGACGGCTTCGGCAGCAGGCCCATCGAGCAGCGGCTGCTGGACCTGATGGAGCGGGCCGGGGTCGCGGTCGCCTGGTTCCGCAAGCCCGCGCGGCTCTCGCCGTTGAAGCAGAACCACCGCTGCCACCGCAAGGTCCTGGTGGTCGACGAGGCCACCGCGTTCACCGGCGGGGTCGGCATCGCGGAGGAGTGGTGCGGCAACGCCCGTAACGAGCACGAGTGGCGCGACACCCACGTCCGGGTACGCGGCCCTGCGGTGGACGGCATCGCCGCCGCGTTCGCGCAGAACTGGGCCGAGTGCCACGACGAACTCTTCGACGAACGGGACCGGTTCATCGAGCACTCCGCCAGCGGCCGGTCCGTCGTCCAGGTGGTGCGCGGCTCGGCCAGCTTCGGCTGGCAGGACATGCAGACCCTGCTGCGCGTGCTCCTGGAGTCGGCCGAGGAGCGCGTCCGCATCGCCACCGCCTACTTCGCGCCCGACGCCTTCTTCGTCGGCCTGCTGTGCGCGGCGGCCCGGCGCGGTGTCACCGTCGACATCCTGCTGCCAGGACCGCACACGGACAAGCGGGTCTGCCAGCTCGCGGGGCAGCAGCACTACGAGGAGCT
The DNA here is from genome assembly GCF_054782395.1 of Streptomyces daliensis. NCBI lineage: Bacteria > Bacillati > Actinomycetota > Actinomycetes > Kitasatosporales > Streptomycetaceae > Streptomyces > Streptomyces daliensis. The sequence goes on along the minus strand of NZ_BAAGSO010000088.1, from coordinate 214,639 downwards.
GCTGGCCTGCGGGGTGCGGATATGGCAGTACCAGCCCACGATGATGCACGCCAAGGTCATCACGGTGGACCAGGTGGTCTCCCTCGTCGGCTCGTCGAACGTCAATCGGCGCTCCCTCGACCACGACGAGGAGGTCTCGCTCGCGGTGCTGGACGAGTCGTTCACGGGGGAGCTGGACGCGCACTTCGAGGAGGATCTGGCCGTCAGCGAGCTGATCCGGCCGGGGAGATGGAAGCGGCGGCCGGTCGCCCAGCGGCTGCTGGAGGGCGCTGTGGCCCCCATCCGCCGCTTCCTCTGAACCGGTTCAACAATGGCCGGTCCGTGAGGATCGGCCTCGCGTCCTCCCTCGTTAGCATCGCTCTGCCGAACCGACGGGGGTTGCTGAAGTCCCGCGAGCACTGGGCCCGGTCCGCCCCCGACACCGCGACCCCGATCCCCCGCACAGGGCGGACGGGGATCTGGAGGAGGACCCCTGATGCGGCCCGGACTGACGCCCTACGCCCAGCAGTTCACCCCCGGCACACTCGACCCGCGGGCGATCGCCGGGGCGACGGAGTGGGCCCGCGGGTTCGGCGCGGACAACCCCCGTGTCCTGCGCTACATGACCTTCTTTCCGTGGGTCCACCCGGACATCGTCCCGGAGCGGCAGGAGATCCTCGCGAAGATCTACGCCTTCTACCGCTTCTACGACGACTTCAACGATTCACTCCACTCCGACCTCCGCACCAGCCGCACCGTCGCCAACCGGATGATCGGCATCCTCGACGGCGAGAAGCCCGCTCCGGACGCCGCCGCGGTCCTGTGGATGTTCCACGGTCTGTGGCGGGAGCACGAGGAGGTGTGCCCGCCGGAGTTCCTCGCCCGCACCTCCTCCCACTGGCGCCACTATTTCGCCACCCAGAGCAACTACCACGCGATGCGCAAGCCGGACTACCCGTGGGACCTGGCGGACTATCTGAGTCTGCGGATCGACAACGGCGGGCTGCATGTGGCCATCTCCCAGGGCGAGCTGGCCAACACCGTCCACATACCGGCGCACCTCTACCGCATGCCCTCCCTCGTCACCATGCGGCGCCTGACGTACTACTGCGTCATCCTGACCAACGACCTGTACTCGGCGCTGCGCGACGAGAAGACCGGCGACCACCGCAACCCCGTCGCGCAGCACATGCGGCACGAGCACGTCGGCCGGGAGAAGGCCTTCGCGTTCGTCCAGGACCTCCTCTTCGAGTACAGCGCGCGGCTCCACCGCATGCCGGAAGCGCTCGAACACGAGATGGAACTGCTGGAGCTGACGGGCGAGGAGCGCGCGGTGGCGCGGACCGCGGGGCGCAACTGCCTGAACCACAGCGACGGTTACGAGGCGTGGGCCAGCCACAACGAGCCGCATCTCGCCACGCCCGACGCCGACCCCGGCATCGCGCTGCGCCCTCTGGCGGACGTGCCGTGAGTACCGTCCCGTCGGCGGCGCCGCACGGGCATGCCGTGAGCCCGATCCCCACCGTTCCCGGCGCCCTGCCCCTCCTCGGACACACCGCCCGCCTCGCGGCCGGCCCGCTGGCGTTCCTGGAGGCGCAGCGCCGTCAGGGCGACATCACCCGCATCCGGCTCGGCCGCCGCCCCGCGTATCTGCTGAACCATCCCGGTCTGGTGCGTGCTCTGCTCACCGCGCCGACGCGCCAGTTCGACCGGGGCGACATCTTCCGCGAGGGGCGCGGTCTGCTCGGGGAGGGGCTCGCGGTCGCCGACGGGGAGCACCATCTGACGCGTCGGCGCACCGTCCAGCCGCTGTTCCAGAAGTCCCGGCTGCCCGACCACTTTCCGGCCATGGCCGAGCACGCCACGGCCCGTGCCCGGTCCTGGCGCGCTGGACAGCGCTTCGCGCTGAACGCGGAGATGACCGACCTCGCGCTGACGGTCATCTCCCACACCCTGTTCGGCGCCCCGCTGTCCGACCACGATCTGCGCACGATCCGCCGTCACCTGCCGGGCTTCTTCCAGGGCGTCGCCTACCGGGGCTACGGCCCGCGCGCCCTGCTCGACGGCGTGCCGACCCCCGAGCGGGCCCGCTACCGCGCCGCCGTGACGACGTTGCGCGCGATGTTCGAGAAGCTCGTCGCCGCGCACCGCGACAGCCCCGCCCTGGCGGCCATCGGCGAGGGCGCCGACGAAGCGCAGCTCGTGGACGACGTCGCCTCCCTCGTCACCGGAGCCCACACCACCGCCAGCACGGCAGCGTGGGTCTTCCACCTCCTCGACCGCCACCCCGATGTCCGCGCGCGGGTCCGCGAGGAGGCCGACACCGTCGTGGGCGACCGGGACGTGCGCCCCGACGACATACCCCGCCTCACCTACACGGGGCACGTGCTCACCGAGACGCTGCGCTACTACCCGCCGGTCTGGCTCTTCCCTCGTCGCGCCACCGTTCCCGTGACGCTGGGCGGCCACGAGTTCCCCGCGGGGACGCAGCTCTTCTACAGCCCCTACGTCATCCACCGGGACCCCCGCTTCCACCCCCGTCCCACCGTCTTCGACCCCGGCCGCTGGACCGGGGCCCGCGCGGGAGCGTCGCCGCACCGCACCGCCTACCTTCCCTTCGGCGCGGGCGTCCACGGGTGCCCCGGCGGGGACTACGCGCTGGCGGAGCTGGTGCTCCTCGTCGCGGCGGTCGGACGGCGATGGCACCTCCGGCCCGACGCCCGTGCCGTGCCCCGCCCCAGGACCATCCTCGCGCCCTCCCCCGTCACCGTCACCGTCGAGCCGCGCGCCGCCGCGCGGACGGTCTGACGGGACCGTGCCTCGACGGCACGATGGTGTGGCGGTGCGGTGGTCACCCGTCCGACGCCGGCGCCTCCGGGGTCAGGTACCGCTCGGCCCACCGCGCGAAGCCGGTGAGCGGGATGCCCAGGGCCCGCGCGTCCTCGGGGCGTGCGGGCTGGCCGACCTCGTTCAGCCACGCGTGCGAGGCGACGAACTCCGGCGCCCCGGCGGCCAGCGCCTCGTCCACCGTCATGGAGGGGGCGGTCAGCTCGACGCCCAGCGCGTGGGAGAGGACTTCGGCGACGCGGGTCATGGGCGCCCGCTCGCTGGCCAGTTCCAGCTCGACCCCGTGGAAGCGCTCCGGGTCGGCGAAGGCCGCGGCGGCAGCGGCACCGATGTCGTCGACGGCGACGAGCGCCAGCACGGTATCGGGCCTGATGACGGTCACCAGGCCGCCTTCGGGACCCTTCGGGAGCAGATAAGTGCCGGGGAGGAGGTTCTCCATGAAGAAGCCCGGCTTGAGGAGGGTCCAGCGCCGGAAGCCCGCCTCGCGGACCCGGTCCTGGATCGCGCTCTTGGTCTCGAAGTAGTGCTCCATCGACGCCCAGCGGCCCTCGTCCCAGCCGGGCACCTCGCGGTGCTGCCCGGCGCCGGAGACGGAGGTGTGCACGAACTGGGCCACTCCCGCCTCGCGTGCGGCGTCGACGAGGTTGCGGCCCTGCACCCACTCGGAGTCGCCCTGGAGGTCCGCCAGGTCGGGCAGTTGCACGGAGAAGACGGCGCGGGCACCCTCGGCGGCCCGGCGCACGGAGTCGAGGTCGAGGAGGTCGCCGGTCACCAGCTCGGCGCCCAGCGCCGCGACCGCGCGGGCACGTTCGGTGGACGGGTCGCGTACCAGGGCCCGTACGGGCACGTCCGCCGCGAGCAGCGCACGCGCTGTGGCGCCGCCCTGCTGACCGGTGGCGCCTGTGACCAGGACGGGTGCGGGATCTGTGGGCATGGGTGCTCCTCGGATGGTGTGCGCCGTGGGACGGCGGGCGGAACGCGCGGCAGTCCGGCAGGAGTTGACTGCGGACCCTTAAACGGCGGGGCCCGCCACTTACCGTTCCGCTACGATACGGAGGACCCCGCCACTTAGCAACCCGCCCGGAGGTGACGCCATGCCCGCGCAGTCCACGGAGTCCACGCATTCGACGCGGCCCGCACAGCCCGCACAGCGTGCGGACGCCCGTCGCAACTACGCGCGCATCCTCGCCGTGGCCGTGGACGAGGTCGCCGCGCACGGCGCCGACGCCTCCCTGGAGCAGATCGCCCGCACGGCGGGCGTCGGATCGGCCACCGTGCGCCGCCACTTCCCCAGCCGCTGCGCACTGCTGGAGGCCGTCTTCCAGGAGCGGATCCAGGGCCTGTGCGCACGCGCCCACGAGCTGTCCGGGGCACGGAATGCACGGACCGCGCTGCTGGAGTGGCTGAGCGCGCTCACCGTCTACGCCGCCGACGCGCGAGGGCTAGCCACAGCCCTGACCAGGGAAGGGACGGACGAGCAGGGCCACCCCAGCACCTGCGCGACGCGGTTGGGCGAGGCGGGCGAGCCGCTGCTGCGACGCGCGGCGCGGGCCGGAGCGGTGGCGCACGGCGTAACCGTCCCGGATCTGCTCACGCTGATCGCGGGCATCGTGCTGGCCACCGAGCACCTCCCGGACCCCGCCGCCGAGGCGGACCGCCTGCTCGGCCTGGCCATGGCGGGGATCAGTCCGCGAGGATGACGGCGAGTCACGGGTCGCAGGTCACAGGTCGCAGGTCACAGGTCACGACACACGAGGAGTCGCGGTGAGCCCTGAAACGGCACCTTCCCGGGCGGCCGAAGAGGAGCTGGTGAGCATTCCGGCGGGCGAGATCGTCCTGCGGGACGAGGGCACGAGGACGGAGTGGAAGGCCGAGGTCCCGGCGTTCCGGCTGGCGCCGTACCCGGTCACGCGCGAGCTGTACCTCGCCGTCCGTGGCGAGGCACCGTCGAGCGGCACGGGCCCCACGAGCGGCGCTGACCTCACGAGCGGCGGCGGGCCGCGGACGCCGGTGACCGAGGTGTCCTGGATGGACGCTCTACGGTTCTGCGACCTGCTCTCGCGCGAGGCGGGCCTCACTCCGTGCTACGTGACGGGCGACGACCCGGATGCGCTCGACGTCGTCCGCGACGAGGCCGCCGACGGCTACCGCCTTCCCACCGAGGCCGAGTGGGAGTACGCGTGCCGCGCCGGGACCCCGGACGTGCGCTACGGAGAGCTGGACGAGAGCGCCTGGCACCGCGGGAACTCCGGTGACCGGGTGCACGACGTCGCCACGAGGGCGCCGAACGCGTGGGGCCTGCACGACATGATCGGCAACGTGTGGGAGTGGTGCTGGGACCTCTACGATCCCGCCGTCTACGGCCCGTACCGCGTCTTCCGGGGCGGTGGCGCCTACGACCACCCCCGGGCGTGCCGTGCCTCGTGCCGCCGCAAGAGCCACCCGACCTTCCGCATCGACGACCTCGGTTTCCGCCTCGCCCGCTCCGTGTGAGCTGTGAGCGGGGGCGCGACGCCCGGGCCGCGTCAGCCCAGCACCAACTGGGCGATGGCCGCGCCGCCGACCACCACGATCAGGCAGCGCAGCAGCACAGGGCTGAGACGGCGGCCCACCGTGGCACCGAGCCGCCCGCCCACGGCGGATCCGGCCGCGAGCAGGGCGACGGCCGTCCAGTCGAAGTCCGCCCGCCAGAGGAAGAACAGCGCGGCGACACCGTTCACGACGGCGACGAGCACGTTCTTGACGGCGACGAGCCGCTGCATGGGTTCGTCGAGCAGCGTGCCCATCAGGGAGATGTAGATGATGCCCTGGGCCGCCGAGAAGTAGCCGCCGTAGACGCTGGCCAGCCCCACCCCCGCCAGCAGCCCTGGACCACCGTGCGCCGACAGGGGGCGCCCGGTGCGTGCGCGGCGCCGCCGCACGGCGCGGCTGATGCGCGGCTGGAGGACGATGAGGAGCAGCGCGAGCCCGACCAGGACCGGCACGATCATCTCGAACGCGGCGGCGGGCAGTGCCAGCAGCAGCACGGCACCGGCGAGCCCGCCGAGCACCGCGCCCGCCGTCAGCCTGAGGATGAGGCGGCGCTGCCCGCGGAGTTCCTTGCGGTAGCCGATGGCTCCGCTGACCGAACCGGGCACCAGGCCCAGCGCGTTGGAGACCGTCGCGGTGACGGGTGGCAGGCCGACGGCCAGCAGGACGGGGAACGTGATCAGTGTGCCCGAGCCGACGACGGTGTTGACGGCTCCGGCCCCGAGTCCCGCGGCGAGGACCGCGCACATCTCCCACACCGTCACGCCGCGCCCTCCCGCACCGGGCGGAACGGGGCGAGGGCGAGGGTGAGGGCAAGGGCGGGCCGAACGGTGGTCGTGGGCGTGCCGCCCCGATGTGCGAGATCCATGGCAGCGATCGTACGGAGGTGACACTTCGGTGGCGGCCGAAGTGTCCCCGTCGCCGGGTATCTTGCTCGGGCGACGGGCCGTTCCGGGAACGGCCCGGGGTCACCGCTCCACAGGGCGTCACAGGCAAGGATCCGCACATGGGCGCACACGACGCGCAGGGTACGCACGGCAGACAGGAGACGCGGGACGCGCTGGACGCACCCGACCCGCAGGGGACGTCCAAGCAACTGCGGGCGATCAGCGACGAGTTGTCGGGCCGCTTCTACGAGCGGGCCGACGTGGTGCGGACGCTGCTGGTGACACTGCTGGCCGGACAGCACTCGCTGGTGCTCGGTCCGCCGGGAACGGCGAAGTCCGAGCTGGCCAGGGAGCTGACGGGCAGGATCGAGGGCGCGTCCTACTGGGAGATCCTGCTGTCCAAGTTCACGGCGCCGACGAGGATGTTCGGCCCCGTCGACGTCGCCGCGCTGGCCAGGGGCGAGTACCGCCAGATCTACGACGGCCGCGCCACGACCGCGCATGTCGCGTTCATCGACGAGATCTTCAAGTGCTCGACGGCGGCACTGAACGAGACCCTGGGCTACCTCAACGAGCGGATCTACCACCCCGAGAGCGGCGGCGCACCGATCCGCTGCCCCCTGATCGGTGCCATCACGGCGAGCAACGAACTGCCCGCGGGAGAGGACACGGCCGCGATCTACGACCGGCTGCTGGTGCGGATCGAGGTCGGGTACCTGGCGGACCCGTCGAACTTCGCCGCGCTGATCCGCTCCGCCGTCGGCCGCCCGACGGCACCGGCCCGTACCACCGTCGAACTGGCCGCGTTGCGGCACGCCGTGACCGAGGCCGTCCCGGCCGTGGACGTCCCCGACGGGATCGTGGACGCGGTGTGCACACTGCGCGCCGCGCTGCGCCGCAAGGAACTCATCGCCTCCGACCGCCGCTGGCGGCAGGCGGTGGGCCTGCTCCAGGCTTCCGCTTACCTCGACGACCGCACGGCGGTCGCCGAGACCGACCTGTCGGTGCTGACGCATGTGCTGTGGGACTCCCCTGCCGAGCGGCCGACCGTCGAGCGCGAAGTGCTGCAACTGGTCAACCCCGACGCCAAGGAAGCGCTCGATCTGGCCGACGCCATCGAGGAGTTGGAGGCCCAGCTCGACGCCATGGCCGGGCAGTCCCGCGAGGCGCTGAGCGAGTGGGTCATCACGAAGGCCCATCACACGCTGGCCACGGCGGGGAAGCGTCTGGAGAAGCTGCGCGCGGAGGCGGCCGGCGCCGGGCGCTCCACCGCCGCCGTCGACCGTGTCATCGGCCGCCAGCGCGCCGTCCGCACCCGCGTGCTCACCGAGGCCCTCGGCCTGGACGCGAGCATGGTGCAGTCCCAGCTCTGAGCGACGGCGGGAGCGCGACGGGGCGGTACGGGTGTGAAGGTGACGGGACGGGAGCGGGGCCATGGACGGGACACCGGGCGAGCGCGACGAGCGGACGGACGGGGCCGCCGCGCCGACGAGCGGGGCCGGGGCGTGGCAGGGTCCGTCCGCCGAGCCTGCCGGGCGGCACACCAGGGCCGTGGTCGCGGACCGCTCGGACCGGAACGTGTGGGGTGACCTCTACGCACGGTCGGCCGCGCTGCGCGAGCTGGCCCGGGAACTGAACGAGCACCACGACGACGCCACCGGCCTCCTCAGCGACGTGTTCCTGGCCGCCTACCAGGCCGCGCCACGGTTGCGCGAACGCGCCGAGATGGCCCCCTCCCGGCTGGCCCGCCACCGGATCGTCACCTCGCTGGTGGCATCGCCGGAGTTCGCCGAGCTGCGCCGGGAGACCGTCGGCGACCCCTACGCCGCCGCCATGGCCGTACTCGCCCGCGCCACCGAGCTGCGCCGGATGCTGGAGCGTTCCCCGGGCGGCGGGGAGCGGGCGGCGCGGGCGCCGAGGGCCCGGCGGGGCGACGGGGGCGAGGCGGCCTCCGTCGACGGGGCCGCCCCCATGGGCGGGGCACACCAACAGGCCGCCGACGGGGCCGACATGGCCGACGACAAGGGCGACGGGGCCGACGAGCACGGCGCCGTACCGCCCCCGGCCACCCCCGCCCCCGCGCGGCAACCCGCGCGAGGCGCCGCCCCGCAGGCCCCCGCGACCACGGACGCGGCACCGGGGCACCGAGCCGCCACACGCAACGCGGCGGCGAAGCACGCGGCGGCCACCCGCCATGAGGCCGCGCTGACGCGGACGTGGGGGTTCGACGCCGCCGAACTGGAGCGGCTGCCCTGGGACCAGCGCGCCCGGCTCGCGGAGCGGCTGCGTACCGGCCGACTCGCCCAGTGGGCCGAACTGATCGGCCGTTTCCGCCGGATGGCGGGCGGCGAGCGCGCCCGCAAGGTGGAGAACACGGCCGGGGAGCTGATCGGCGTCACACTCGGCGACGACCTCTCCCGCGTCATCCCCTCCGAGCTGGCCCACCTCGGTCTGCCCGCGCTGCGTGCGGTGTTCGCCGCGCGCTACGCCGCGGGAGAGCTGATGCTCTACGACCACCAGGGGGAGCAGAACACGGGACGGGGTGCCATCGTCGCGTGCGTGGACACCTCGCACTCCATGTACGCGGCGGGACCCGGCGGGGTGACCCGGGAGGCGTGGGCCAAGGCGTGCGCCCTCGCGCTGCTGGACCAGGCCCGCCACGCCCGACGTGACTTCGTCGGCATCCTGTTCTCCGCCGCCGACAAGCTCCAGGTCTTCCGCTTCCCGGCCGGCCGGCCCGCGGGCATCGCCGAGGCGCTCGACTTCGCGGAGACCTTCCTCGGCGGCGGCACCAGCTACCAGTCGCCGCTGACGGCGGCAGGTGAGCTGCTGGAGGAGGAGTTCAACGACGCGGCGCGCACGCGCGGCGACATCGTCCTGATCACCGACGACGAGTGCGGCGTCACCGAGGAATGGATGCGCGGCTGGAACGACGCCAAGCGCCTGCTGGGCTTCCGCGTCTTCGGCGTGGCCATCGGCGCCCCGCGAGCCGCCGAGACCGGCTCGGTCCTGGAGTCCCTGTGCGACAACCTCCGCACCGTCGAGGACCTCACCGACGTCCGTACCGCCGCCGACCTCTTCCGCGTGATCTGATCCGTCGGCGAGGGCGCGGTGCCTGCTGCGGCTGGGCCTCGGGCGGGACGGCGGCCGTGGCGTTCAGCGAGCCGCAGGGGTCCGGGGGTTTCGCCGACGTGAGGGCGGCTGTCGGGCGATGGTTCGTGCTCACGGCCTCACGTGGGTGAGGAAAGTGGTGCGGCTGGGGCAGGTGGTGTGGGGGAGGTAGAGCGCGTGGAGTGGCACATGGATGGGGGGTTCGAGGGTGAGGATGTGTGCTTTGCCGCCCGCGGCGGGGCCTGGTGGTGTGGTGACGAAGGCGATGTGCTGGGTGCCGATGACAGCCGTGACGGGGGGTGTGCCTTGGCGGGCGGTGCGCTCGGTGTCCGGTTCGAAACCGGCCTGGCGGCAGTGCCCGATGAGGAGGTCGGTGTAGTGGGAGTGGCCGGGGGTGCCCCAGACCATGAAGGTCTCGGTGGCGAGTTCGGGCAGCGTCACACTGGTGCGGTGGGCGAGGGGGTGGTCGGAGGCGACGGCGATGTGCAGGCGCTGGTGGCAGAGGGTAGTGCGGGTCATGCCGTGCACGGGCGTCATCCCGCGGCACAGGCCGATGTCGAGGTCACCGGCGAGGAGGGCGGCGGTCAGCTCGGAGGGGTAGCGCTGGTGGACCTCGGGGGTGATGCCGGGGTGGGTGTCGGTCACCGGGGCGAGCAGAGTGACGAGTTCGTCGCCGGTGACGGCGGGGGTGTAGCCGATACGGAGCGGCTGGGTCTCGCCGCGTCCGATGTGCCGGGCGCGGTGCAGGGCGGCGCGGGTCATGCCGTCGAGGACGCGGGCGTCCTCGATCAGGGCCGCCCCGGCGGGCAGGACGGTGACACCGGTGCTGCCGCGTTCGAGCAGGGATACGCCGACTTCGCGCTCGAGGACCTTGATGGAGGTGGACAGGGCCTGCTGGGACAGGTGGAGGCGGGCGGCGGCGCGGGTGACACTTCCTTCCTCGGCGACAGCGATCAGATGGTCGAGTTTGTTCAGGTCCAGTCGCACCTCAACTCCTCGCGGCTCGACGGTGGACGGTGGACGGTGAAGAGGTTGGCCGCCGGCGTGGCGGCCACGGCCAGACCCATGCCCAGGACGGCGCCGCCGATTCCCAGAGCGGGTGCGCTGAAGCCCAGGGCCGGCACCACGAGTGCACCAGCGGCTACCAACAGGGCGTGCCCCACGGCTCCGGTACGGGTGGCCCGGTGCAGTACCGCCAGTGTCAGGAGCGCGATCGCCACGGGGACGGCGACCACGAAGGTCAGGTCGAACAGCAGCTCCAGCGGCGTCGACGCCCGGTGCCCCCCAAGATCCCGTCCGCGCATCATGCGCCGCAGTGGTTCGGCCGGGGTGGCGTCGGCCTGGCCGCTCATCACACCTTCCCTCCGCGTTCGACAGGCGTCACCGGCCGGAAGGGATCGGTCAGCGGGTGGTGTAGCCGCCGTTGGGGAACATCGTCTGGCCGGTGAACCACCAGCCTTCGGTGGCCAGGAACCTGATGATCGGGACAATGTCCTCGATGTGGGTGAGCTGGTTGCCCATCGCCTGCGACTTGTGGAACTCCACCCGCTCCGGCGTCTCCTGCGGGTAGAAGAACGGCGTGTCCATCGGCCCCGGAGCCACCGTGTTCACGGAGATCCCACGGTCAGCGAACTCCTTGGCCGCCGCCCGGGTGAAGTGCTCCAGCGGTGCCTTGCCGCCCGCGTAGGTGGAGTAGCCGTCGGTGAAGGCGGCCAGCAGCGACGTGCCCAGGCTGATGATCTTGCCGTGGTCGTTCAGCCGTCGTCCGGCCTCCTGGATGAAGAAGTACGCCGCCTTGGCGTTGATGCCGAACATGCGGTCGTACTCTTCCTCGGTGGTCTCCAGGATCGGCTTGCGCAGCACCATCCCGGTGGTGTTGACCGCGATGTCGGCGCCTCCGTAGGTGTCCACCGCCGTGTCGAAGAGCCGCCGCACGTCGGCGACCTTCGTCAGGTCCCCCTGGACGGGGACGGCCTGCCCTCCGGCCTCCCGGATCGCCTTCACCGTCTGCTCGGCGTCGCTCTCGGAGCTGTGGTAGTGCACGACCACCTTCGCCCCGGACTCCGCGAATGTCCTGCTGATCAGCCCGCCCAGGTTCTTCTCGCCACCGCCGACGACGGCGACCTTGTCCCGCAGCGTGTACTCGGTCATGCTCCGCACTCCCTCTCGTCCTTGCTGGTGATCGGCTTGATCACGCGCTACGGACGAGCCTAGGCGGACATTCCGGGCATCGGGTAACAGAAGTTCCGGGTCGCTCCACAAACATCATCGGTACCCCCGGTCGGCGGACCGCCAGGGCCGGAGGGCGACGGTCTTTGGTGGCCTGCTCCACAGTCCGGGCGTACCGGGGCCCGGCCCGACCGGGCCGGGCCCCGGTGCTGTCTCGGCCTGGGTCAGACGTTGACGCCGAAGTCCTGCGCGATGCCGCGCAGGCCCGAGGCGTAGCCCTGGCCGACGGCGCGGAACTTCCACTCGGCGCCGTT
>NZ_BAAGSO010000088.1:0-202793 GCF_054782395.1 Streptomyces daliensis | reverse complement strand
CATGGCGGTCTCCGTCGAGGCGTCCTCACTGAGGTCGTAGCGGGCCAGCTCGTTGTTGTCGGCCTGGTTGACGACGCGGATGAAGGCGTTGCGTACCTGGCCGAAGCTCTGCTGGCGGCCCTCGGCCTCGTGGATGGAGACCGGGAAGACGATCTTGTCGACCTCCGCGGGAACGCCCGCCAGGTTGACCTTGATCTGCTCGTCGTCGCCCTCACCCTCACCGGTGAGGTTGTCACCGGTGTGCTGGACCGAGCCGTCGGGGCTGGTGAGGTTGTTGAAGAAGACGAAGTGCTGGTCGGAGACGACCTTGCTGCCCGTGTCCACCAGCAGCGCGCTGGCGTCCAGGTCGAAGTCCGTGCCGGTGGTGGTACGCACGTCCCAGCCCAGGCCGACGGTGACCGCGGTCAGGCCGGGCGCTTCCTTGCTGAGCGAGACGTTGCCGCCCTTGGACAGTGAGACTCCCACGTTTTTTCCTCCCGGTGTGCGGTGCGGTGCATCGCGTTGTATGCGTCGTGCGCGGTGCGTCGCGTCGTATGACGAGTGCCGAAAACCTACAGCACTGTAGAAACGAACCGGCGGGGCCGGGTGCCGAACCGCCACCGGCCCCGCGAGCGGCGGCGTTTGGTGGGTGCCCACGCTATAGCCGTACGCGGATGCGCGCCGCACATCGGCACCACGGCGTGCCGGACGCACGCGTCCCGTACGCCCCCCGTCCCGTACATCCCGTACATCCCGTGCGGCCGACGCGGCCCGGGGGTGACGTGAGCCAACTCATGCCCCCGCGGGCACGAGCGCGCCCCGCGCGGCGGTGAGGATGAACGGGTGCACCCTTCCCTTCACTGGTCGGCCGCGCTCCCCGTGCTGGTCTGGCGCTTTCCGCGGCCCCTGCTCACCGTCTCCTCCGGCCCGTACGGCGGCGGCCTGGGCGAGCGCCGCTGGGTGCTCAACGCCACCGTCTCCCCCGACGCCGACCTGTCAGCGCCCGAGGCCCATCTGCGGCGCGTCGGCGAGGAGTTGGGGTGCGCGGGTCCCGGTACGGGGCTGATGACGGCCGTCGACGTACGGCACCGGGTGACGCGTAACGAGGACGGTGTGACGGTCACCGCGACGACGGGTGTGGGCGTCCCGCTGTGGGCCGCGGCGCCGGAGCCCACGGTGGCGGCGCCCGCGCCGGGCACGCCGGGCACCGTCAACGTGGTCGCCGCGCTGCCGGTGCGGCTGTCCGAGGCGGCGATGATCAACGCGGTGGCCACGGTGACCGAGGCCAAGACGCAGGCGCTGCTGGAGGCGGGGGTGCCGGGCACGGGCACCTGCACCGATGCCGTCGTGCTCGTCTGCCCGCCGCACGGCCCCGCCGAGAGCTACGGCGGAACCCGGTCGCGGATCGGCGCCCCGCTGGCCAGGGCGGTGCACGCGGCGGTGCGCGAGGGACTGCGCGTGCCGGAGCCGCAGCACCATACGTACGCGCGCGTCACGTCCCCCGGCGGCTGACCCCGCACACCCCGCGCCACACACACCCCGCGTCCCACCGGGCGCGGTCACCCGCCTCGGCCGACCGAGACCGCACCCGGCATCACGGCCCCCGGCATGAACAGCCCGACCTTGGCCGTGCCGTTGCCGTGGGCCCGCGCGGCGGCGAACGCGGCCGGTGTCTCCTCCAGCGGATACATGTTCTCCAGGCAGTGGTCCACGGTGACGGCGCCCGTGTGGATGGCCTCGACAGCGGCACGGAACGAGACGAGTCCGGGTTCGGACTGGGTGCCGTTGGCCCACTCCATGGTGAGCGCCTTGCGGAAAGCCCGCTCGACGGGGAAGGGCGCGTCGCCCTTGCGTTCGGGGAAGCCGAAGAAGCCGACGGTGCCCCGCTCGCGGACGCACTCGACGGCTGCGGCGCGTGCCACGTCGTAACCGGCCGCCTCGATGACCAGATCGGCGCCGACGCCGTCCGTAGCCGCGAGTGTCGCCTCGACGACGGACGCGCCGGGCTCCAGCGCGGTGCGGGCGGCGCCGAGGCGGTCGGCGAGCGCGAGGCGGTCCGCGTTCAGGTCGGAGACGCCCACCTCGATGCCGCGGGCGACGAGCTGCTGGAGGAGGAAGAGCCCGGCCGACCCGGCGCCGATGACCACGGCGCTGCGGGGCGCGAGCCCGTCGGACAGTCTGGAGGAGGGCAGGAACTTCTTCATGGCGTAGAGCGTGGTGCCGAGTTGCTGTGCGAGCAGCGAGCGGCGCAGATCGGCCCCCTCGGGCAGGGGGACGACGTGTGTGGCGTCGACGGCCTGGTACTCGGCGAAGCACCCGCCGCGCGTGCCGTACGGGACGGTGAGGACCGGTGTGCCCGCCGCGATGCCTGGTGCACGGCTGTCCACCACATGGCCGACGCCTTCGTGTCCCGGATAGCCGGGCCGGTTCAGGAAGTCGTCGTCGTGGAAACCGTCGTAGACGACGTGGAGGTCGGAGCCGCAGATCGCCGCGTACCGCATCACGACCAGCACCTGACCGGCCCCTGGCACGGGCAGCGGGAAGTCCCGCACCTCCACGACGCCGGACCGGCTCAGGCTCGCGGCCCGCACGGCCCCGCCCCGTGTCCCCTGCGGCCCCCGGACACCGGAGGCCGCACACGCATCCCGTCGTTGCTGGAAGGCTCGCTCATCGCACCGCTCTCGGCCGGGGGCGCCGTCGGGGCCGTACGGCGATTCTAGGGCGACGGGCGGCCCCGGCGGCTCTGATGGTCCTGGCGGCTCTGGCGGCCGGTCACGCTCCCGTCGTCGAGCCCGGCCTGACGATCATCAGCACGGTCACCACGGCCCACAGCAGGTTGAAGACGCCGGTGAACATGGCGAGCCGCGCGCTCGCGCCGCGTTCCGTGGGCGGTGTGCCCGCGTCGAGCTGGTCGAGCAGTGCCTCCTGACGGGGCAGTACCACCGCTCCCAGGACCACGGCGGCGAGCAGGGTGAGGACGATGGAGACGATCAGCCAGGTGTCACCGAGTACGCCGAGGCTGCTGGCCGTGGCGAACCCGAAGACGGGCACCGCCAGCCCGATGACGGCGTAGACGCGGCAGATCCGGTGCAGCACACGGACGGTGGCGGCCGCGCCCGCACCCGTGTCCGCACCCGTGTCTCCGGCGCCGACACCTCCAGCACCGGTGCCGCTGGTGTCGGCGCCGACGGGGAGGAGAGCCGCCGCGGCACGGCGGAAGGCCGCCGGGAACATGCTGGCGGCCACGGTCACCGGACCGATCGCGATGATGGCGGCGAGGACGTGCACGGAGAGCAGGAACTTCGTCATCGGCGCGCACCCGGCCCCGTCGTCCCGGCCACCACGGCACGCTCGACGCGGGTCGGCGGCGCTGCCCTGCCATGGGTGCTCTCGACGGGCGCGTACGCGGATGTGCGTGCTGACATGTGTGGTTGCTTTCTCACGCAGGAACAGGTCATCGGTGTCTCCGTGAGCACGCTAAGCCGGTCCCGTCCCTCACCCCATGGGCTGGACCGCCACATACCAACGGATTCTCGCCAGCGCCGTGACGTGCGACGATGCCGCACACCCACCCCGTACCGCCACTGGCGGGAAACCGTTTACTGTTGGCCTCATGCATACGGTGGCGATCCTGGTCCTGGACGATGTCGTCCCCTTCGACATGGCGACACCCATCGAGGTGTTCGGACGCACCCGCCTGCCCGACGGCCGCCGCCCGTACACCGTGCGGCTCTGCGGGCCCACTCCGGAGGTGCGCGGCGAGGCGTTCACCATGCGCCCGCCGTGGGGCCTGGAAGCGCTGGCGGACGCGGACACGGTCATCGTGCCCGGCTGCGCCGAGACCGCGCCGCCCCCGCCGCCGGAGGCACTCGACGCGCTGCGCGCCGCCGCCGCTTCGGGCACCCGCATCGCGTCGATATGCAGCGGAGCGTTCATCCTCGCGGCCACGGGCCTGCTGGACGGGCTGAGCGCGACGACACACTGGCTGGCGGCGCGGGCGCTGGCCGAGCGGTTCCCGCTGGTCGACGTCCGGCCGGACGTGCTCTACGTCGACAACGGCCAGTTCCTCACCTCGGCGGGCGCGGCCGCCGGTCTCGACCTGTGTCTGCACATGATCCGCCGCGATCTGGGATCCGCCGTGGCGGCCGACGCCGCGCGGCTGTCGGTCATGCCTCTGGAACGGGAGGGCGGGCAGGCCCAGTTCATCGTCCACGAGCAGCCTCCTGTGCCACGGGGCTCGCTCCTCGAACCGGTCCTCGCCTGGATCGAGGACAACCTCGGCCAGGACCTCACCCTGGAGGCCATGGCGGCGCGGTGCGGGATGAGCGAGCGCACCTTCAGCCGCCGGTTCCGTGAGCAGACGGGCACCACGCCGTTGCAGTGGCTGCTGCGGGCCCGGGTGCGCAGGGCGCAGTTCCTTCTGGAGACCACGGAGTACGGCGTCGAACGCATCGCCACGCAGGCGGGGTTCGGCTCGCCGACGGCCTTCCGCGAGCGCTTCAAGCGCGTGGTGGGCCTCACCCCGCAGGCGTACCGGGCCTCGTTCCAGGCGCAGCCCGCCTGAGCCGACGGCGACGGCGACGGCGACGGGCCACCGTCGTCGGCTCAGGCGGACTGCGCCGTCGGCTCAGGCGCCCACCGTTCCGTCGACGCCCTCCCGCAGGAAGTCCGCGTGCCCGTTGTGGCGGCCGTACTCCATGAGCACGTGCACCATCGCCATCCGCAGTGACACCTCCTCGCCCCACCGCGGCTGGTACCCGGCCACGTCCAGCGACCCGGCCTCCCGCTCGATCCGCCGCGAGTGCGCCACCTCGGCCTCCCAGGCCCCGAACGCCTCCTCACGGGTCGACGCGCTCGCGTCGTACGCCGCCTGGAAGTCGGTCCTGTCGGACCAGACCAGGGGCACGTCGTTGTCCTCGAACACCCGGCGGAACCAGGCACGTTCCACCTCCGCCATGTGCCGCACCAGGCCGAGCAGCGACAGCGTGGAGGGCGGCATCGACCGCTGCCGCAGTTGCTCGTCGGTGAGCCCTTCGCACTTCATGGCGAGGGTCGCGCGGTGGTAGTCGAGAAAGGCCCGCAGTGTGTCGCGCTCGCTTCCCGAGCGGGGCGGTCCTGTGCGGTTGTCGGTGGTCACTGCTCGTTCTCCTCGTCCGTGTCCGTAAGCGGTGTCAGTATCCACCGCCACCACGGCCCGCCCCCGTCCACTCCCGTCACCTCGGAGAACCGCACGTCACCTCGGAAAACCGCCCGGGAAACCCGACATGAGGTGTCGGGATTCCCGGTGACCATGGTCCTCACGCCGCACGAGGGTGCGGCACGGACCGGACAGGGAAGGACACACATGTCCGCAGCACTGGAGGGCAAGGCCGCCCTCGTCGCGGGGGCGACGCGCGGGGCAGGCAGAGGGATCGCGGTCGAGCTGGGCGCTGCCGGGGCCACCGTCTACGTCACCGGCCGGAGCACCCGGGGCCGACGGTCGGAGTACGACCGCCCGGAGACCATCGAGGACACCGCCGACCTGGTGACAGAGGCGGGCGGCCGGGGCATCGCCGTCCCCACCGACCACCTCGTGCCCGCCGAGGTCCGCGCGCTCGTGGGACGGATCGAAGCGGAGCAGGGGCGGCTGGACGTCCTGGTCAACGACATCTGGGGCAGTGAGCACCTCTTCGCGTGGGACTCGCCCGTGTGGGAGCACGACCTGGACAAGGGGCTGCGGCTGCTGCGCCTCGCGGTCGAGACCCACGCCGTCACCAGCCACCACGCCCTGCCCCTGCTGCTGCGCGGGGAGAGGGGCCTGGTGGTCGAGATGACCGACGGCACCGCCGAGTACAACCGGGACACCTACCGGGTCTCGTTCTTCTACGACCTCGCCAAGACCGCCGTGCTGCGCATGGCCTTCTCCCTCGGCCACGAACTGGCTCCGCGCGGCGGCACGGCGGTGGCGCTCACCCCCGGCTGGATGCGCTCGGAGCTCATGCTCGACCACTTCGGGGTGACCGAGGAGAACTGGCGCGACGCGGTGGCGGACGAACCGCACTTCTGCATGTCCGAGTCCCCCTCCTTCGTCGGCCGGGCGGTCGCCGCGCTGGCCGCCGACCCCGAGGTGGGGCGCTGGAACAAGCGGTCGCTGTCCAGCGGCGGGCTCGCACAGGTCTACGGCTTCACCGACCGGGACGGCAGCCGTCCGGACTTCTGGCGGTACATGGTCGAGGTCCAGGACCCGGGCAAGCCCGCCGACGCGCACGGCTACCGCTGACCAGTACACACACGCGTCAGATGTGGCCGAGCAGCCGCTCCAGCGGCTCGGGGACGTGCGCCGGATCCAGTGCCTCGACGAGGGAGCGCGCGTAGCGGGCCTTGCGGCCGCCGAGGCTGCCCATGAAGCGCCGCAACTGGAGTTCGACGGCCCGTCCCCGGTGCGCCGGCTGCTTCTGGAGGGTGCGGAACGCGCGCAGTTCCCCCTGCTCCTCGACCACGCGCTGCACGGTGGCGGCGCCGAGTGAGCGGATCAGTTCGTCCTCCAGGTCGGCGACGCACACGTAGAAGCCCAGCCGCTCCAGCCCGCCGCGCGCACGCGGGGAGCCGAGACCGGCGCGGTCCAGCGCACGGCGGAAGAAGGCTTCCTCGCCCGCGTCGCACAGGCCGGCGAGCGCGACGTCGAGCCCCTGCGGGCCCAGCAGGGCGAGGAAGCGGCCGATGCTCGTCGCGCCGCCGAGCGGGACGACGCAGATGCCCTCGGCCGCGAGGTCCCTGCCGTGCCGCGCGGCCAGAGTCTCCAGCGCGACCTGGTCGCTGAGCCCCTCGACGAGCACGAACCGGCGCAGGCCGCTCTCCGACACCAGCTCCCGCGTGACCGTCGCGCCCCGCTGTGCTTCCGCACCCCCGGCCGCCCACTCGACGGCGGCGGCACGCAGCCGCGTCATCTCCTCGTCCATGCGCGTGAGTGTCGCAGCCGGGGCCGTGACATGACACCGGATATCCCCGGCGCGGAGCGGGACTTCCTGTCGTGCGTGCCGTGCTTCCCGTGCGTGCCGTGCTTCCCGCGCGCGTTCCGCGTTCACGTGTGGGTGTTTCCCGTTCTCGTGCGAGTGTGCGGCATGGTTTCGGGAAGGCGGTCTTTCACGTGGTCACACCGCACACCGCGCACACACCTCCTCGCACACGAGGACGTCACGTACGCACTGTGTGGAGTACCATCCGCCACCAGCAACCGCACAGATCCCGAAAGTGAGGCGTCATGCCGGAAACCGCCAAGGACACCACCAACTTGAAGTCCCAGTACGCCTCCCAGGTGACCTCGGACCTGGAGCACAACGAGCGCGAGCAGCAACGTATCGGTGAGGAAGTGACCGCCCTTCAGGAGCAGTTGCGCGGCCTTGAGGAGGACCACGCCCTGCTGGTGGAGATGCGGCAGGCACTCGGCGGCGAGCAGGCGGCCGCAGCACCGCGCGCCAAGGCTTCCGGCTCCGCCGCATCGCGCAAGGGCGCCAAGCTCCCCAAGGCGCGCAAGTCCAAGGACAACGCGCAGCCCGCCAAGCCCAGGGGCACCGCACGCACCGCCAAGGCCAAGGAGACGGCGAGCACGGCGGGCGCTGCCGGGAAGAAGAAGCCGGGCGCGGCCAAGTCCCGTGCCACCTCGGCCCGCTCCGCAGGCCAGCCCACTCTCCGCGAGCTCGTCGCGGGACACCTCAGCGGGCTGAGCGAGCCGCGCTCAGCGGCCGAGATCACCACGGCGCTCACCCAGGCGCACCCGGAACGCAAGTTCGGAACCACTGTCGTACGCAACACACTCGAAGCACTCGTCGCCAAGGGCCAGGCCGACCGCAGCAAGCAGAACAAGTCGGTGTTCTACTCCGCCACCACTCCCGCCGCGGACGCGCCGAAGCAGGAGGACACCCCCGCCGCCATCTGACGCACCACGCCGGGCACCCGCTCACACCGGCACGCCCGGTACCCCCGGTACCCGGCACACTCGGCACGTATCGGGGACGGGCCCGTCCCGCCCTCCCCGGTCCGAGCCGGGGCCTGCCATGTCCTCTCCGACGGCGTAAGGCGGCCTGTTGCCCGGACTGATGGATCTGGCGTACACCACGGTCGGCGGTGTCGTGGGCGCCGCGGTGACCACCTACGTCTCCAGGAACCACGAGCGCCGCCAGTTGCGTGCCGCCGTCATGGACGAGCTTCAGCGTGTGTGGCTCGTCGGTGCCGGGGTGTGCGACATCGTGCCGCGCCGCACCGGGCGTCCCGCCCCGTACAGGACGGGCCAACAGTCACTGGTCACACGGGAGTTGGGGCTCTCGGCCGTGCTGGAGGACGGCAGCGACGCGGAGCGCGTGCTGCGCGAAGCCGTCTCCGGTCTGGTGGTGGCGTCGCTCTCCGCCGGCATACCGCGCAGAGTCCTGTGACTTCGCGGGCGGCGGCGAGGAACGTGCCGTGCAGTGCGAGGTGATCAGGCTCGTCGATCTGCGCGTCGGCGGGGTACTGGGCGAGTCCCTGGACGGCCTCATGACGGCGTGCGAGGAGTACCGGGAGGCGACGGCGCAGCTCCTGCTCCGGGCGCTGTGGCAGCCGTGGCGCAGCAGATGGCGGATGCGTGCGCGCATCCGTGCGCTGCGCGCGGCGGCGCGGGCGCTGGAGCGCGAGCAGGGGGCGGCCGTGGCACTCCTGGCCCAGCCACCGCACACCCGCACCCTCGCCCAGCGGCTCGCTCCCGCAGCCCGGCCGGACGACGCCGACGAGCCGCCCGGTTCCGTGGCCCCCTCGGACACTGGCCCCGGTGGCTGACGAGGCGGTCACGAGACACCCCTGAGCCCGCCCGTCGCCGACCCGTCCCGGCCCTGCCGGTCCCTGCGACCGGGCCCGGCGCCTTCCTCGCGGACGCGTTTCCTGTACCGCAGCGGCGGTTCCCCGACCTCGCGTCTGAACGCGGTGCTGAAGGCGCTCTCCGACGAGTAGCCCAGCTCCGCGGCCAGCGCGCCGATGTGCCCGTCGCCCTCCCGCAGGGCGCGCTGTGCCAGGAGCATGCGCCATTGGTGGAGGTAGGTGAGCGGCGGTGTGCCCGCCACCTCGCGGAAGCGGGTGGCGAATGCCGTACGCGACATGGACGCGGCGCGTGCCAGCGTCTCCAGCTTCCAGGCTCTGCCCGGTTCGCCGTGCATGAGGGCCACCGCCGCGTGCAGCCGCTCGTCGGTCAGCACCCGCAGCCGGCCCGGGGGAAGGGCGGCCCGGCCGAGGTGGACGCGCAGCATGTCGAGCACCAGGAGCTGTCCGTGCTGGCGGATGGCGAAGGCGGAGCCGACGCGGTCGCAGGCCACTTCGTCGAGGAGCTGGTCCAGCCTGGCGCGCAGGGGGACGGTGGTGGTCGCGGCCCGGACATGGCCCACAGGCGGCAGTGCGTGCAGGAGCAGCGCCTCGCCGATCGCGTTGAGGACGATGTGGCCGCCGAGAAGTGTGTCGGTGCCCGCCTCGTCGACCGGGAAGGCTGTCGCGCCCTCCACGTCGATCTCGTACGGGTCCTCGTCCTCGGGGCCTCCCCGCACCTCCAGCCAGGTCCGGTTGTTCAGGATGGCGACATCGCCGGGTTCGAGGTCGAGCTGGCGACAGGCGCCGCCAGTGCCTTCGGGGCCACCAGCTGTCAGCCGGGCCCGGCCGCGGGCGACCGCGATGAACTTCAGGCGGTGTGTGAGGCGGCGATCGCGGGCCACCCACGCGCCACGGGCGGTGAAGCCACCTGTCATCAGACCGCGGATCTCGATGAGGTCGAAGACCTCGGACATCGGGTCGCTCAGCATGTCTGAACGATCGCGAAGGAAATGTGAACTGTCACTTATTCACCGTACGCGCCCCGGCTCCTAGCGTGGCCGCATGAATCAGAAACAGCACCCTCTCGGATCCGGCTTCACCGCGGCCTCGACAGCCGACGAGGTCCTCGCGGGCACCGATCTGACCGGCAAGAACGTCGTCATCACGGGAGGCCACGCCGGAATCGGCCTGGAAGCCACCCGCGCCCTGGCCAAGGCCGGTGCGCACGTCATCACGGCCTCGCGCGATCCGGGCAACGCCACGCGGGCCCTGTCCGGGATCGAGAACGTCGAGGCCGACCGGCTGGACCTCCTCGACCCCGCGTCGATCGACGCCTTCGCCGCACGCGTCCTCGGCACCGGCAGACCGCTGCACATCCTCATCAACAACGCCGGTGTCCCCGCGCCCGACGAACGGACCGTGGAAGCACGCGGCTACGAGGTGCAGTTCGCGGCCAACCATCTCGGCCACTTCCACCTGACCCAGCGCCTGCTGCCCGCGCTGCGCGCCGCCGGCCGCGCCCGCGTCGTCAATGTGACCTCCGGCGCCCAGCGGATGTCCGGCATCCACTGGGACGACCCGCACCTCGCCTCCGGCTACGACAAGAACCTCGCCTACGCCCAGTCCAAGACGGCCAACGTGCTCTTCGCCGTCGAGCTGGACCGCCGTTGGGCACAGGACGGCATCCGCGGCTATGCCACACACCCCGGCATCGTCGCCGGTACGAGCCTCAACAGCTCAGCGGGGCAGGAGCAGTTGCGGGCCATGGGTCTGATCGACGCGGCGGGACGGCCCGTCATCGACCCCGAACGCGAGAAGAAGACACCGCAGCAGGGCGCCGCCACCCTCGTGTTCGCGGCCACCAGCCCGCTCCTCGACGGCATCGGCGGGGTGTACCTGCGGAACAGCGACATCTCGGAACTGGACGACGAGGTCAGGCCCTTCGACCCGGCACACCCCACGTCCACCGCCATGTCGCACTCCCTCGACCCGGACTCCGCCCGACGGCTCTGGGAACTGAGCGAAGAACTGCTCAAGGCGTAGTCGGCCCGGCTCCCTCGCCCGCGTCAGTCGGCGGGCTTCTCCCAGACCGAGACATGGCCGGTGCTCTCGCTGGTGAACGGGGCCCGCGACCACCCCTCCCACCGGGCGCGCAGCCGCAGCCCGGCGAGCCGCGCCATCAGATCCAGCTCGGACGGCCACACGTACCGGAACGGGAAGAAGTGGTACTCGGGGCGTCCGTCGGTGAGCGTGACGTAGTGGGAGGCCGTGGCCTGGGTGGCGACGTCATAGGTGTCGAACGCCCACCCCGTCGGGCCGATGTGGAACGGCACCGCGTTCTGCCCCGGTGGCAGCCGTCGCAGATCGGGCACACCCACCTCGATGACGAAGGCGCCACCGGGCCGCAGGTGCGCCGCCGCGTTGCGGAAGCAGGCCACCTGGGCGTCCTGGGTCGTCAGGTTGTTGATGGTGTTGAAGACGAGGTAGACGACGGCGAACGCACCCGCCCCCGCACCCGCACCCGTGTCCACGTCCACGTCCGTGCCGGGGCCCGGCACCCGCGTCGTCGCGAAGTCGCCGACCGTCACGCCGATGGCGTCGCCGCCGGGCTTGGCGCGCAGCCGGGACAGCATGGCCCGGGACATGTCGATGCCGTGCACCGGCACACCACGCCCGGCCAGTGGCAGGGCGATACGGCCCGTACCGATGCCGAATTCGAGCGCGGGCCCGTCCCCCGCGAGGGCGGCCAGCACATCGACCGCGGGATCCACCGCTTCCGCGCTGAACATGTCCGACGACGACTCGTCGTAGGCGGCCGCGATACTTTCCCCGAAGTAACCGTCCTCATCAGGCATCCCGGGACCGTACCGTCGGCACTCCCCCGAGCGCGCCCCATTTTCCTGGAAGGGGGCGAGCACGCCGCGCATTGTCCGCGTTTCGTCACACACACCGCTCCCGTACAACGTGCCCCGGTGCCGACCGGTCGTACCCAGTGGCGTCAGGACGCCACCGTGTGCACCACCACAACGGAAACGGGGAACCCATGAAGCTCACCCGACGCGCGGTCACCGCCGCGGCCGTCACCGCCGCCACTGGCTGCGGGCTGCTCCTCTTCACCGGTCCGCAGGCTCAGGCGGCGGCCCGTGCCAGTTACAACGGCGCCTGCGGAAGCGGCTACAAGGTCGTCAACTCCGCGCCCATCGGTACATCAGGCACCGTCTTCCTCACCTACAACTCCAACATCGGCACCAACTGCGTCGTCACCGTCCGGAACACTCCGGGCGACCCGGTCTTCATGGTCGCCAGCCTCATCACCAGTGACGCCATCGACCCGAAGCCGGAGGAGGACATCGGCGAGTACCGCTCGTACGCCGGTCCCGTCTACGTGGACGCGGCGGGCAAGTGCGTCAACTGGGGCGGCGTCATCGGCGGGGAGGGCGTCTCGCGCGTCGGCACCAACTGCGGTGCCCTGGCCACCGACCGCTGACCGCCCACAGGGGGCCGGGGGTTCACCGGCGAAGAAATTCTCGGAACTCCCGGCAACCTATCCCGCTCCCGCGGCGACGAGGAGACACGGACAGCGCAACCGTCCGGACGTCACATGCCCCGGCGAAGGACACCGGAGGCCCGGCCGCACCGGCCGGGCCTCCTCTCCGCAGGGCACGGGCGTGACCCCCGTCTTCTCCCTCCCCACAAGGAGCCAACGATGACCAGCCTCCACCGCAGGCGCCTCACCAAAAGACAGCGGATCATCACGGGCAGCGGCCTCGGCGTCGGCGCCCTCGTTCTCGGGGCGCTGGCCTCCGGGCTGACGATGTCGACCGCGTCGGCCGCGACATGGCCCTCCCCCAACGGCTCCGAGGGCGTCAGCGCCACCAAGAGCATCAGCGGTACCGTCGACGGCGGCATGAAGCGCTACTACGGGACCGGGGACCTGGGCGGCGACGGCCAGGACGAGGGCCAGGACCCGATCTTCAAGCTGGCCGACGGTGCGACGCTGAAGAACGTCATCATCGGCGCCCCGGCCGCCGACGGTATCCACTGTTCCGGTAGCTGCACCCTCCAGAACGTGTGGTGGGAGGACGTCGGCGAGGACGCGGCCACCTTCCGGGGCAGCGGCGAGACCTACACGGTCAGCGGCGGCGGTGCACGCAAGGCCGCTGACAAGATCTTCCAGTTCAACGGCGGCGGCACGCTGAACATCTCCAACTTCGCGGGCCAGGATTTCAAGACCTTCGTGCGGTCCTGCGGCAACTGCTCGACCCAATACAAGCGCACCATCAGCGTCAGCAACACGGAGATCACCGCGCCCGGCAGTGTCATCGGCGGCATCAACACCAACTACGGCGACTCGCTGACCCTCCGCGGCATCACCATCGTCGGGGACAGCAGCAAGAAGATCGTGCCGTGCCAGAAGTACATCGGGAACGACGACGGCGACGAGCCCACCAAGAACGGCTCGGGCCCCGACGGCACGTACTGCAAGTACAGCACGTCGGACATCACCTACAGGTGACGCCCGTCGCGACGGCAACCCGGTGGTGAGTGACTGGGTGAGTGAGTGAACGGTGACGCGGAAGTGAGCTGAGGACGCGTCACACCACCGTCGTGCCGGTCCACGCCCACTCATGGACCGGCACGACGGCGCCGCTCCGCTCACGCCGGGCGGTCAGTCGAGCACGATGTCTCCGGACCGCGTGGGAACCGCGTCGAGCGCGGCGAGTGTCGCGTCGTCGAGCGTGACCGTGCCCGCGGCGACGTTCGCCTCAAGGTGCCCGGCGTTCGCGGTGCCGGGGATGAGGAGCGTGTTCGGGGAGTGGTGGAGCAGCCAGGCGAGGCCCACCTGCGAGGGTGTGACGCCCAGGGACCGTGCCGCCTGGAGAACGGCCGGTTCGTCGGTCACCTTGGGCAGCCCGGCGAAGGCCCCGCCGAGCGGGAAGAACGGCACCCAGGCGATGTTCTCGGCGGCGCAGAGTCGCAGTGTGTCCTCGTCGTCGCGTGCCACGAGGCTGTAGGCGTTCTGCACGCAGGCGATGCCCGCGGGGAGTGCCCGGCGCAGCCCTTCGAGGGTCACGCTGCTGAGCCCGATCGCGCCGATCTTGCCTTCGTCCCGGAGGGCGGTCATGACAGCGAGCTGGTCGTCGAGATCGACGGCCTGGTCCCCCTCGGCCCGCAGCCCTGGCCCGGTGTCAAGGCGGCGCAGGTTCACCAGCGGGATCTGTGCGAGCCCGAGGCTGGTGAGGTTGTCCTCGACGCTCGCCCGCAGCTCCTCGGGCCGCTGCGCAGGACGCAGCGGGACGGGACCGCCGGGGTTGGGATCGGCACCGACCTTGCTGACGACGAGGACGCCGTCCTCGGGGCCGATCGCCTCCCGGATGACGTCGTTGACGAAGCCGTCGCCGTAGAACTGGGCGGTGTCGATGTGGTCGACGCCCAGCTCGACGGCCCGGCGCAGGATCGCGACGGCCGCGGCGCGGTCGCCGTGCAGGCGCTCGAGCTGCATCGCCCCGTAGCCGACGCGGGAGACGGTGCGGCCGACGAGCGGTCCCGCGCCTCCCGGGCGCGGCGCGCCGGTGGCTGTGACGTCGGAGAACTCGGACGGCTCGGGGGAAGGGGTGGTGGACATCGTGGGAGTCCGTTCCTCGGGTGACGGTAAATGAAGTGGAGGCGCCTCCGCTAGTTGAGCCTAGCACTAACGGAGGCCCCTCCGCTTTGAGCCCGTACGCCCGCAGCCGAAGTGGCACCCTCAGCCCGGCCGCCCGCTCACCGGTAGGGGCGGAAGAACGCGCGCAGTTCCTCCGCGGATCCGTCCGCCCCGTGGTCGGCCGACCGTGAGCGCGTCTGCGGGGAGGGCGCGGGCCCGGGAAGGCTCGCCGGTGTACCGGTCGGCCGGTGAGTCACTGGACTCCCGGCTGATCGTCAACAGCGAAGTGAGGGAATCCATGGCCGAACTGTCGAGAATCACGGTCGAGCCGCGGGAGCCGCTGGCCGCCGAGGTCTCGCGCCGGCTCATCGACTACCTGATGTCCGGTGCGGTGCGGCCCGGCGACCGCATCCCCTCGGAACGCCAGCTCACCGAGACGCTCGGAGTCAACCGGCCGACCGTGCGCGAGGCCATCAAGTCCCTCGGCTTCCTGGGCCTCCTGGAGATCCGTCAGTCGAGCGGCACATACTTCCGCGGCACCGACTCCGACGTCCTGTACCGGCTGTTCGAGCTGGGGCTGGTGCTCGGCGAGCGCGGCGCGAAGGGCATGCTCCAGGCCCGCGCAGAGCTGGAGGCCGTCGTCGCGGGCCTCGCCGCCGAAGCGCGCGACGAGGCCGGGGTGGAGCTGCTGCGCGCCCGGCTCGCGACGATGCGCGACTGCCCGGACACGGAGTTCGCCGAGGCGGACACGGCCTTCCACGCCGCCCTCGCCGAGATCTCCGGCAACACGGTCCTGCGGGACATGCTCAAGGGCATGCGCGCGATGATCCAGCGCGGCTGGGTCGAGCGCACCGGCGAGGTCCGCCCGCGCGAGGTGGCCTACGAGGACCACGTGCCGATCTTTGAAGCCGTCGAGCAGGGGGACGCGGAGGCCGCCCGAGCGGCGATGGCCCGGCACACGCGGGGAGCGTCGCGACGTCTGCGCGAGGCGCTGGAGCGGCACACCGGCGACGGCGACTGACCGGCTCCCCGGACCCGCCGAGAGGGCCCTGCGGTTCCGGGCGCCGCGGTTCCGGGCGCCCTGGGCCGCTCAAGGACGGAAATCGCTTCTCGTGTGCCGCCTCATGTGCTGACGTTTCCCGAGCGGGCCTTTTTGGTGGTCTGCCGCGACGTCCCCGATTCACCCTGAAGGTCCGAAGCGAACACTTCAGCCGTCGCCTCGGCGGCGATGTCACTCATATCCTCGTTGATCTCGTGCGCCACTCGCTTGGCATCCAATGCCAGCTTCATGGAGGATTTGACCGTCCCTCGAATGATCTTCTTCATGAGAGGCGCCGAAGCCGCTCCGACCAAGAAGACAGGAATCACAGGGAGCATGTTCAGCACAACCCTTCTCGCAGCAATGCCGGGTTTTCCAGCAGTGTCCTCATGATCCGACCTTAGCTTCCGGCACAACCTCCTCACTGACGAGAGCCCGATGTTCACCCTTTCGGATGCACCCTCGGCACCATTGATCTTTTCTGTCATCGGGTGACCTACGGTGCGGCGTGGGCCAGCTTGTGAGCACCATTCTCCACGTTGATATCGAGTCAGGAGTTCACAATGGAAAAATCCGTCACGGAAGATTCCCCTGATGCGGCTGAGACCACCGCCGCGGAAGTCATGTACTCCGCGGAAGTGCACCACTCCAACGGGACGTACACGCTCACCATCACCAATCGCCTGCGCGACGAGGTGGAGGTTTACGAGGTGCCGAAGAAGGCCGTGGAGAAATTGCCGTTCTATCTCGGGATGCTCAAGAAAAAGCTCTCCTGACCGGCCCGCAAAAAGCCGCTCTCCCTGAACGCCCGTGCCGGACGAGCCGGTATCAGAGAAGCCGGTCGAGGGCGGCGGCTGAGGGGCTGCCCGGCACCGCCTGATAGACGATGATCACCTGCTGCTCCGCACCGCCGACGGTGAGGGTCTGCCGCCGCAGTGCCAGCTCCCCCGCCTCGGGATGCGCGAACCGCTTCAGTTCGTCGCGGGAGGGGCGCGCGTCGTGCCGCGCCCACAGGCGGCGGAAGTCCGCGTCCGCCTCCAGCTCGGCGACGAGCCGGGCGGTCCTGGGATCGCGCGGGTCTGCCTCGGCACGCAGTGCGGCGGCGGTCTGCGCGGCGATCCGGGGCCAGTCGGGGAACAGCCGGCGGGCCCCGGGGTCGAGGAACACGTCCCGGGCCAGGTTGTGTCCGGGCCCGTACATCGGGGCGAGCGCGCGGGCCGGTTTGTTCGCGGCCAGCACGTCGAACCGCCGGTTGCGCACATACGCCGGGCTGCCGGGCCACGAGTCGAGCAACTGACGCACGTCCGGGGCGACGCCGGGCTCCGGAGGCGGTACGGAGTCCGGCCGCGCGAGCGCGCACAGATACGCCGAGGCGTCGTCGTCCAGCTCCAGCGCCCGCGTCAGCGCCTGGAGCACCTGCGGCGAGGGGTGACGGTCGACGCCCTGTTCCAGCCGGGTCAGATACGGCTCACTGATACCGGCCAGCCGTGCCAGCTCCTCCCGGCGCAGCCCCGGAACCCTGCGCCTGCCCGGCGTCGCGCCGGCCGCCTTCGTGGGCGGGACCCGTCCGCGCCGGGCCTTCAGGAACTCCCCCAGGACGTTGTCGGTGGCCATGGTGGGGAGGGTAACCCTCGCGGGGTGCTGGCTGCCGGGCCGGTGGGCCGCGCAGAGTCGGGGGCATGAAGACCTGGTTCATCACCGGCGCGTCCCGCGGCTTCGGCCGGATCTGGGCCGCTGCCGCTCTCGCGCGCGGCGACCGCGTCGCCGCCACAGCGCGCCACACCGCATCCCTGCGTCCCCTCGTCGACACCTACGGGGACCGTGTGCTCCCGCTCCGTCTCGACGTCACCGACCGGGTGGCCGCCACCGCCGCCGTGCGGCAGGCCGTCGACGCCTTCGGCCACCTCGACGTCGTCGTCAACAACGCGGTCTACGGTCTGTTCGGCATGGTCGAGGAGACCACCGAGGAACAGGCCCGCGCCCAGCTCGACACCAACTTGTTCGGCCCACTGTGGGTGACACAGGCCGCGCTGCCGTTCCTGCGGGCCCGGCGGAGCGGCCACATCGTGCAGGTGTCCAGCCTCGGCGGCCTCGCCGCATTCCCCACCCTCGGGCTCTACAACGCCTCGAAGTGGGCGCTGGAGGGGATGAGCGAGGCGCTGGCCCAGGAGGTCGGTCCGCTCGGTATCCACGTCACCCTCGTCGAACCCGGCCCCTACGGCACCGACTGGTCCGGCACTTCCGCGGTGCACACCGAGCCTCTCGCCGCCTACGAACCCGTCCGCGAGGCGCGCAGGGCGGGTGCCACCGCCCGCGCGCCGCAGGATCCGGAGGCGACGGCCGATGTCGTCCTGCGGCTCGTCGACGCCGACGAACCGCCCCTGCGGCTCTTCCTCGGCGCCTATCCCTATCCGGTCGTCGAAGCCGCGTATCAGCGGCGGCTCGACACCTGGAACGCATGGCGGCCACTCGCCACCAAGGCGTGACAGGGCCCGGTGTGTGAGCGTCACGCCCGGCGCTGGGCCACCACCAGCGGGCCCGGCCTGGACCCCGTGAGGAGGGAGTGGGCGAGGACGCTGTAGAGGGTGTCGTTGGGGCCGTCGGCGATGCGCAGGCCCCGGATGTCCCGGAGGCGCTTCTCCAGAGGTGTGCAACGGGTGTATCCCTCGCTTCCGTGGAGCTGGAGCCCGAGATCGACGGCGTGGTAGGAGGTGTCGGTGGCGAGCGCCTTGGCGGCGGAGCAGACCGCCACGTCGGCCCCGCCACCGGCACCGTCCTGCCCGATCCGCTCCAGGAGGGAGAAGCACCAGGCGGTGGCCGCTTGCACCTCGGCCGCCGCGGTGCCCAGACGGGACACCACGGAGGGTACGTTCGCCAGGGAGACGCGTCCGACGCTGCGCCGACGGGCACGGGCCATCGTCTCCTCGATCGTGGCCGTCGCAGCGCCCAGGCAGACCAGCGCCATCATCAGGCGCCAGTGGGAGAAGTGGGTGTCGAAGATGCGGCGGCCGTCCCCGGGCGCCCCGAGCAGCAGTTCCTTGCCGATCCGCACACCGTCGAAACGCAGGCGTCCCAGGCTCCATCCGCGCAGGCCGAGCGGCGCTGCGGTCTCGGTCAGGACGCCGGTGGTGTCCATCGGCAGCCAGAGCGCCGACAGGGGCACTCCGCGCAGCGCGGCGCCGTCGGTGTCCGCCGCGGCGGCCTGCTCGGGCCCGACCACCTTGCAGAAGACGACAAACCCGACGGCCTCCTCGACCCTGCTGACCAGGCCCTTCGTGCCCGAGAGCAGCAGGTGGTCGCCGTAATCGACCGCGATGGTGCGCAGGCCCCGCAGATCGGACCCGGAGTGCGGTTCGCTGGACGCCACGCCCGCCACCTCGCCCCGGTCCACGACACGGGTGCGGACCATGCGGGCGGTGGAGGGGCCGCCGTACCGGAGGGTCATGGCGCCGTGTCCCGAGCCGAAGACCTCCCGTGCGTCGCAGTCCCGCTGCCCGGCGAGGAACATCGCCAGCCCCTGGGCTACGGGCCCGAGTCCGGGAGGGACGGCCGCCGTCGCGTCCCGGCCCTCCGCGAGGCCATGGCCGTTGCTGCCGGCCTGCTCGGCCGGGGCGGGCGCGAGATCGATCCCTGTCAGTCCGGCCCGCGCCGCGGATCTGCGCAGGCTGAGCCAGCAGGGCTGAGGGCTCTCCTCCGTGACGGGTTCGGGCAGATGTGTGTCGAGGAAGCCGGTGACGCGGGAGGTGAGGTCTGCCAGCGCGGGGTGGCGGGCGAGAACGGCGCGGAATTCCGGGGCATACACATCGGCGTCCTGGAAGGCTCGGCGGGTGAGCGGGTGTTCCAGGGCGGAATCCCCGGGTGACGGTGGTTCGTCGTTCGCTTCGCCGGGACCGGCACGGTGCTGTCCGGCTGCCGACGGCCTCACCTTCCGCACCGTCCGCTCTCCATGGCCTCGACGAGACCGCGCGGGCGCATGTCCGTCCACGTCTTCTCGACGTAGTCCAGACACGCCTGCCGGGTGTTCTCGGGGAAGGCGACGGTCCAGCCGTCGGGCACATCGGCGAAGGACGGCCACAGTGAGTGCTGGCCCTCGTCATTGACGAGCACCAGGGCGCGGGCTTCTTCGTCCTCGAACGGGTTGGTCGCGTGTGTCATCTCAGCGCTCCTGGATCTCAGCGGTAAGGGGCGTCAGGGGGCAGGCAGGTGCTGTCGGGCGAGTGCGGCTGAGCGGGTGTCGGCTGGCCCGCCTGCAACTTCCACAGGGCGCTGTACATGCCTCCGTTCGCCACCAGTTCCTCGTGCGTGCCCTGTTCGGCGACGAGTCCGCCTCGGCCCATGACGTAGATCCGGTCGGCGCCCTGGACGGTGGACAGCCGGTGGGCGATGACGACCATCGTGCGGTCCTGTCCGAACACCTGGAGTGCCTGCTGGATGGTGGCCTCGGTGGCGTTGTCGATGGCCGAGGTGGCCTCGTCGAGGATGACGACAGGTGGGTCGCGCAGGATCGTGCGGGCCAGTGCGATGCGCTGTTTCTGCCCGCCGGACAGCGCGGCGCCCCGGTCGCCGACCCGCGTGGCGTAGCCGTCGGGCAGGGTGTCGATGAACTCGTCGGCGCCCGCGGTGCGGGCCGCGGCGACGAGTTGCTCCTCGGTGGCGTGGAAGGCGCCGTAGCGGATGTTGTCGGCGATCGTCGCGTCGAACAGGAACGGCTCCTGGGTGACGTATCCGATCGCGCGGCGCAGGTCGGGCAGGGCCAGGGTG
This sequence comes from Streptomyces daliensis, assembly GCF_054782395.1. Lineage (NCBI taxonomy): Bacteria > Bacillati > Actinomycetota > Actinomycetes > Kitasatosporales > Streptomycetaceae > Streptomyces > Streptomyces daliensis. Next base: position 182,565 of record NZ_BAAGSO010000088.1, on the reverse strand, counting down.
CGCACGTCGGTGCCGTCGAGCAGCATCCGTCCCCGCTCGGGGTGGTGGAAGCGCATGAGCAGTTTGGCGATGGTGGTCTTGCCCGCGCCCGTGGTGCCGACGATGGCGGTGGTCCGGCCCGGCGGGATCACCAGGGACGTGTCCCGCAGCACCGGTGGCCTTCCGGGGTAGGCGAAGGTCACCTGCCGCAGTTCGATCTCGCCCTTCACCTCGTGGAGCGGCATGGGGCGACCCTCGTCGACGGGCTCGACGGGGAGGTCGTGCAGCCGCTCCACCCGGTCCAGCGCGGTGACGGTGCGCTGGTACTGGTCGGAGACGCTGCCCAGCCGGGACAGCCGCAGCATGGCGATGCCCGGCAGTTCGATCAGCGGGCCGAAAGCGGCGGTGGGCAGCTCGCCCCGCAGCACGGACCTGCCGCCCAGCAGCACCGTACCGACCAGCGCCGAACCACCGGCCAGCCGCAGGATCTGGGGCGGCAGGGCCGCGCTGCGTCCCGTCGAGCGGTTGATGTCGCTGCACTTGCGGTTCAGCGCGCCGACACGTGCGATCTCGTGCTCCTCGGCGACGGTGGACTTGACGGTGGTGTGGGCGTGGAGGTTCTCGGTCACCCTGCTGTTCAGTTGCTCGCGTTGCTCGCCCGCGAGGGCGTTGCCCGCGACCGCGCGTTCGTGGAAGCGGAAGGAAAGCCAGGCGACGAGCGGGACGGGTGCGAAGGCGACCCACGCGATCTGCGGCGCGAGCAGCAGGAACATGGGGACGAGCAGTGCGAGGCTGGCGCCCATCTGCACGACGTCGTGCATGTGGGAGCCGACGAAGACACCCAGCTGGCTGATGTCCTCGGACAGGACCGTGTTGACGCGGCTGACGCGCTCGTCCTCCAGGTCGGCCGGTGCCACGTGCTGGATGTGCGCGTAGGTGCGGGTGCGCCAGTCGTCCTCGACGTCCTGTGCCACTCCCCGCCAGGCGACGCCCGCGCCGTAGCCCAGGCCCGCCATGGCGACGCAGGCCAGTCCTGCGGCGCCGACCAGCGTCGACAACTGGGCGGTGACTCCGATGACGCCCATCCTGGTCAGGGTGGCGCTCCCGCCCTTGGCGAGCAGCAGCACGATCGAGGGGGTCAGCGCGAACAGCGCCATCTCGGCCAGTTGCGAGAGCGCGGACAGTGTGGCCGCGAGGCCGAACTTGCGCTTGTTGTTCCCGATGATGCGCCGAAGCGCGTGGCTGCGCGGGGCGGACTCACCCGACTGTTCCCGCGCGCGGTCGGCTCTTCGCCAGGCTTGTCTGACGACACCTACGGTCGCGGCGGTCGCGAGTCCGAGGGTGATGAGGGGGCGGCCGAGCAGCTTCAGGAGGAGCGGCCCTCCCCCGACGGCCGCCGCGAGCACACCTCCGGCCGCGAACACCTTGGGCAGCCAGCGCCCGGGGCCTTCGCCACTCCTGCCGCCGGCCCCCTGCCGGCGCGCCGGACGTGTGCCCGGTGCGGGACGCGGTCCCGGCACCCGGCGTGTTTCCGGCACCCCGTTCGGGTGCGACGGGGGTGCCGGGGCGAGGCCGAGCAGATCCGCCGCGGAAGCGCGCAGGCCGACGAGGGCCCGGTCCACCGCCTGGTGCAGCAGCCGGGCGGCCTCGCGCGGGCTGAGGGTGCGGTCGTGCCGCAGCAGCACCCGCCCCGTGACGGGGCTGACGCTCGCCTCCTCGATGCCCGAGGTCCGGCGGAGCGATGCCTCGGTCTGCCGGGCCAGCGCCGGTCTGCCGCGGATGAGGTTCACCTCCCATCGTTGGCGGCCGGGGACGATCGAGCGCGCCGACATCCGCACGCGCGTCAGCGCGCGGAGTGCCGTCACGGCGCCGGCGGGCGGGCTTGCGGTCATGGCCATCGTGACAATCACCGGTTTCCGGGTGGGGCACCACGGTGGGCGCCGTGGGACACGGATGGGCTGGGGAAAGGGGCTTGCGGGGCTGTCACACTGCTGGCGGGCGCGGGCGCGGGCGCGGGCACTCGTTGCGGACGTATCGGTGTGCCGCGTGTCCGGGCAGGTGTCACCCTTCGACGAAGTTCCAGTAGGCGCGGATGGCGCGCTCGTCGATCTCCGGGACGGCGACCCCGAGTCGGCGCAGCCGGTGGAGGGTGCGGTCGTTCTCGAATTCCAGGGACGGTTGCCGCGCGGCGGGTGCTTGCTCGGCGTACTCCTCAAGGTGTGCCTGGTAGGGCAGGATCGGCAGGTCCCGCCCTCGCGCGCTCGCGCGGCGCAGTTGCCGCAGCCACTCGGTGAGCGGAACCTCTTCGGTGTGCGTCCCGTGTGCGCGGTCGTACGCAGCGAGGAAGGCGCCGGGTCCGGTCCTGCGCGGGTGGTGGAGGTGGTGCACGGCGTGCACGCCGCCACCCCCGTCACCGTCGCCACCCCCGTCACCGTCACCGTCGCCGTCACCGACGCCGTCGTACGGCAGCAGCGCGACGACGGCGCGGGCGAGGACGTCGACGGGAAGCAGCGCCTCCCGGAGTCCGGGATCCCCCGGCCAGCAGCCGAGCGTCACACAACTGCTGAGCAGCCGCGAGAACATGTCGTCCCGGTTGCAGGCACCGGTCGTGGTGTGCGCCCAGACGCGGCCGAGCCGGTGGATGCCACCGCTCGCGCCCCGCTCGAAGGCACGCTCCACGAGTTGGTCGGCCACCCACTTGCTCGCCGCGTAGCCTCTCCCGAAGGGGTGCCGTTCGCCGTCGGTCGGCGCGTCCTCCGTGACCGTCCGGGGGTCCGGGCCCGGCCGGAACACCGCGAGGGTCGAGAGGTGGTGGAACGCCTTCGGCCGTCCCTCGGCCGCCAGCCGCAGCAGTGTGCGGGTGCCCTCCACGTTGGCGGGCTTCAACTGTGCGTACGGCGAGAGGTGGTGGACGCGCGCGCCGCAGTTGACGATGGTGTCGACGCCCTCGCGCAACCGTTCCCACTCCGCGGGCCCGAGGCCGAGTCCGCCCGCCGCGAGGTCGCCCCGTACGACGTTCAGCCGGGGATCGCTGAGCACAGGGCCGAGGCCGTAGGCCCGCGCGGTGTCGGCCAGCCGCTCCCGTGCCTGCGCCTCGGACCGCGCCCGCACGAGACAGTGCACCCGGGCCGCGCTCCCGCGCAGCAGCTCCGCCAGGACGAAGGCACCGACGAACCCCGTGGCACCGGTCAGCAGGATCTCGCGCTGCCCGCCTTCCTGCCGGGCGGCGGGGAAGCGCAGAGCAGGGCTCAGCCGCGCTTCCGTCTCCGGCACCCAGGACGGTGGGGTGCGGGGCTCGTCCGTGCTCAGGTGCCGGGCCAGTCCCACCGGGGTCGGTGCCTCCAGGAGCGTCGAGAGGCGGAAGGGACGCGCCAGGGTCTCGCCGATCCTGCGGGCCAGCCGGACGGCGAGCAGCGAGTGGCCGCCCAGGGCGAAGAAGTCGTCGTCGGCGCCGCACGCGGGCAGCTCCAGCACCTCGGCGAACAGCTCGCACAGCGCCCGCTCCAGCGGGGTGCGCGGCGGACGTCCGCTCCCGGCGCCCGAGGCACCCGCCGCGCCGCCCGGAGCGGGCAGTGCGGCGCGGTCCAGCTTGCCGTTCGGAGTCAGCGGCAGCGCGTCCAGCGCCACGAAGGCGGACGGCACCATGTGAGCGGGAAGGCGCGCGCGGAGGTAGGCGCGCAGCTCGGCGGCGTCGGCCTCGGCTCCGGGGGCGGGCACGGCGTAAGCGACCAGGCGGGTGTCGCCGGGGCGCTCCTCGCGCGCTGTCACGGCCGCGTGCGCGACCCGGGGGTGTGCGGCGAGGGCTGCCTCGACCTCGCCGGGTTCGACGCGGTGGCCGCGCACCTTGACCTGGTCGTCCGCGCGTCCGGCGAAGACGAGCTGCCCGTCGGGGCGGTGGCGGGCCAGATCGCCGGTGCGGTACATGCGCGTCCCCGGCGGGCCGTACGGATCGGCGACGAAGCGCTGGGCCGTCGAGGCAGGGCGGCGCAGATAGCCGCGCGCCAGACCCGCCCCGGCCACGTACAGCTCACCGGTCACGCCCGGCGGCACAGGGCGCAGGGCGGCGTCCAGCACATAGGCGCGGGTGCCGGGGACCGGCCGTCCGACGACCGGGGTGGCGGAGGCGTCCAGGCGGGCCTGTACGCAGTCCACGGTGCACTCGGTCGGCCCGTACATGTTGTAGGCCGTCAGCCCTTCCACGGCCCGCAGTTCCTCCCACAGCCGGTCCGGCAGCGCCTCGCCGCCGAGTACGGCCACGCCGGGCCGCCACCGCTCGTGCGCGAACAGGCCCTGCTCGGCCAGGACACGGAGGTACGAGGGGGTGGCGTCCACGCTGTCGATGCGGTGCTCGGCCAGCCAGGACACGCACCGGTCCGCTTCCGCCCAGGTGGCGGCGTCGGGCACATGCAGTTCGTGGCCGTCGAGGAGGGCAGCGAGCTGGCCCCAGGAGGCGTCGAAGGACACGGAGGCGGTGAGGGCCACCCGCAGCGGCCGGTTCCCGAGGCGTTCGGCCGCCGGACGGAACACCTGGCGCCGGTAGCGCGCCGCCACGTTGACGACGCTCGCGTGGCGGGTGACGACGCCCTTGGGGGTCCCCGTGGATCCCGAGGTGTAGATGACGTACGCGGGATGGTCGGGCAGCAGCCCCGTCACCGGGTCCGCGATCTCGGCCGTGTCCTTCTCCGCGTCCCCGTCCGCCGGTTTCGGCCCGTCCAGCAGCAGCCGGGGCACTCGCGTACCGAGGCCGCTGGACACCGCCGTACTGGTGAGGAGCAGTACGGGCCGCGCGTCCTCGGTCATGGCCGCGAGGCGCGGGGCCGGGTGGTCCGGGTCCAGTGGCAGATAGGCGGCACCGGCCTTGAGCACGGCGAGCACGGCCACGACGAGGTCGCCCGAACGCGGCAGGGCGAGAGCGACCACGTCCTCGGTGCCGACGCCACGAGCGGTCAGCACATGTGCGAGCCGGGCCGCGCGGGCGTGCAACTGGGCGTAGGTGAGCGTGCCGTCGTCGGCCACCACCGCGACCGCGTCCGGGGTGGCGCGCACCTGCGCGTGGAACAGCTCGGGGATCGTGCCCGCGGGTGCCTGCTCCGGGGCGTCCTCGTCGGCGCCCCCAAGGAGGAGGCGCCGCTCGGCGCCGGACAGCACCTCGACGCGGCTGAGCGGGCGGTCCGGGTCCTGGACGACGGCTGCCAGCAGCCGCGTCCAGCGCGCGGCCAGGTGCTGGACCGTGTCGTGGTCGAAGAGGTCGGTGGCGTAGTCGAGGGTGCCGCTCAGGCCGAGGCACTCTCCCTGCGCTGAGCGGCGCTCGCGGATGCCGATGTCCAGGTCGAACTTGGCGGTCTCCGTCGGCACCAGGACGCTGGTCGTGCGCAGCCCTGGGAGTGTGAACGCCGCGCCCTCGTCGGCGTCGACGGACAGCGCGACCTGGAACAGCGGGTGGCGGCCCGGCGACCGGGGCGGGTTCAGGGTCTCCACCAGCTGCTCGAAGGGCACGTCCTGGTGCGCGTAGGCGGCCAGCGCGGTGTCGCGGACGCGCTCCAGCAGCTCGGTGAAGGCGGGGTCGCCGGAGGTGTCGGTGCGCAGCACGAGGGTGTTGACGAAGAAGCCCACCAGCTCGTCGAGCGCCTGGTCGGTACGTCCGGCGATGACGCTGCCGACGGGGAGGTCCGTGCCCGCGCCCAGCTTCGTCAGCAGCGCCGCCAGGCTCGCGTGCAGCACCATGAAGAGGCTCGTTCCCGACCGCGACGCCAGTTCCGTCAGCCTCGCGTGCAGTTCCGCTTCGACGTGGAGGGTGACCCTGCCGCCCCGGTACGACGCGACGGCGGGGCGTGGCCGGTCGCGGGGAAGCGCCAGTTCGTCGGGCAGATCCGCCAACTCAGTTGTCCAGTGGGCGAGTTGGCGGCGGAGGAGGCTGTGGGGGTCGTCGGGGGCGCCCATGAGCCGACGCTGCCACAGGGTGTAGTCGGTGTAGCGCACCGGCAGTGGCGGCCAGTCGGGTTCCAGGCCTCGGCGCCGGGCCGTGTAGGCAGTCGCCAGATCGCGGGCCAGCCGGGTCAGTGACCAGCCGTCGGCGGCGATGTGGTGGATGGCGATCGCCAGCACATGCTCGGCGGGCTCGGCGGCCCCTGCAGGCTCGGTGGGCTCCAGCGCGAACAGCTCCGCGCGCATTGGGGGTTCGACGGCGAGGTCGAAGGGGTGGCGGACGGCTGCCGACAGCCGCTGCCGCAGCGACTTCTCGTCGGCCACGCCGGTGACCGGCAAGGAGGGACGCGCCTCGGAGGCGTCGAGGATCCGCTGGACGGGCTCGCCTTCGACGTCGGGGAAGACCGTGCGCAGACTCTCGTGCCGTGCCACCACATCTCCCAGCGCCCGATCCAGCGCTCCCCTGTCCAGCTCACCGGTCAGGCGTTGCACCAGGGGGATGTTGTAGGTGGCGCTGGGGCCCTCCGCGCGGTGCAGGAACCACAGCCGCTGCTGCGCGAACGACAGCGGAACGGGGCCGGGCCGCTCCTGGACCGTCAGCGCGGGGCGTGGTGACCCGTCAGCGCCGTCCAGGCGGGCCGCCAGGCGGGCGACCGTGGGTGCCTCGAACAGGGCGTTCAGTGGCAGCTCGACGCCGAGCACGGCGCGGATGCGGGACACCAGGCGGATCACCTGGAGCGAGTGGCCGCCCGTGGCGAAGAAGTCCGTGTCCACGCCGCCGCACGGCACGCCCAGCACCTCGGCGAACAGTTCGCACAGCAGTTGTTCGCGCGGGGTGCGCGGTGCCCGTCCTTCGGGCTCGCCGGAGTCCTCCTCGTCGGGCGCGGGCAGGGCCGCGCGGTCGGTCTTCCCGCTCGGGGTCAGCGGCAGCTCGTCGAGCATGACGAAGGCCGACGGCACCATGAAGCCGGGCAGCCGCTCGCGCAGGTGCTCGCGCAGCGAGCGCGGCGTCGTGCGGTCCTCGTCCGCCACGACGTAGGCGACGAGCCGGAGTTCCTCCCGCTGCCGGTCCCGGCGGGCGAGCACCGCGGCCCGCGCCACACCGGGGCAGGCGGTCAGCGCCGCCTCGACCTCTTCCTGCTCGATGCGGAAACCGCGGATCTTGACCTGACGGTCGGCGCGGCCGAGGTAGTCGAGCTGTCCGTCGGGGCGCCACCGCACCACGTCGCCCGTCCGGTACATCCGCGCCCCCGGCGGGCCGTAGGGGTCCGCGACGAACCGCTCGGCCGTCAGTCCGGGCCGCCGCAGATAGCCGCGGGCCAGGGACACACCGGCGATGTACAGCTCGCCGGGTGTGCCGGGGGGAACCGGGCGCAGGGTGGCGTTCAGTACGTAGACGCGGGTGCCGGAGTGCGGGCGGCCGATCGGCGGCGCGGTGCCGTCGGGTGTCAGCGGGTGACTGGTGGTCACCATCGCGGTGGTCTCCGTCGGACCGTAGACGTTCATGAGGCGGCGTCCCGGAGCCCACCGTGCCACCAGTCCCGGCGGGACCGGCTCGCCGCCCACCACCAGCGTCGAGACGGGGCTCTCCTTCTCGGCCAGCACCGCCAGCGCCGACGGTGGCGCGAACGCGTGGGTGATCCGCGCGCCGGGGTCGGTGAGGACGGACAGCGGGTCGGTACGGGGCGCGAGGACCAGCGCGGCACCGGTCAGCAGGGTGACGCACAGCTCCCATGTGCAGGCGTCGAAGCTGGGCGAGGCGAGTTGCGGGAACCTGCTGTCGGAGGTGATCCCCAACTGCTCCTTGTGGAACGCGACGAGGGAGGCGATGCCGGTGTGCGGCACCACCACCCCCTTGGGGCGTCCCGTCGAGCCCGAGGTGTAGATCACGTAGGCCGAGTGCCGGGGGTCCACGGCGATGCCCGGGTCGGTGTCCGGCTGCCCCTCGGCAAGCCGGGCCAGGGCCGGCGGATCGTCCAGCACCAGGGCCGGGCCGGCGTCGGCGAGCATGAACTCCCTTCGCGCCGCAGGGTATTCGGGATCGACGGGCAGATAGGCGGCCCCGGTCTTGAGCACGGCCAGCTCGGCGACGACCAGTTCCACCGAGCGCGGCAGGGCGAGGGCGACGATGTCCTCGGCGCCGATGCCACGGCCCCTCAGCGCGTGTGCCAGCGCGTTGACGCGTGCGTTCAGCTCCCGGTACGTGACCGTGGTGCCGTCGGACACGACAGCGGGCGCGTCCGGCACCCGGCGGACCTGCTCCTCGAACAGGACCGGCACCGGAGCGGCGGGCACACCGGACCCGGTGGCGTCGCCCGTCGCGAGGAGGGACCGCCGCTCACCGGCCGACAGCACATCGAGCCCGCCGACCGGGAGTGCGGGATCGAGGTCCGCCATGCGCGCCAGGAAGTCCAGCAGGCGCCGCTGGGTGTCCACGAGTTCCGCTTGGCCGTGCACGTCCGGTGGTGCGTGCAGCCTCATGTGCGGGCCTGAGCCGTCGCGGCGGTCCCACACCATGACCATCAGATCGGCGCCCAGCGGGAAGGAGAGGTTGTGCGCCGTGCACGGGTGGCCCGCGAAGGAGAAGTGGTAGTCGAATCCGATGAGGTTGACCATCGGTGAGAACACCGCGCCGGGGCCACGGGACAGGCCGAGGTCGCGGTGCAGGTCCTCCGCGCGGTAGCGCTGGTGCTCCAGCGCCTCGCGCATCCGCTCGTCGGCCTGGGCGAGCAGCGCCCCCAGCGACATGCCGGGCCGGACCGTCAGCCGTACCGGAACGCTGTTGGCCAGCATCCCCGGAGTGCCTCGGGAGGCCGGGCCCACCCGGCCCGCCACGGTCAGCCCGATCACCACGTCCTGAACACCCGTCAGGTGGTGTTCGTACAGCGCCACGGCCGCGAACACGAAGCGAAACCGGGAGACCCCGGCACGCGAGGCCGCCTCCCGCAGTGCCCCTGGCCGCGGCAGCGGCAGCAGCGCGGTTCTCGGGACGGCAGGGGCCACCACGCCCCCGGACGGCGGGCCTTCGGCCGGGGGCCGCTGCCTCGGCACGCTGCCCGGGGCGCTCGCACCGGGCTCGCCCCCGCCGGGCGAGGACGCGCCGGTACGCGCCCACCCGGACAACTGCCGCGTCCAGTGCGCGCGGTCGGCGGCGCGGTCCTCGGACTCCTGGTAGTCCAGGTCCTCCTGGACCAGCGCCGACAGCGGACCGAACGGACCGGGCCCGGCCTTCTCGCCGCGCGTCAGGGCCGTGTAGACCTCGGCGACCCGCCGCGCGACGAGGGAGTAGCCGAAGGCGTCCACGGCACCGTGGTGGTAGGAGTGGCACCACCAGAACCGGTCCGGCGCCAACCGGAGCAGCCCGAAGCTGAACAGGGGCCCCGAGGCCAGGACCAGGGGCCGGGCCAGGTCGGCGGAGATCCACGCCTGTGCGACGGCCTCCGGGTCCGGTGCGTCGCTGACGTCGACGAACGGGAGCGTCCAGGGAAGCTCGCGCTCCAGGAGCTGAACGGGTCCGTCCTCGCCGGGCACCAGGCGCACCCGCAACGCGTCGGCCTCGGAGACCACATGGCGCAGCGCCTCCTCGAAGACGGCGGGCTCGACGGGGCCGCGGATCTCCAGGTACTCCCCCAGGCGCAGTGCCTCACGTGTCTCGGGGTAGTGCTGCTCGGCGAGCCAGACCTCGCGCTGTGCCGCCGTCACCGGCAGGACCTCGACCGGCGGACCGGCGGTGCCGGCCGCCTCGGACGCGGGGTCCGGGGACGGCGCTTGGCCATCGACGTGCTGGGGGGACACTTGGCGATGGGTCAACGAGGAACCTCCTGCAAGGGGGCCGTCTGCAGCGGGCAGGGCGACATAGGCGACATACCTGCCTGGTCAGAACCTTTGCCGTCATTCATCGTGCCAGCAGACAAGGCGACCTCTGCGTCCTCAGGGATTACGCCACCCGAAGGAATGATGTGCCGTTCCTCGTACACACACCGCCCATGACCTGGTACGCGCCCGCCCTGCGCGCAGGAGCCCGGGGCGGGGCGCACTCGGTGTGCGCCGCGTCCCGGGCTCCGTGGTCACCTGCTGTAGTTCTGCCCGGGGACCCTGCCGGGGATCGGCTTGGCGATGAGGGCCACGGGGATGAAGAAGCAGATCAGGCCGATCGCCAGGGTGAGCGTCCACAACGCCTTGTCGTCGTAGTGCGCGGACGCCCTGGCGTACAGCTCGTCGGAGACACGCTCCCCGAGCGGCCTCGGTGTGAGGACGGCCTCCACCAGCTCCAGTGCGACCCGTTCGGCGTCGGTGAAGAAGGGCGCGTCCTGCCATGAGGCCACGGCGGTGATGCGCTCCTCCGTCTCCCCCGCCTTGAGGAGGTCGTTGGTCTGCCGGACAGCGTGGTAGGTGCTGCCGACGATCTGTCCGGCCCGTAGCTGCACCAGGCCGACGGTGGTCTGCGGTATCGAACCGTTCCCCACCGCCTTGGCCATGGCTCCGGCGAACGCCGCCAGTTCGGGGAAGAACTGGATGGGGTCCGGCAGACGGGACCGCGAGGTGTCGTCCTGCCCGGTCGTCGCGGAGGTGGTGCTCGCGGCGGAGTCGCTCGCCGGAATGTTCGCGGAGGTGGTCATGGTGTGTCTGCCCTTCTCGGTATCACGGTGTCTCGGTACTCCGACGGCACGGCCACCGGGAGTGTGAGGCGACGCACCGACGTCACAGTCCGGCCCCGTGTTCCGTCGTACGGGTGAGGGCAGCAGCGACCGAAGGAGCCGTCGACACCATGACCACCTCGTCCGTGCCACGAGACGACCTGACCGACCCGGGCCTGAGCGTGCTCATGAGCGAGCAGCGCAGGTTGATCAACCTCGCCTACCGTCTCCTCGGCTCCCTGGCCGACGCCGAGGACGTCGTCCAGGAGACCTACGCACGCTGGTACGCGATGCCCCGGCAGCAGCAGGAGGCCATCGCGTCACCGGGCGGCTGGCTGACGAGGGTCGCGAGCCGCATCTGCCTGGACCAGCTGCGCTCGGCGCGGGCCCGGCGGGAGCGCTACGTCGGCCCGTGGATACCCGAGCCGCTGCCGGGGCGCGCGGAGGGTGCCGCCGCGCTGCCGTCCGGGGCCGCGGCCGGTCCCACCGACCCGGCCGACCGCGTCACCCTCGACGAGTCGGTCAGCATGGCCTTCCTCGTCGTGCTCGAACTGATGACACCGGCCGAGCGCGTCGCGTTCCTCCTGCACGACGTCTTCTGCCACCCCTTCGCCGAGGTGGCCAAGATCCTCGGCCGTACGCCGGAGGCGTGCCGTCAGCTGGCCTCCTCGGCCAGGCGCCGCGTCCGCGCCGCACAGTCGCCCGCGCCCCCGGCGTCCGAACACGCCCGTATCGTGCGGGACTTCAAGCAGGCGTGGGAGGCCATGGACGTCAACGCGCTCATCGGCCTGCTGGACCCGGCCGCCACGGTGACCGCCGACGGCGGCGGGCTCGTCAACGCGCTGCCCAGGCCGGTCGAGGGCAGCGAGCGGATCGCGCACCACATCGTCCGGTTCACCGGCACGGGGCCCCGGCTGGTGGTCACGGAGCGCATGGTCAACGGTCAGCCCGGCCTGGTGGTCCTCCAGGACGGCTCCGTCGTGACGGTGCTGGCGTTCGACGTCGCGGACGACCGGATCACGCGCATCTGGGCGGTACGCAACCCCGAGAAGCTCCGGCACTGGACGGTGGAGCCGTAGAGCACACGGGCGAGGACGTCGGCGGCGCGGCTACGCGAGGTCGACGGGCCGTACGCGCAGCTTGGCGGCGATACGGGCGAGCGCCTGCTGGTCCTCCGGGGTGAGCGGGTCGAGCACGCACTGCCGTACCGCGCGCACATGGGTGGGTGCGGCGGCGACCACCACGTCGTACCCGGTGTCGGTGAGGGCCGCGAGGGTGTAGCGGCCGTCGTCGGGGTCGGGCGAACGCTCCATCCAGCCGCGCCGCTCGAACCGTTTGACGACGTTGGACAGCCGCGAGAGCGAGCCGTTGGCGAGGTAGGCCAGCTCGCTCATCCGCAGGCGGCGGTCGGGGGCCTCCGAGATCTGACTGAGGACCATGTACTCGAAGAGGGTCAGACCGGCTTGCTGTTGCAGCGGCGACTCCAGCCGTCCCGGCAGCAGCAGGACCAGCGAGGCCAGCCCGGTCCACGCGTCCTTCTCGTCGGCGCTCAGCCACAGCGCGCCGTCGGGGGCGTCCTCGCCGGGGTTCGGGCTCGGGTTCGCGGGGGTGGGCATGGCGGCACCTTACCGAACGGCTATCACTTCACGCGTGAAGCGAAGCATGCTAGGTTCACTTCACGCGTGAAGTGAACGCGTGTGAAGTGATCGGGAAAGGAATTGCCATGAGCAAGCCGGAGTTCTTCGCCACGCCCGGATACGGCGACACCCAGTTGGCCAACATGCACTACCAGCAGGCGGTCCGGCTCGGCGACCGCGTCGAGATCTCGGGCCAGGGCGGGTGGGACGACGACTTCAACTTCCCCGAGTCCCTGGAGGAAGAGATCGTCCGGGCCTTCGAGAACGTCGAACGCACCCTCGCCACCGCGGGCGCCACATGGCACGACGTCATCTCTGTGAACTCGTACCACATCCCCGACTCCCCGGACTTCATCGGAGAGGTGCACGGCCGCGTCATGGTGGAGCAGTTCCGCGAGCACATGGGTGACCGCGCCCCCATCTGGACCCAGATCGGCGTTCCGGCACTCGGCGCCCCGAACATGCGCGTCGAGATCCGCGTCACCGCGCTCCTGGGGCAGGACGCCTGACCGGCGCACCGTCCCCCTGGGCTCCGTGCGCGAGGGGGACGGTGGCGCGGGGCGGTCAGAGCGCGGCGCAGGTGTCGGCTATCGCCTCGTCCAGGATCGCCAGGCCGAGGGAAAGCTCCTCCTCGGTGGCGGTCAGCGGGGGCGCGATGCGGAAGACGCCGCCCATGCCGGGGAGCTGGACGATGTTCATGTGCAGGCCGAGTTCCAGGCAGCGCCGGGTGACGCGCGCGCCCAGCTCGTCCGAGCTCTCCTTCGTCTCGCGGTCGACGACGAGTTCGAGCCCGGCCAGCAGGCCCCGGCCGCGGATGTCACCGACGACGGGGTGGCGCTCGGCGATGTCCGTCAGGCCGTCGCGGAGGAACGTGCCGAGCGCGTGCGCCCGCTCGTCGAGCCTGTCCCGGGTCAGGACGTCGAGGACGGTGTTGCCGACGGCGGCCACCAGCGGGTCGGAGACATGTGTGGTGAGGAACAGGAACCCGCGCTCGTGCGCCTTCTCCTCGATCTCGGCACTGGTGACCACCGCCGCCAGCGGCAGTCCCGCGCCGAGCGTCTTGGACAGGGTGATGATGTCCGGGACGACGCCGTCGCGCTCGAACGCGTACCAGGTTCCCGTACGGCACAGGCCGGTCTGCGCCTCGTCGAATATCAGCAGCATGCCGCGCTCCCGGCACTTCTCCTGGAGCGCCGCGAAGTATCCGACGGGCGGCTCGATGATGCCGCCCGAGCTGAGGATCGGCTCGACGAGGCACGCGGCGAGGCTGCCCGTCGACTGGGCGTCGATCAGGTCGAAGGCGAAGTCGAGCTGACGGCGCCAGTCCAGCTCCCCTTCGGCCGTGGTGAAGTCGGGGCGGTACGCGTGCGGCGCGGGGATGGCGAAGTTGCCCGGAGCACCGGGGCCGTAGCCCTTGCGGCCCGCGCTGTAGGTGGCGGAGGCGGCGGCCTGCGTCATGCCGTGCCAGGACCGCGCGAACGAGACGACCTCGTGCCCGCCGGTGACCAGCTTGGCCATCCGGATCGCGGCCTCGTTCGACTCGGCGCCCGTCGTCAGCAGCATCGCCTTCTCCAGCGGCGCGGGCAGCGTCTCGGCCAGCCGCCGCGCAAGGTCGACCACGGGGCGGCTGAGCATGCCGCTGTAGAGGTGGTCGAGGGAGGCGACCTGCCGCTGAACGGTTTCGACGATCTCGGGGTGGGAGTGGCCGAGGATCGCGCTCATCTGGCCGGAGGTGAAGTCGAGGATCTTCCGGCCGTCCTCGGTGAACACGAAGCTCCCGGCGGCGCGGTCGACGATCTCGCGGGTGAAGGGGCCCCCGTAGCGCACGAGGTGCTTGTCGGCGTCGGCCCAGAAGCGCTCGGCGGAGGCGGCGGTGTGGGCCGAGGGAGTGGCGGGTGTGGCGGCGGAGGGTGAGGCGGTGGTCGAAGCAGGCATGGCCCCGACGGTAGGCCGGGCCCGAGCGTCGCGTCCATCACACAATTCCGGCTGTCCTGTACGGCAAAACCGCACAACAATGGCCAGCATGATGAACCCCTGGAGGCTGCGGCTGCTGAGCCAACTGGACACGCTGGGCACCGTCAGGGCGGTAGCGCAGGCCGCCAGCCTGAGCCCGTCCAGCGTGTCCCAGCAGCTCGCCGTGCTGGAGGCCGAGACGCGCACACAACTGCTGGAACGCACCGGGCGGCGGGTGCGGCTGACCTCGGCCGGGCTGATCCTCGCGCGGCGGGCGCGGGCGATCCTCGACCACATGGACGGCGTCGAGGAGGAGCTGCGCGGCTTCGGCGAGGAACCGGCCGGGCTGGTGCGGCTGGGCGCGTTCCAGAGCGCGATCCACACCATGGCCGTGCCCGCTGTGACCCGGCTAGCGCGCGAGCATCCGCATCTGGAGATCGAGCTGCTGGAGCTGGAGCCGCACGAGAGCGTGCCCGCGCTGCGGGGCGGCGACGCGGACGTCATCATCACGACCACGGACTTCGACGAGCTGCCGCTCGGCCCCGACCTCGACCTCGTGACGCTGGCCACGGACCCGATCGTCCTGGTGGTCCCACCCGAGCACCCCGCGGCCGGGCGCGGCACCGTGGACCTCGCGGCCTACGCGGACGAGTCGTGGGCGTTCGACATCCCGCAGTCGTACATGGCGAACCTCGCGCTGCGGCTGTGCCGTCAGGCACGGTTCGAGCCGCGGGTGGTGTGCCGGTTCAGCAATTACATGATGACCTTGCAGCACGTCGAGCAGGGGCTGTCGATCGCGCTGCTGCCGGGGCTTGCCGTCGACCGCCGCTACCGCGTCGCCACAAGGGAGCTGGCGACTCCCCTGACGCGCACGATCACGGCGGCCATCCGCCGCGGCTCGCCGCCTCGCGCGGCGGTGCGCGCCGTGCTGGACGCGCTGCGGCACGCACCGGACCCGTCGACGGCCGGGGCCGGACCAGAACCGGGGCCCGGACCGGGGCAGGGGCAGGGGCCGGGGCCCGACGGCTCGCCGCCGAACCCTCCGTCGACGTGACCTGACCGGCGCCCTGACCGGACGAGCCCCCCACGTCAGGGGTTCTCGGAGCCCTCCGGAGAACGCTCGGTCCCGGCACCGTCCGCTGCGGCGGGCGCCGGACGGCGTGCGAGCCGCGGCCTCACCAGCAGCCACAACCCCACCAGCAGCGCGGCCCCCGCGGCGAACGGCAGCACCGCGCCGAGCGCCACCGCCACCCAGCGCAGCACCGTCACGAACGCGCTCCAGCCGCCCGCCAGCGCGTCCGTGAACCCCGGCTCGTCGTCCTCCCCCGCCGCCTTCGGCCGCGTCTCGGACAGGGAGAGGGTGATGGTGGCGAAGTCCGTGCGGTCCTTCAGGGACGCCTGCTGTGCCAGCAGGGACTCCAGGTCCGCCTGCCGGGAGGCGAGTTCGCTCTCCAGCTTCACCACGTCGTCCAGCTCGGTGGCCTTGTCCATCAGCTCACGGATGCGGGACACGCTGGCCCGCTGGGACTTGACGCGGCTCTCCACGTCGACGACCTGCTCCGTGACGTCCTGCGCCTTCGAGTCGCGCTTCAGGAGCCGTCCCGCGCCCTCCAGGCCGGTGAGGACCCCCTCGTACTCCTCGGCGGGGACGCGCAGCACCACGCGCGTGCTTTCGTGCCCTTCGTCGTCCCGGCTGGTGGACTCCTTGCCGACGTAGCCACCGGCCGCCTCCGTGGTGCTCCTGGCCTCGTCCAGCGCCTTCGGCACGTCTTGCACCCGGACGGTCAGCGAGGCGGTCCGGATGACGTTGCTCCGGTTCAGCCGCGACGGCGCGGCCGACGGCCCTGGGCCCTCGGCCGCGCCGCCCCGGGAAGCCCTCTTCTTCCCGTCCGTCCCGGCCTCGGGGGCGGCGGCGTCCTGGGCCGTCCCGTCGGCGGAACTGCCCGCGGAGCCCTGCCCTCCGGTGCAGCCGGTGAGCACGAGTGCCCCGGCCAGCAGGGCGCCGGCCAGGGCGTGAACGGGCCGCAAGGAACGGTGCACGCACATCTGTGTCCCCCCTGGGGTCGTCTTGACTGCCGTCCCTTCGACGTCGCGCGTGCGGTGTGAGACGGCGCGGAACGGTCCCAAAGAGGTCACGGTCGGAACTCGGCCGCGGTGACGCCCCCCTGTGCGGCCGGGTGAACCGGCCGGTCAGCCGAACTGGCCGGGCTGGTAGTCGCCCGCGGGCTGCTGGACGAGGACGTTCGCCCGGTTGAAGGCGTTGATGAGGGCGATGGCGCACACCAGGGCCGCCAACTGCTCCTCGTCGTAGTGCTTCGCCGCGTTCGACCAGATCGGGTCCGGGACTCCTCCGGCCGCGTCCGCGATGCGGGTGCCCGCCTCCGTCAGCTCCAGCGCGGCCCGCTCGGCCTCGGTGAAGACGGTGGCCTCGCGCCACGCCGCGACCAGGTTGAGGCGCACCGAGGTCTCACCGGCGGCAGCGGCGTCCTTGGTGTGCATGTCGGTGCAGAAGCCGCAGCCGTTGATCTGGCTGGCGCGGATCTTGACCAGCTCCTGCGTCGCGGCGGGCAGCGTCGACTGCTCAAGGATCTTGCCTGCCGAGATGATGTGCTTGAAGACCTTGCCCAGGGTCGGGCTGCTGAACATGTCCAGACGGGCGCTCATGGTGATCTCCTCCGGCGTTGTCGTCGCTTTCACCCGTACGACGGCGCGGCTCGCCAGGATGTGACACGAGCGGCTGTGACCCGCGTCTCACCTCTCGACGGGGGGCCGTGACGGGGCGCGCCCCGGCCCGTTCACCGGGCACACGCCCGGGAAACCCCCGAGCCGACCCGCAGAGGAGACCCCGTTGCCGCACTCCGGACCACCCCACGACGAACCGGTGCCGACCGTGCACTCCGGCGGCTCTGACGTGACGGCGATCGCCGTCACGCTCCTGGTCACCGACGAGCGGGGCCACGTCCTGCTGACCACCGGCACCACCACCGCCGCATCCGGGCCCGCCACGCGCGGTGCCCACGCGCTGCCGGGCACCCCCGTGCGGAGCACCGAGACGCCGCAGCAGGCCGCGGCTCGCGAGCTGGCCTCGGCGTTCGGGCTCGCCGATGTCACGGTCGGGCGGCTGGTGGCCGTCGACGGCCGGACGCCGCCCCCGCACGACCAGCAGCCGCCCGGCCGCCCACTCGCGCTGCACGCGCACGCGGTCGGCCCCCTCACCACCCGGCAGTTGGCGGATCTCCGTACCGCCGACGGCCACGCGGCGCGGTGGTGCACCGTCGAGGAGGCCGTTCACCGGCTGGCCCCGGCGGCCGGGCGGCTCCTGCGGCACGGGCTGCGGGCCCTGGCCACCGGGCGCGTGGCGTATCTGCACGAAGGCGAGCCGCAACTCGGCTCCCCTGTGGGTGTCCCGCCCGCGCGCCGCGCCGAGCTGGAGAGCGCACACGCGTTGGCCTGGGCCGACTTCGTCGCCCAGCGGCCGACGGTCTGGGTCAGCGTCTGCGTCCTGCTCACGGACCCGCGCGGCCGGGTGCTGGTGGTCGAGCCCGGTTACGCGCGGCACTGGCTGCTGCCGGGCGGCGGCCTGGACAGCGACACCGGGGAGACGCCGCGGGAAGGGGCCGCGCGCGAACTGGCGGAGGAACTCGGGCTCCGGCTGGACGTGGGCCGGCTGCTGGCCGTCGACTGGATTCCGCACGCAGCGCTGCCGCGCGTCGCCTACGCCTACGACGGCGGCACCGTGGACGAGGACGTGCTGTCCCGGATCCGGCTGCCGGAGCGGGAACTCACCGCCTGGCGGCTCGTGGCGCCCGAGGACCTCGACGGGCTGCTGCGGGACCATGTGACGGCCCGCGTACGGGCGTGCCTGGCCGCCCGCGCGGGAGAAGGAGGAGGCGGCGCGCTGGAACTGGTCAACGGCGCTCTTCCGGGGGCGGCTCCGTAACGCGCGGGGGGACACGTGGGGCGGCTCCCGGAATTCACGGCCACGGAACACGAAAAAAGCCCCCGCCGCTTGCGGCTGGGGCTTGGCACTGCGTATATTCGACTGCTCATGAATTCAGTGACACGAATTCACATCGAAATTTACTAAGCAGAGTATATCCGGGTGGGAGTGGCATTGTCAAACGAGGAATTGCGGGACGAGCAGGAATTCATCGACCGGCTCTACCGCCGCGTCGACGCGCTGCGCGGTGAGACCGAGGAGTCCGTCGAGGGCGCCATGGAACCGGTGGGCAGCACCATGCAGGCGAAGCTGGAGCGCGACGTGCTCGTGGCGGAGCGGTCCGGTCTGCTCGCAGCCCTCAACGCCGTGGACGGTTCGCTCTGCTTCGGCCGCCTCGACCTCGTCGACGACGCGCACCACCACATCGGCCGCATCGGCATCCGCGAGGACGACGAGGACCGCACGCCGGTGCTCATCGACTGGCGGGCCCCTGTCGCGCGCCCCTTCTACCTGGCCACAGGACACACGCCCATGGGCCTGCGCCGGCGGCGTCACATCACCACCGAGGGCCGCGACGTCACCGCGCTGCACGACGAGATCCTCGACCTCGGCGACGAGAAGCGCACCGGGTACGAGGACCCCAGCGGCGACGCGGTACTGCTCGCGGCGCTCAACTCGGCGCGCACCGGCCGTATGAACGACATCGTGCAGACCATCCAGGCCGAGCAGGACCGCATCATCAGGGCCCCGCACCGCGGGGTGCGCGTCGTCGAGGGCGGGCCCGGCACCGGCAAGACCACGGTGGCGCTGCACCGTGCCGCATACCTCCTCTACGAGCACCGCGGCCTGCTCGCGCGGCGGGCCGTGCTCGTCGTCGGCCCCAACCCGGCCTTCCTCGGCTACATCAGCGAGGTGCTGCCGTCCCTCGGTGAGACGGGGGTGCTGCTGGCCACCCTCGGCGAGCTGTACCCCGGGCTGCACGCGACCGACACCGACACCCCGCAGGCCGCCGCGGTCAAGGGCCGTGCCGGGATGGCGGACGCGCTCGCCGCCGCCGTCGCGGACCGGCAGGCGCTGCCAGAGCCGGTCCTCACCATCGAGCACGACAAGCTGGTGCTGTTCCTCGACGACGACCTGGTGCGCGTAGCCCGCGAGCGCACCCGGGCGCTCGGCCTGACGCACAACGCCGCGCGCGAACACTTCGAGGGGCACATCCTCAACATGCTCACGGACATGGTCGCCGAGCGGATCGGGACCGACCCGTACGACGGGGAACAGCTCCTCGACGACAGCGATCTGACGCAGATCCGCGACGACCTGGGCGCCAACGAGGAGGTGCACGCCGCGCTGGACGTCCTGTGGCCCGCGCTGTCGCCGCGCCGCTTCGTCGCCGAGTACCTGGCCGAGCCCACGCACCTCGACGCCGTCGAGGCCGCCGCGATCCGCCGCCCCCTGGGCTCGGAGTGGACGCCCGCCGACGTGCCGCTTCTCGACGAGGCCGCCGAGCTGCTGGGCGAGGACGACCGTGCCGAGCGCGCCGCACTCGAAGCCGAGCGCCTGGAGCGGATCGCCTACGCGCAGGGCGTCCTCGACGTCTCCCACGCCTCCCGGACCTTCGAGTTCGAGGACAAGGACGAGGAGGACTCCGAGGTCCTCGGCGCGCGGGACATCGTGGACGCCGAGAGGATGGCCGAGCGCCAGGAGGAGGCCGATCACCGCACCGCCGCCGAGCGTGCCGCGGCCGACCGCACCTGGGCGTTCGGGCACATCATCGTCGACGAGGCGCAGGAACTGTCGCCGATGGCGTGGCGGCTGCTGATGCGGCGCTGCCCGACCCGCTCCATGACGCTCGTCGGCGATCCGGCGCAGACCGCCGAAGAGGCGGGCGTGGGGTCCTGGGAGGAGATCCTGAAGCCCTACGTCGGGGACCGCTGGGAGCACAACCGGCTGGGCGTCAACTACCGCACACCCGCCGAGATCATGGACGTGGCAGCTGAGGTGCTGCGCGCTGAGCACCCCGGCTTCGAGCCGCCAGGGTCTGTGCGCTCGACCGGCGAGAAGCCGCGCCTGTGGAGCGCGCGGGAGGCGTCGGGTGCGGCAGCGGGGGACGCGTCCGGTGCGGTGGCGGAGGACGTCGCCGCGACCACCGCGCGTGCCGTCGCGGCGGCCGCTCCGGGCGAGGGGCGGCTGGCGGTGATCGCACCCGCGGCACTGCACGAGGCGCTGCTCGCCGCGCTTCCCGGGGCCTCCGCCGGGCGCGAGCCCGACCTGACGCGGGACGTGGTGCTGCTCGACCCGCGCCAGTCGAAGGGGCTGGAGTTCGACGCGGTGGTTCTCGTCGAGCCCGCGCGGCTGGGAACCAGCGATCTGTACGTGGCGCTCACCCGGGCCACCCGCACCCTCGACATCGTGCACGGGGAGCCGGTTCCCGAGGCGCTCAGGCCGCCGCACACCGTCGCGGCCGAGGCGGAGCGGCTTTCATGATCGGCTCGCGTGGGGATAGCCTCGGGGCACCGATGCCCGCGGAGGGCCGGGAAGCACGGGGAACACGGGGAAGGTGAGTGTCATGGCGCCCAAGCTGGTGCATGCGGCCCTCGGCGACACCTGGATCAACTGCCTCTTCTGCAAGGGCGATCTGTTCCGGACGCGGGGGGTGAAGCTGAACAGTTCCGGCATGGAGCTGATGAAGATGGCCTGGGCGGACGAGACGGCGACGGGGCTGATCTGCTCGTCGTGCGGTTACGTACACCTCTTCTCGAACGAGGCCATCCAGTTCTACCGCCCGGAGAAGTCCGGGAAGCGGAAGATGTAGTCCAGGCCCTTTCGCGCGTCCGGGACCGCCGACGGCCGTCAGCCCGCCGTCCCGTCCTGCCTCCGGCGCACCATCTCGGTGATCCAGACGGGCGCGAACGGAGAGGTGCAGCCCGGGGAGGTCGGGTAGTCCTTGAGCACCCCCAGGCGCTCGCCGATGCCGATCGCGCGGTCCCGGTACCCGGCGTGCTCGATCCCGATCTGCGCCAGACAGGTGTTCATCGCCCATTGCAGGCGCTCCGGGGCGTCCTTCATCCGCGTCTCGACGGTGTCGAGGAGTCCTGCGAGATCCAGCCCCTCGGGCCTCTTCGTCACACGCTCGGTGGTCAGCGCCCATCCGGCGCTCGCGACCACCGGGTCCGGGTCGGCGAACCAGGCCAGGCGCAGTTCTTCGGCGTGCGGGCTCTTCTTCACCACGTAGTTCACGAGCCAGTCGTGCACCTTGGGCGGGCGCGCCTCGCGCACCATGGCGTCCAGTTCGTCGCGCCCGAACGCCTTCGGGCGGCAGATCAGCAGCGCGAGGAGCCGCGCCGCGGTGTCGCCCGTGTCCCACAGCTCGCGCGCCAGGTCCTGCTGCGCCTTCAGCCGCTTCGCGAGCGCGCGCAGCTTGCCGAGGTGCACACCGTGATCGTCACCGTGCCGCTCGTTCACCGCCCGCGCCTTCGGGTCCTCCAACCCGGCCAGCTCGGCCATCACCTCGGCCACCGTCGTCCCGGCCATCCCAGCCTCCCGCGCGTCGGTCTTCCGCACCTCACGTGCGGGGTTCAGCCTACGAGGGGCGCCGGCCTTCCGCCGCTCCGGCGCCGCGCACGACGCCCCGTACGCAATGTCCGTACACGACGAGGGCCCCGGCGCCGTGCGGCGCCAGGGCCCGAGATTTCAACACCATCTGCCGACGTCATGCGTCGGCCTGTGAATTCCGCGCGTCCGCCCCGAGGGCTGGAGGCGCGGGGATCGCGGTTGCGTGACCGGGGACCACCTGCCAATCCGGGGTCTGCGGCACCCGAGCGGACAAGAATCCCGCTCAGGCGATCCTGATGGCGTCTACTCCTCTCCTGTTCCGTGCTCGCTCACGGGCGCCCGTCGCACACGCGGTCATGCTCAGCGGCCCTTGGAGGCCGCTCGGTCCGGCAGTCAGCGAGGGGACCTTCCAGAGCACTTCCCGGCCCCGCCGCTCCACTGCCGTGCCGTCCGCCGCGCACGTCAGATCGCCGCTGTCGCGCAGCACTTGACTTCTTTCTCCTGCGCGAAACACGTTAGTCCTGCCGACAGGCAATGTCTACCGTCACCACCACAGATTTTCTGTTCTCTGGCGGGCGGCAAAGTGACCGCAGGCCACAGCCCCCGGGGCTCCTCGCCCCACCCGACGATGAAAATCCTTCGACGCGGGTTTGTCCGACATGGTGTCGGGGAGGCGTGTGTTCACGTGCTTCGGAAGAGCAGGCACACCGTGCGGGAGCGGCCATCGGACTGCCCCAACTGTGTCTGCTCCCGCCTTGTTCA
Organism: Streptomyces daliensis; assembly: GCF_054782395.1. Taxonomy (NCBI): domain Bacteria; kingdom Bacillati; phylum Actinomycetota; class Actinomycetes; order Kitasatosporales; family Streptomycetaceae; genus Streptomyces; species Streptomyces daliensis. The sequence continues at coordinate 160,180 of NZ_BAAGSO010000088.1, read as the reverse complement.
GCAGTAGTCGATGCGTGAACTCGGGAGTGAGCACCTCCATGAACACCACCCAGCTCCGCACAAAGGCACAGGCCGCCGGTGCCCGCCACAGCCACCACGACGCACCCGACACCACCGCCGACTTCGAGGAACTGGCCGCCATGCACGACGGCCCCGAGAAGCAGCGGCTCCAGGACTGCGTCGTCACCGCCTGGCTCCCCATGGCACACCGCCTGGCCGCCAAGTACCGCAACCGGGGCGAAGCCGTAGAGGACCTTGAGCAGGTCGCGGCCCTGGCGCTCGTCAAGGCCGTGGAGCGCTACGACCCCTCGCGGGGCAAGGCGTTCGAGGCCTTCGCCATTCCGACGATCTACGGTGAGCTGAAGCGGCACTTCCGTGACCACATGTGGGATCTGCACGTCCCGCGCCGCGTCCAGAACCTGCGCAACCAGGTACGCGCCAGCGTCCGCGACCTCAGCCTCACCCTGGACGACCGCACCCCCACCATCACGGAGATCGCCGAACACAGCGGACTGACCGAAGACGACGTCCACACCGGACTCGAAGCCCTCGAAAGCTACAGCTCCCTCTCCCTCGACGCCGAAATGCCCGGCACCGCGGGAAACGGAGACGGCTTCAGCCTCGTCGACACCCTCGGCACCGAAGAGACCGGCTACGACCACGTCATCGACCGCGAAGCCGTCAAGACCCGGCTGCGCCACCTCCCCGACCGCGAACGCGAAATCCTCTACCTCCGCTTCTTCCGCGAAATGACCCAGTCCGCCATCGCCCACGAATTCGGCATCTCCCAGATGCACGTCTCCCGCCTCATCTCCGGCGCCTGCCGCCGCATACGCGAAGAGATCGAGGACACACCGGAAGAGGCTGACGCGGGCGGCAGGCCCGCCGCCTGACCTGCGGCGGGCCGGTACGTGACGCGGTCCCGTCGCACCCCGGGGTTTACCGGCCTCTCCCGAGGCAACCGGTAACCCGCCACCACACGGGTGGCAGCACCACCGCCGCGTCCCTCCGGGGCCCGGCGACATCGCAGGGAGGCAGACTCATGCTGAAGGCAATCGCGGACATCCTGCGGACCATCGGCGGTGCCGTCGCCACCGTCGTCACACTGCCCTTCCGCTTGGTGGCACGCCTCTTCGGCGGCGCCTCCGACAGCGCACACGGCCGCCACTGACACCCGTGTACGGCCCGGCGGCCCCGCCGGGCCGTACACGGCGCGGCTCCCGCACCGGTGCCCGGCACACGGTGCGCGCACATCGGAGCGATGTCGGAGCAATATCGGAGCGCCCACGTCCGCATCCCGGCAGCACAGCAGGGCACCCGGCCCCTACGACAGCGCTGAGGACACAAGCGCGGAAGGGAGCCCGGCGTGGGCAAGAGCAAGGACGATCCGCAGACGGCGGTCGACGAGATGGAGGAGGAGATCCGCAAGGACCGGCCCGCCCTCGACGACGCGGAGGCCGAGCCGGCCGAGCGGTCGGAGAAACACGGTGCCGAGGCGGAGGACGCCGCGACCACCAACGAGGACGCGCCCGCGAAGCCCTCCGGCGAGACCCCCGACTGAGCGGGGCGGCGCCTGCCGGGCGGGCCCCTGTGCGGGGGCCCTGTGCGGGGCCCCTGCCCGGAGGGGCTTCCCCGGGAGGCTTTCCGGTGGGCCCAGGCCTCAGCCGCGCGTGTAACGGTGCTTCACCCCGGCCGGGAAGAACTCGGGGTCGGCGAAGTCCCGGAGCACGATGTGCGGGAGCTGCCGGTCTGCGGGCACGTAGTGCGCGAACTCGCTGTTCAGGCGGACGAGCTGGTCCCGTACGGAGCGGGCGATCGCCCCGGCGTCGGCGTCCCGTCGTCCCGCCGCCCGCTCGACGGTGATCCGCAGGCGACGGTCGTACGCCTCGTCCTCCTCGGTCTCCAGGACGAAGCGCCCGGTGACCCCGTCGCTGATGCCGCGCTGCTCCAGGCCGACGGTCACGTTCTCCGGATAGACGTTGGCGCCGAAGAAGGACACGGTGAACAGGGACCGGCCGAAGACGTACACGAAGGGCAGCTCGCCGCCCGTGCTCCCCGAACGTGCCACCGGGTCGAAGCCGTGCCGCGCGCAGAAGCGGAGCATCTCCTCGTACGGCACGAGCCCGCCCTCGTCGGCGATGTGGTAGCGGACCAGGGGGATCCCGCCGTCGCCGGAGAAGAGCAGGGTGCCCTCGTGCGTCTCGAAGAAGCGGCTCCCCGGGTCGTACTGCGCCAGCGTGGGCAGCCGCGCCTCGCCGAACAGTTCTCGGGCCGGGCCCGGGTTGGCGGCGAAGAAGCGGCGCACGGTGACGGACAGCGGCGTCTCGTTGCCCAGTACGCCCGCGTCCGCCGTGCCGTAGAGGGAGGCGGTGTCGTGTGCCGGGTCCGTCAGTCCGGCGCGTTCGGCGACGAGGTCGCGCCACTCCTCGCTGAACACCTCACCGGCGAGGACGAGCTTGACCGCGTACGTGTCCCAGGGGACCCCGGAGGCCGTGCCCGCGTCGATGACGTCCTTGAGGAAGGGCGGGTATCCGAGGAGGACCGTCTGGTCGAAGTGGGGTGCCAGTTCGGGGACGATGCGCAGGATCTCGTCCGTCCTGTTGCCGGGCGACACGGCGGTGACGGGGTAGCCCTTGGCGGCGAGGTGCCGTACGCAGGCCGTCGTGAACATCCCGCCCACCCAGGTGCCCAGCGGGAAGCAGACGACCGCCAGCGTGCTGCGCTCCCCCGCCCGGAACGCGTCGCGGAAGATCTGCTCGAAGCGGCGCGCGACCCGCAGTTCGTCGACGACGGTGCGCGGCCACACCGTCGGACGCCCGCTGGAACCGGAGGAGACGGCGACCATGTCGCAGCCCTCGACGCGGCCGTCCCGGCAGCGCTCGGGGAGGGGGTAGCGCTGGTGGTAGGACGCCTTGTCGAGCAGCGGAAGGCGGCGGAAGTCGGCCATCGTGCGGACGCCGGCCGGGTCGACGCCGTGCTCCGCGAGGAACGCGCGGTAGGCGGGCACCGAGGCGGCCACCCGCCGGAAGAGGGCCACGGGGTCCTCGGCCCCGGTCAGCTCCGTGTCCGCGGCGAAGTCCGCGAGCGCCGAGGCGACGTGGCCCGGCCGGTCGTGGTCCCTCATGAGGCGTCCCTTCCACGGACGGGGCGACGGGTGGTGGCAGGCCGCGGCGGCGCGGGCGGCCTCCATCATGCGGGCGCGCGGGGCGGGCCGCCAGTACCGGTGGCGGGGTGGCGCCAGGGGCAGGGCGCGGGGTGGTGAGGGTGCCGCGGGAGGCCGTCGTAGAGTCGAGGAGTACCCCGAGCCGTGGCGGACGCGGCTCGCTATCGCTGGAAGGCGACCGTGACTGCGAACAACGAGCCCCTGTCCCTGCTGGACCTGCCGCCGCTCGGCGCGGCGCACTTCGCCGCCATCGAGGACAAGATCGCGTCCTTGATGGGGACGCGTGCCGACGTCGTGGCCATGCAGGGCGAGGCACTGCTGCCCCTGGAGGCGTGCATCCGTTCCGCCGCACGCGCAGGCAGCACGGCCCTCAACATCGTCACGGGGCCCTACGGGGAGACGTTCGGCGGCTGGCTGCGGTCCTGCGGCGCCGAGGTGGTCACCCTCAGCGCGCCCTTCACCGGCGCGGTCTCCCCCGGCCAGGTGGCGGAGGCGCTTCGCGAGAACCCCGCCGTCGAGCTGGTGAGCCTCGTCCACGCGGAGGCGGCGACGGGCAACACCAACCCGGTCGCGGAGATCGGCGCCGTGGTGCGGGAGCACGGCGCGCTGCTCATGCTCGACGCCGTCGCCTCCGTGGGGGCCGAGCCCCTGCTGACCGACGAATGGGGCGTGGACCTGTGCGTCATCGGCGGCCAGAAGGCCCTGGCCGGGCCCGCCGGAGTCTCCGCCGTCTCGGTCAGCCCGCGCGCCTGGGAGCGGATCGCGGCCAACGAGCGGGCTCCGCGCCGCTCCTACCTCTCGCTGCTGGACTGGAAGGAGAGGTGGCTCGACGGGGGCCGCACGGCGCTGCCGCACGCCCCGGCTCAGCTGGAGATGCTGGCGCTGGAGCAGGCCGTGGACCGCGTCGCCGCCGAGGGGCTCGACGCCGCCATCGCCCGGCACCGGGCCGCCTCCGCCGCGCTGCGTGCGGGGGCGCGGGAGCTGCCGGGCCTCTCCCCCTACGTGGTCAGGGACGCGGACGCCGCACCGGCTGCCACGACGCTGCGCGCCCCGGCCGACCTGGACGCGCGCGACGTGGTGTCCGCCGCGCTCGCGGTGGACGGCGGCGTGCCGCTCCAAGCCGCGGCCGGGCCGCTGGCCAAGGAGATGCTGCGGGTCAACCACTACGGGCGCGCCGCGGAGCGCGCCGTCGCGCTCGCCACGCTGGAGGCGCTGGCGGGCGGCCTGCGCGCGCTGGGCCTGGAGACGGCGAGCGGCGAGGCGGCACGCGGGGCCGCGGGCGCGGCCTGGGACGCGACGGCCGTCACGGGCTGACGGCCCGACCCTGCGGGGGCCGGGCGGGCCCAGCGGGGCGGCGGCCCGGTCCGTCCGCGCCCCGCCCGGGGCCCGGAGCTACCGCTACCAGGTGACGGGCAGCTCGTAGAGCCCGTAGATGACCGCGTCGTACTTGAACGGGAGCCGCGCCACGTCCTCCGTCACCCGGAGCGTGGGGACGCGCCGGAAGAGCGTCGGGTAGATGACCTGGAGCTCCATCCTGGCCAGCGGCTGGCCGACGCAGTGGTGGGTGCCGGAGCCGAACGCCTGGTGCTGGCGGGCGTCGCGGGTGAGGTCGAGGCGGTCCGGGTCGGGGAAGACGGCGGGGTCCCGGTTCGCCAGCTCGCCGAGCAGGATCACGCCGTCGCCCGCGCGGATGGTGCGGCCCGCGATCTCGATGTCCTCCAGCGCGGTCCTGCGGCGCCCGAGGTGCACGACGGAGAGGTAACGCAGCAGCTCCTCCACCGCGGTGGCGATCACCCTGGGGTCCTCGGCCTCGCGGATGACGGCGAGCTGATCGGGGTGCTGGAGCAGGAGCAGCGTGCCCAGGCTGATCATGTTCGCCGTGGTCTCGTGCCCGCCGAGGAGCAGCAGCACGCCCATCGTGACCGCTTCCCTGCGGGTCAGCTCACCGGCGTCGATCAGCTCGGCGAGCTTGGAGAGCAGATCGTCGCCCGGCTCGGCGAGCTTTTCGCCGACCAGGCGGTCCAGGTACTCGGCCAGGTTGGTGTGCGCGGCCTGCCGCGCCTCGGGGGTGGTGACGGCGGAGACGATGTCCTTGCTGTTGTTCTGGAAGAACGCGTGGTCCTCGTAGGGCACTCCGAGCAGTTCGGAGATCACCAACGAGGGGAGGGGCAGCGCCAGCGCCTGGACCAGGTCGGCGGGGTTCGGCCCGGCGAGCATGTCGTCGATGAAGCCGTCGACCATCTTCTGCACGACGGGACGCAGCGCCTCGATCCGTTTGACGGTGAAGGCGCCGCTGACCATCCGGCGCAGCCGGGCGTGCTCCGGGTCGTCCATGCCGACGAAGCTCATGTCGGTCTTGCCCGCGTGCGCGTGGCGCGGGTCGACGGGACTGGGGAAGCCGGGGTGGGAGAAGTCCGCGCTCAGCCGGGGGTCGGCGAGCAGCGTCTTCTGCTCGGCGTGGCTGGTCACCACCCAGGGGGTGCTGTCGCCCCAGGACCTGACCGGCGCCACCGGGCCGTGCCGCGTCAGGTTCCGCAGCTCGGGTGACGGGTCGAAGGGGCAGACGGCGGAGCGCGGTGCCGGGAAGTCGGGGATGTCGGCCGGGGCGGTGCCGAAGCTGTGCGCGGTGGTCATTGTCGTCCTCCAGGGGGCCGGGTGTCCAGGGCGTTCTGGCCGTTCGGGGTGTTCAGCGTGTTCAGGGGGTGTCGCCCGGCTTGGCCACGGAGAGCGGTGGCCGGGCCGGGGGCGTGTCCGCGTCCTGCGGAGGCGCGGTCTTGCGCAGGGGGATGGCGACGGCGATCGCCGCAGCGAGGAGGGCGACGCCACAGCCGAGCAGCATGCCCGTGCGGATGCCGCTCTCGGAAGGCAGTGACCGGCCACCCATGTGCACCGTCATCTGGGCGAGGACGATCCCGACGACCGCGGCGGCGACGGAGGTGCCGACGGAACGCATCAGCGTGTTGAAGCTGTTGGCCGAGGCGGTCTCCGACTGCGGGACCCCGCTCATGATGAGCGCGGGCATGGCTCCGTAGGCCAGCGCTACGCCGGTGTTGCAGACGCAGGTGACGATCAGCAGGCCCCACGTCGAGCCCATCAGGAACAGCGACGAGCCGTAGCCGAGGGCGATGACGAGGCTGCCGACGGCGAGGGTCGTCTTCGGCGTGCGCGCGGCGGACAGTTTCGCGCCCAGGGGCGACACGAGCATCATCATCAGCCCGGACGGTGCCATCCACAGCCCGGCGGCCTGCATGGACTGGCCCAGTCCGTGGCCGGTCTCGCTGGGCAGTTGCAGCAACTGCGGCACGATGAGCGCCGCCGCGTACATCGAGAAGGCGACGACGATCGACGCCGCGTTGGTCACCAGCACCTGCGGGCGTGCCGCGACGCGCAGATCGACGAGCGGAGCGGGGCTGCGCAGCTCCCACCAGCCCCATACGGCGAGGACGACCGGCGCCGCGATCAGCAGCCCGAGCACTGTGGTGCTGGACCAGCCCCAGTCGGCGCCCTTGGAGACGCCGAGCAGGAGGCAGACGAGACCGGCGCCGAGGCCGAGCGCGCCCACCGTGTCGAAGCGGCCACCGGCGAGCGCCGGTGTGGCGGGTATCAGGAACCGGACCAGGGCGCCGACGAGCACACTGAGCCCTGCCGAGACCCAGAACAGGACGCGCCAGTCGGCGTGTTCGGCGACGGCGGCGGCGAACGGCAGGCCGAGCGCGCCGCCGATGCCCAGCGAGGAGGAGATCAGGGCGATGGACGAGCCGAGCCGCTCGGGCGGCATGAGGTCGCGCAGCGCGCTGATGCCCAGCGCCACGATGCCCATGCCCATGCCCTGCATGCCGCGGCCGACGACCATCTGCGCGAGGGAATCGGCGAGGGCGCAGAGCACGGAGCCCGCCACGAGCGGGACGCAGAGGCCGAGGAGGACGCGGCGCTTGCCGTAGAGGTCGCCGAGGCGCCCGCTCGCGGGTGTGGTGACGGCTCCGGCCAGCAGGGTGGCGGTGACCGCCCATGAGGCGTTGGAGGCCGAGGTGTCCAGCAGGACGGGCAGCTCGCCGATCAGCGGGACCACCAGGGTCTGCATGAGCGCGGCGACGATACCGGCCAGCGCCAGCACGCCCACGACCGCTCCGGGCCGTTGGGCGGTTCTCGGGGTCATCGCGGGTTCCTTCGTGCGGTGTGTGCGGTGCGGCGTGACGGCTTACGGGGGTACGGGCCGGGTGGTGCGGTGCGTCAGCGGCTCGGCAGCACGGGGGTGTGCGCGCCGCCGTCGACGAGTGCCTGCCGGTGCAGACGGGCCTGGCGCGGCATGTTCCAGCCGAGCACGGCCGTGACGCGGCCCTCCCTCGTGTAGTGCGCCACGAACCGGCGGTCGTGTTCGCCGCCTTCCACGACGGTCACCTCGGCATCGGGGGACGGCACCCCGTACACCTGGATCTTCACGTCGTACTGGTCCGTCCAGAAGTACGGGACGGGCACGTAAGCGCGGTCCTCGCCGAGGATGTTGGCCGCGACGACCCCGGCCTGTTCGACCGCGCTCGTGCGGTTCTCCAGCCGGAGCGGGACGCCGAGGTGGTCGTGGTGCCAGCGGGCCACGTCGCCGACGGCGTAGATCCCCTCCGCCGCGCGGCAGCGGGAGTCGCACACCACTCCGTCCGCCAGCCGCAGCCCGCTCCCGGCCAGCCAGTCGGTGGCCGGGACGCAGCCGATCGCCACCACGGCCACGTCGGCGGGAAGGGTCTCGCCGTCCGGCAGCCGTACGCCGCTGACCCGTCCCCGCTCCGACGTGAGACCGGCGACGGCCGTGCCGCCGCGCACCCGCACCCCGTGCTCGGTGTGCAGCTCGGCCAGCAGGCGCGCGAGGTGCGGGCCGAGCTGGTCGGTCATCGGCGCGGTCTGCGGGCCCGCCAGGGTGACGGACGGACCCATCCGCCGTGCCGTGGCGGCGATCTCGGCGCCGAGCACACCGTCCCCGACCACCACGACTCTCCCCCGGTCCCCGGCGTCGAGCAGCGCGCCGCGGAGCGCCATGGCGTCGTCCAGCGTGCGCAGCACGTGCACGCCGCGCAGGTCCTCCTGTCCGGGGAAGGTGCGGGGGCGCAGCCCGGTGGCCACGACGACGGCGTCGGCGCTCAGCGTACGCGCGGAGGCGGTACGGACGGTGCGCGTCTCCGCGTCGAGGGAGAGGGCCGCGTCCCCGAGCAGGAACTCGGCGTCCAGCGCGTCCAGTACCTCCTGGGCGCGGAGCTGGGTCCGTTCGGGCTGCCAGGCGCCCGAGAGCACCTGCTTGGACAGCGGCGGCCGGTCGTAGGGCAGCCGGGTCTCGTCGCCCAGGACGGTCAGCCGGCCCGTGTAGCCCTTGCGGCGCAGGGCTTCCGCCGTGCCGAGCCCTGCGGCGGAGGCGCCGACGACCAGTACGTGTCCGGGTGTGCTCACGGGGTCCCGCCGAGGTGGATGGCGGCAGCGGGGCACACGTCGGCCGACTCGCGGACGGCCGTGTGGTGTTCGGCGGGCGGTTCGGCGTCGAGCAGGACGACGATGCCGTCGTCGTCCCGCTGGTCGAAGACCTCGGGCGCGATCAGCACGCACTGTCCCGCGCCGCAGCACTTGTCCTCGTCGACGGTGATCTTCATGATGCGGTGTCCTCCAGGCGGTCGCGATCGAGGTCGCGGTCACGGTCGCGGTTGCGGTGGGTGGTGACGGGCGCGGTGAGCAGGCCGGTGATCGCGTCGGACAGCGCGTCGGCCGTGTGCTCCCATGACGCGTGCAGGGGCGCGTTGCCCTCGGCCAGCGCGCGTTCCCGTTCCGCGCAGGTGTGGATGATCAGGTGGCGGGCCATGCTGCCGCGTTCGGCCCTGGCCTCGGCCGGAAGCGTCCGGAGGCAGCCGCCGAGTCCGTCGAGGGTCTGACTCAGTGTCGTCCTGACGAGGGCCTCGTCGGTGACGAGCGCGCGCATCATGGGGTCGGTCATGACCTGGACGGCGAAGCGGGCGTGCCAGGAGGGAACGCCGAGCGAGCCCAGGTACTCCGGTACGGGGCGCACCAGGCAGTCCACCCAGTCCCGGACGTCGCGGCTCCCGCCCATCCCGTCGAGGTAGCGCTGCCGGATGCGGTCGACCGCCTCGCCGTGCCTGGCCATGATGGCGCGCACGAGTCCTGGCCTGCCGCCGAAGTGGTAGCTGACGGCGGTGACGTTGCCCTGTCCCGCCGCCTCCCCGATCTGGCGGTTCGAGACGGCGGCGAGCCCGTGTTCCGCGTAGAGCCGCTCGGCCGCCGACATCAGGGCCGCGTGTGTCTCCGCGACGCGCGAGGCACGGGGTGTGCGCGTGCCGCCGCCGCTCACCAGGTCACCGGCAGTTCGCGCAGCGGGGTGGTCAGCATGCCGTCCTGGCGGCGCAGGTCCGTCACCTCGACGCCGAGGTCGAGGGTGGGCAGCCTGCGCAGCAGCACGCCGAGCACGGCCTGGAGTTCGGTGCGGGCCAGCGGCTGGCCGAGGCAGGAGTGCGGACCTGCACCGAAGGTGAGGTGCGGGTTGGGGGTGCGGCCCAGGTCCATGGTGTCCGCTTCCTGCCACGCGCGCTCGTCGCGGTTGGCCGCCGCCATGCTGCACACGACGGTGGTACCGGCGGGGACCACGCCGCCGGAGAGTCCGGTGTCCTCGTGCACGTAGCGGAGCATGCCGAAGCCGCTGCCGTTCGGGTCGTACCGCAGCACCTCCTCGACGGCGAGGCGGGTCTTCGAGGGGTCGGCCAGCAGCCGTTCCCAGCGTCGGCGGTCGGCCATCAGGTGCGCCACCATCATGGTGATGAAGCCCGCCGTGGTCTCGTGCCCCGCGAGGAGCAGCGCCTGCCCGGTGGCCACGAGCCCGGCCTCGGACATGGGCTCGCCGTCGCCGTCGGCGCCCGCGATGAGCAGGCTGAGGAGATCGTCCCCCGGCCGCGCGCGCTTCTCCTCGACGAGCCCCGACATGTAGGCGGCGAACTCCTCGTGCGCGGCCCGTGTCTCGTCGCGGGTGTACCCCGTCGTGTTCAGGAAGGTGTCCGACCAGTTCTTGAACCTGTCCCGGTCGCCCTCCGGCACCCCGAGCATGGTGCAGATCACGAACACCGGGAGGGGGAAGGCCAGATGCGTGACGAGGTCGGCGGGCTTCCCGTGCTCCAGCATCCCGTCGACGAGCTGGTCGGCCATGGCCTCCATGCCGGGGCGCAGCGCCGTCATCCGCTTCGCCGTGAACCACTTGCCGACCATGCGCCGCCAGCGCTCGTGGCCCTCGTCATTGAGCGCCTTCGCCATGGGGCTGCTGAAGATGCCCTCCGAGTCACCGGCGGCCACGCGTGCCGCGTCCGGCGAGGCGAGTCCCTCGCGGCTCAGCCTCGGGTCGGAGAGTGCGGTCTTCACGTCCTCGTACCGCGTCAGCAGCGCGGCCTCGTCGCCGCTCGGCAGCGTCACCCGGGCCACCGGGCACGTCTGCCGCAGCTCCGCCCACTCCGGGGGCGGCTCCAGGGGCGCTGGAGAGGCGATCGGATAGGACAGCGGTTCCGTGCCCTGGACCTGCGTCATGTGGGTGCCTCCTCGAAGCGTGCCGGGCGTGTGAGGTGAGCCGGGCACGCGGCAGTCAACCGGATCCACATTCTTAAGTCAATCAACTGAATTAATAACCGGACGGATCTCGTCTGCCGGACCCGGCGGTAACTCACTACCGTGGAAGACGGAGCCGTCCACCGACCCGAAACCGACCGGAAACCGAGCGGAACCAAGCGGGAGAGGTCGCCACCATGACCGCACTGCCAGAGGGCTCACCCTGCTGGGCCGACGCGATGTTCACCGACGTGGAGGGCGCGAAAGCCTTCTACGGCGAAGTGCTGGGCTGGACCTTCGGCGAGAGCGCGTCGGAGTTCGGCAACTACACGCAGGCGTACAAGGACGGCAAGGCCGTGGCCGCCGTCGTCCCCCCGATGCCCGGGGAGGAGGGGCCGCGGTCGGCCTGGTGCCTCTATCTCGCCTCGCCCGACGCCGCCGCCACGGCCCAGAAGGTCCGCGACAACGGCGGCGAAGTGCTGATGGGGCCGATGCGGGTCGACGACTTCGGCACGATGCTCATCGCGCGCGACCCCACGGGCGTCACCTTCGGCGTCTGGCAGGCGGGCGTGCACGAGGGCTTCGAGGCGAGCGGCGAGACGGGCACGTACTGCTGGGCCGAGATCTTCACCCGCGAACCCGAGCGGTCCGACGCCTTCTTCACCTCCGTCTTCCCCTACCGCGCACGGCGCATGGTGAGCGACGAGGTCGATTTCGTCGCCTTGCAGGTCGGCGAGAACACCGTCCTGGGACGGCTGAAGATGTCGGACCAGGTACCCGCCGATGCCCCGCCGTCCATCAACCTCTACTTCGGCGTCGACGACTGCGACGCGGCGGTGGAGCGTGCGACACGCAACGGGGGCGTGCTGCGGTTCGGTCCGCAGACCACGCCGTTCGGCAGGCTCGCGGCGGTGTCGGACCCGCAGGGCGCCTCCTTCGTCCTGCTCGACACCGGGACGACGGCGGGCGGCATGCCCGAGTGGAAGGACGCCTGAGGCGTCTGCGAGGTCTGGACGCCGACGGGCGCGTGAGGTGGCGCATGGCGTGCGCCGGGCGCCCGTCGGACGTCAGCCCGGCCGTTGGGCCGTGGGCCGTCACGCGTGCTGTCGGCCGTGGCCGCCGGGCGTCAGCCCGGCCAGGTGCCGGTGACGCGGCGGACGGCCGTCGCGCCGCCTCGGTCCGCCGCGGCCTTGACCGCCGCGAAGATCGCGCCTTGCAACGCGGCGGCGAGCAGGATCTCGCGCCAGGCCCGGTCCTCGTCCGTGGCGTCGGGGGCGTCCTCGTCGTGCCCCACGAGCTTCCACACCTGCTTGAAGGCCGCACCGGCCACCACACCGCTGAGCGCGCCCAGCGCCAGGCCCACCGGCTTGTAGAGCAGCTTCGAGCCCTTCATCGCCCGCACCTCCTCCTGCGTCCGGCGGCGAGAACGAGCGCCGCGACGACGGCCGCGCCCACCCCCGCGCCGATGAGCGGCACCGGATTGCGGCGCACGGCCTGGCTGGCCCCCGCCGCCTTCTGCCGCGCGAGAGCCTTGGCGTCCGCCTTGGCTGCCAGCGCCTCGACGGTGCGGGCGAGCTGCTCGCGTGTGTCCTCCACCCGTAGGCGCAGCTCCTGCGGGGAGGGAGCCGCGCCGTCCGCGGCGGATCTGGAGCCGTCCGTCATCGGTGCGCCCTCTCCTTGATCTCGGCCATGTCGGCCTTCACGCTCTCGATCGCCTGCTGGGGCGCGGGCGGTGTCGCCTTGCTGACCTGCCGCTTGCCCAGGGCCGCCAGGATTCCGGCGATCAGCAGCAGGGCCCCGGTGACGATGAGCGCGGACGCCCACCAGGGCAGGACGAGCGCCAGCGCGATGATCGCGGTGGCCACCATGGCCTGGAGCGCCAGGATGCCGACCAGGCCCGCGGCGCCGAACATGCCGCCGCCGAGCCCGAAGCGCTTGCCCTTCTGGCGCATCTCCGCCTGGGCGAGCTGCATCTCCTCACGGACCAGCCGGGAGAACTGCTCCGTCGCCCGCGACACCAGTACGCCCACCGACTCCTCGGTGTGCGCGTCACCGCGCCGCGCGGTGTGCGTGTGCGTCGGCGCCCGCGTCTGCGACTCCCTCTGGGCCTGCGTCCGCGGAGCCGTCCGGTCCTCGACGGAATGACTCATCACCCTGCCTGCCTTTCCTCGCTTGCCGTCCGCCCGCACTACCCGTCACGGGCGGTGTCATACGCGGATCCGTCCGTCGGGAGCGGCCAGGGCGCGTGTCTCACCCGGTGGGCCGCTCTCCGCTGGCGGGACCGGCCCGCGTCCGCGACCATCCGCCTGACCTGGGCGCGGAAGCGGGCGCGTCATCCCGCGCCCATCCGCTTACGGTCCGTCTCCGTCCACTTGCTGTCGTCACGGGGCGCCACATAGGGCTCCTCGTCCTCGGGGTGGCCCCCGACGATCGCGCGCTCGCGGGTCAGTTCGGCGTCGAACTCCAGGCCCAGCAGGATCGCCAGGTTGGTGATCCACAGCCACACCAGGAAGATGATCACGCCCGCGAGGGTGCCGTACGTCTTGTTGTACGAGCCGAAGTTGGCGACGTACACCGCGAAGAGCCCCGAGGCCACGAGCCAGATCACCAGCGCGAGGAAGCTGCCGGGGGTGACCCACCGGAAGCCCCGGAGACGCGCGTTGGGCGACGCCCAGTACAGGATCGCGATCATGATGGTGACCAGCACGACCAGCACCGGCCACTTGGCGATCGACCAGACCGTCATGGCGCTGTCCCCCAGGCCCAGTGCCGTGCCCGCCTGCCGCGCGATGCCGCCGGTGAAGACCACGATCAGGGCGCTCGCGCAGGCCAGGACCATCTGCACCAGGGTCACGGCCAGCCGCAGGGGCGTGACCTTCCAGACCGGTCGGCCCTCCGGGATGTCGTAGACGGTGTTGGACGTGCGGATGAAGGCGGCGACATAGCCCGAGGCCGACCACAGCGCCCCCAGCAGCCCCACGATGGCGAGCACGGAGCCCGTGCCGCCGCTGGACTGCAACTGCTTCACCCCGTCGGTGATGATCTGACGGGCCGAGCCGGGCGCGAGCTGCTTGACGTTGTCCAGGACCGTGTCCGTCACCGAGGGGCCCGCGATGCCCAGCAGCGAGACCAGGACGAGCAGCGCGGGGAACAGGGACAGTACCGAGTAGTAGGTGAGCGCTGCCGCGCGGTCGCTCAGCTCGTCGTCCTTGAACTCGGTGGCGGTACGCCGCAGCGCCGCCTTCCACGACCTGCCGCCCAGGTGCGTGGGCTGGTCGGGAGCGGAGCGCTCCACGTCCGGAGCCGGTCCGGAGCCGGAGTCCCCAGGGGCTCCCGGGCCGTTCCGCTCACCGCTGACATGTGCCGGGGTCTGCCGTTTCCTAGCCACGCGGTGCGAGTAACCCCCGGGCTCTGCCCCCTAACCCCGCGCACCGATTATTGGGCCATTCGGGGTGAAACAGGAGCATCTCCGACCGCTTCCGTACCCTCGCGTATCCGGAGCGCGGCTCGCGCATCCGGAGCCCGCTCACGACCGGTGCCCGGTCCGCTTCCCGGCCGCGTAGGGCGCGAGCAGCTTCTTCCAGCCGCGTTCCAGGTCCCCGTACTCGTCCACGCACAGCTCGGCCCGGTCCTCGCTCAGGTGCGTGCCGTCGACCAGCCGCTCGTGGGTGGCGGGAGCGGAACCGTAGAGGTAACAGCGGTAGTTGGCCGAGCGCGCCGCGTCCGGGGTGTGCTCGCCGGAGAGGTCGACGCCGTCCGGGCCCGCCTCCTCCGCGTAGAGGGCGTAGTTGTCGGCCGCGGCGAGCAGCGCGGCGGAGCCCCGTCGACCCTGCGGGAGGAGTTCGTACGCCGCGAACTGGTCGGCCACGTCCTCCTCGCGTCCGACGTAGGGCAGGTCGAGCTGGCCGAGCAGCGCGTGGGCGACCTCGTGGTAGAGCGTCTCGCGCACCACGCCCGCCGTCCGCTCCTCCACATCGGTGCGCCCCGCGTCCGCGAACATCGCGCGCACCTCGTCGACGAACTCGTAGCAGACGTCGACACGCTTGCCGACCGGGTCGTAGGAGATGTCGGAGCTGCCGCAGGAGCGGGCACGCAGCCGGACGGCGGTGGGCGCGTCGAGCTGCCCGTTCAGGTGCCGGGCCACCTCCTGGGGCAGTTTCCGGTCCCGCAGGAAGTCCCGCGCCCACCTCTCCCCCTCCCCCGCGTGCCGGTACTCGACGGACAGGCCCGCACCCCCGCCCCTGGAGGCGGACGGGGAGGACGGCGAGGCCGACGAGGGCTCCGCCGCGCGCTCCCGGGAGCGCGCGGGTCCGCCCGTGCCCGTCGCGCAGGCGGTCGCGGCCATGGCCGCCGCGAGGGCGAGAACGCACAGGTCACGCGCTCGGCCGGGCCCGGACGTGATCCACATCCCCTCACCCTCGCCCGCGGCCCGCGCGCCCGCAATCCGGGACTGGCTCATTACCGCCGCACGCGCGGGCCCCACGCGGCGACGGGCCACCGCGGGCGCCGCGCTCCCGGTAGCGTCCGTCCATGGCCCAACACCCGGCAGTGGACGGCTACTGGGAAGCCGTCGGCTCCACCAAGACCTTCACCCATCCCCTCGACCCCGAGCTGCTGGAGACCTATCTCCCCCGTGACGCGCGCGTCCTGGACTACGGCTGCGGCTACGGGCGGCTGACCGCCCAGCTCGCGGCTCTGGGCTACGGCCACGTCCACGGCGTGGACCCCTCGCACGCGCTGATCGCGCGGGGGCGGCGCGAGCACCCCGAGCTGGACCTCACCCACATGCCGGCGCTCCCCCTGCCCTTCGAGGACGCCTCCTTCGACGCGGCGCTCCTGTTCGTCGTCCTCAACTGCGTGCCCGAGGACGCGGCGCAGCGGGCGATCGTCGCGGAGGTGGCCAGGCTCGTGCGGCCGGGCGGGGTGCTGTACGTCAGCGATGTGCCGGTGCAGAGCGACGCGCGCAACGTGCGGCGCTACGAGGACAGCCCGGCCGCGCACCATATGTACGGCGTCTTCACCACGGCCGACGGCGCGACCTTCCGCCACCACCGGCCTGAGCATCTGCGCGAGCTGCTGGGTTCACACGGGTTCGCGGTCGAGGAGGAGCGCACGGGCACGGCGCCCACGCTGCACGGGCACACCGCCGAGCACCTCCAGATCATCGCCCGGCGCGACTAGGAAACAGCCAGAGATCGGCCAGGGAGCGGCTACGGGGCTTCGCCGTCCAGCGCGGCCAGGACCGCGTCGGCCATCGCGCGCATGCCGAGGCCGTTGGGGTGGACGGGGGCGCCGTTCCGGACGTCCCAGATGCCCTCCATCCAGCGGTCGCCCGGCGCCTGGCAGGCGTCGTGGCCGAGGCTGGGCCTGTACGTGTCCACGAACGTGGCACCGTTGGCCTCCGCCTGGCGGGCGATGACGGTGTTGAGGAGCCGGTGCTTCTCGTTCAGATAGGGCGCGTCGCCTTCGGCGACGGCGTTTCTGTTGGGATTGTCCGGGGCGCATTCCGTGCGGGATTCGGGCAGGATGACGGGATAGCCGACGACCACGACGTGCGCTTTCGGCGCACGCTCGTGAATTCCCTTGAGCGTGGCCGCGATCTTCGGTTCGACGGCGAGAATGTCCTCTTCCAACTGGTCCGTTCCGCCGCTCGTGTAGTGCTTCTCGCAGGGGGCGCCCTCGGGGTCGAAGGCCGCGAGGAGGACACAGGTGGCGATGATTCCGGCGAACCCGGCGTCATTGCCGCCGATGCCGAGCGTCACCAGTTCGTCGTCCGCTCTCAGCGCGTCGAACTGGGGCGGTTTCCCGAACTGCGACGCCGTCATGCTGCCCGTCACGGCGCCGCTGCAACTGACGTCGGTGAAGCTGGACACGCCCGTCCCGGCCGCGAGGAGGGAGGGGTAGTTCTTGTCGGAACGCGCGCACAGCCCCGAGTCGGGGTCCTGGTCAGCGATGCCGGGGCCCGCGGTGAAGGAGTCGCCGAGCGCGACGTAGCGCCCGTCGGCCGACGGCTGCGCCGCGACCGCTGTCGCGGCCGAGGAAGCACTCAGCGCGGTGCCCACGAGAGCGGCGGCCAGGGGCAGTGCCGCGAGACGGGATATCCGTCGGCGAAGGGGCGAGCGGAGACGAGGAGAACGACGCTCGGACACACTTTCCTCCCAAGTGGCGGCCCCCGCGCCGCAAGAGAATGCTGGCGCCCGGGAAAGGTGTCAATGGGCACTGCGGGAAAGGAATTCCCGCCGGGAAAGGCGCTCACCGGGAGGCGAATCGTTCTCGCGCGCATTGTCGTCCCGGCACAAATCCCCGGCCCGGCACGGACGGCGAAGGTTCCCCGTGGACCGCGACGGCCGACCGCCGGGGTGGGGCGGGTCACCGGGGCACGCGTGACACACATGACGCAGGCGACGTGAGGGACATGGGTGACCCGTGCGGCCGTTGCTGTGCCTGTGGCACTGTGAGGTGCTTCACGGGGCAGATGAGGGCCGGGCCGCTGGCACGGGGACCCGTGATCGCCAAGAGGGACACCCGTATGAAAGGGTGGAAACTTGGCGAAAAGCATCACCCAGAAAGGAGACGCCATGTCCTCGAAGCGCCGCCGCAAGAAGAAGGCACGTCGTAAGAACGGGGCCAACCACGGCAGCCGTCCCCAGTCCTGAACGGACGGGTTCCGACGGACCCTACCTGAGAGTTCCCCGCGCCCGGCCGCGCACCGCCGCTCCGGACGCGGGGACTCCACGGGGCGGCCCCGCCGCCCCCTCCCGGCCGGACTCCCCCGGCCCCCGGCCGCTACGGCGCGACGAGGCCCTCGTCGGTGAGATACCGGTGCAGCCGCCCCGCGCCTTCGAGCATGGCCGCCCCCTTGCGTACGCCCTCCGCGCGCCGCTGTGCGATCGCCGCGCGCAGCGCGTCGCTGCTGCCCGTCCGCCGGAGCCCGTCGAGCACGGGGCGGATCTGGGGCAGCGGGTAGTGGCTCTGGCGGAGGATGCTGATCAGCCGCGCGTCGCGGACGTCGGCCGCGTGGAAGCGGCGGTAGCCGGTGGCCCGTTCGCGTTCCGGGGTGAGCAGTCCGGCCGACTCCCACACGCGGAGCGCCGACGTCCGCACCCCGACGGCCGCGGCCACGTCCCCGATGCGCATCCCCGACGACGGCGAAGCCGGGGCGCCTGGCTTCTGCCGCGCGAGGGCTTCCAGCGCCTCGCTCGCCGCTTCGAGCGAGAGCCGCTGCCCGTGCAGCGCGGCGTGGTCCGCGTGCACGAGGGCGAGCGCCCCTGACACGTCGCCTTCGTGGACGGCCAGCATGACGGCCCGCGCCGTGCCAGGCCCGTACCCCTTCGCCAGCGCCCGGTAGGTGAGCAGGGCCCCCTCGTGTCCGGCGTCGAACGTGCGGTAGCCGGAGGGGGTGCGCGCCGCCGGGGGCAGGATGCCCGCCTCCTCGTAGTTGCGGACCTGCTGCGTCGAGATCCCCGCCGCGCGTGCCAGGTCGACGGGCCGCAGCCCCGCCTTCTCCCGGCGTCCCTTCGTCTTCCCCTTCGTCCCGCTCATCGCCCGTCCCCTTCGGCCATCGGATTCACCCCGAGTTGAAGGTTACGCGGGCCTCTCTTCTGCCTTTTCAGGCCCTTGCGGGGAAAAAGTCCACACAGGAAGTTCAATGGAAAACTTGAAAGTATGGACGTCATCGACAGCAAGCGCACATCCGAGGCTCCCGTCCACCGCGTGGACGGCTCGATCCGCGTGCGGGGCGCGCGCCTGCACAACCTCAGGAACGTCTCCCTGGACATACCGAAGAACCAGCTCGTCGTCCTGACCGGCCTCTCCGGCTCGGGCAAGTCGACACTCGCCTTCGACACGCTGCACAAGGAAGGCCAGCGCCAGTACCTGGAGTCCCTGGGCATGGTGACCGGCTTCGTCAGCAAGCCGTCCGTCGACTCGATCAGCGGGCTGTCCCCGTCGATCAGCGTGGACCAGCATCTGACCAACCGCAGCCCCCGGTCGACGGTCGGCACCGTCACCGAGGTCTTCACGTATCTGCGGCTGCTGTGGGCGCGCGTCGGCCGCCGCCCCTGCCCGGCGTGCGGGCACGACGTCCCGCCCTCGTACCACGTGAGCGACGACGAGAGCGCGTGGGAGGACGAGCCCGGCGCGGACGGTGCGGACGGTGCGGACGGTGCGGACGGCACGGACGACGCGGGTGGCGGCGTCGAAGCGGGCACGGGCGAGGACGGTACGCGCGTGCCCTGCCCGCACTGCGGCCACCCGCTGCCCGAACTGGCGATGGGGCACTTCTCGTTCAACAAGCCCGCCGGCGCCTGCCCCTCCTGCACCGGGCTCGGCGTCGTCATCCGGGCCGACGTGCACCGCCTTGTCGACCACGAACGGGGCGTCGCCGGGGGCGCCGTACTGGGCTGGCTCCCCGCCCTCACGGAGCGGAACATCCCGGTGCTGCGCGCCGCCGCACGGCACTACGGCTTCGACTTCGACGCGGACGTTCCCGTCGGCGCCCTCGGCGAGGCCCAGCGCGATCTGCTGCTCCACGGCGTCCACAGCCCGGAGTTCCGCCGGCACGCCCCCGGCGTCGAGCCGCCCGCCACGGTCGGCGCCGGGCGCTTCGAGGGCGTCGTCACGAACGTGCTGCGGCGCTACGCCGACCGCATCGAGGACGCCGACTACCGCGAGCGCACCGAACGGCTCCTGGTCAGGGAGACGTGCCCGGACTGCGAGGGAACCAGGCTGCGGCCCGAGAGCAGGCGCGTCACCGTCGCGGGTCTGAGCCTCGTCGAGGCGGCACGCATGTCCTTCGACGAGCTGGCCCGCTGGGTCGAAGGACTGCGCGGGCGCTCGGCGCGGGAGGAGTGGCTGATCGCCGAGCCGGTCGTCGCGGATCTGCACGAGCGCGTGCGGCGGCTGGCCGACGTCGGCGTCGGCTATCTGACGCCGGAACAGGCCACGCCCAGCCTCTCGGCGGGCGAGGCACAGCGCCTGCGCCTGGCCGCGCTGCTGGGCTCCGGCCTCACGGGGGTGCTGTACGTGCTCGACGAGCCGACGATCGGGCTGCACCCCGCCGACACGCGGCGGCTGGTGGGGGTGCTGCGGCGGCTGCGCGATCTGGGCAACACGGTGCTCGTCATCGAGCACGACCTGGAAGTGCTGCGCGCCGCCGACCACCTCGTGGACATCGGCCCCGGCGCGGGCAGACACGGCGGGCGCGTGGTGGCCGCAGGCACCCCGGCGGAGGTCGCCGCCGCCTCGGGCTCGGTCACCGCCGACTGTCTGACGGGACGGCTGGCCATGCCCGTATCGCGGCAGCGGCCCGCGCGCGAGGACCGGGCGCTGGTGATCCGCGGGGCGCGGGCGCACAACCTCAAGAACGTCACCGTGCGGCTGCCCCTCGGGCTCCTGGTCACGGTGACCGGACCCTCCGGCTCCGGCAAGTCCTCCCTTCTGCTCGACGTCCTCGACCGGGCGGCGCGCCGGCGGTTCTATGGCGCTGGCGAGGCACCCGGCGCGCACGACGGGATCGACGGCTGGGAACACCTGGACAAGGTCGTGACGATCGACCAGCAGCCGATCGGGCGCGTGCCGCGCTCCAACGCGGCCACCTACTCCGAGGTGTTCACCCCGATCCGCGAGGTGTTCGCCGCGACGGCCGGGGCGCGCGAGCGCGGGCTCGCCGCTGGGCGCTTCTCGTTCAACGTGCCCGGAGGGCGCTGCGAGCGCTGCTCCGGCGCTGGGGTGCTCAGCGTCGCCATGCACTTCCTGCCCGCCGTCGACGTACGCTGCCCCGCCTGCCGCGGGCGCCGCTTCACCCGCGAGGTCCTGGCGGTGCGCTACGGGGACCATGACATCGCGCAGGTCCTCGACATGACGGTCGAGGAGGCGCTGACGGTCTTCGGCGACGTGCCGCGGGTGGCCAGGCGGCTGCGGCCGATGGCGGACGTCGGCCTCGGCTATCTGCCGCTGGGCCAGCCCGCGACGACGCTCTCGGGCGGCGAGGCGCAGCGCCTCAAGCTCGCCAGGGAACTGGGCGCACGCGCGACGGGCCGCACCCTGTACCTGCTCGACGAACCCACCACAGGGCTGCACGCGGCGGACACGGCCCGGCTGCTCGACGTGCTGCAACGGCTCGTGGACGCGGGCAACACCGTCGTCGCCATCGAGCACGACCTCGACGTGGTCCGCGCCTCCGACTGGGTCGTCGACCTCGGTCCCGCGGGGGGCGCTGCGGGCGGCGAGGTGATGGCGGCGGGCAGCCCGAAGGAGGTGGCTCCCGCGTAGTGCCCCGGGCTCAGGTGCGCCTGCCGGGTACGGCTCCCGCCCGCCCGGCGGGCACACCCGTACGCGGTGCGGGCGGTCAGCCGCGTGGCCCGTCCTGGCGCATCAGCAGATGGCCCCGGCGGAAGCGCTCCTCCTCGCCCGGCTCGCGCAGCATCCGGCCGATCTCGGTGAAACCGGCGGCACCGGCCAGCGCGGCGAGGTCGTCGACCGGCCACCGGTAGGCCGTCGCCACCTTGTGGTCGAACGGCGTCACAGGCCCGCCCTCCGACTCGAAGAAGGCGAGCAGGAGGTGGCCGCCCGGCGCGAGCACCCGCTGGAACTCGGCGAGGTACGCGGGCATGTCCTCGGGCGGGGCGTGGATGACCGAGTACCAGGACACGATGCCGCCCAACTCGCCGTCGGGCAGGTCCAGTGCGTCCATGGAGCCGACCTCGAACCGCAGGTCCGGGTACGCCTCGCGGGCGAGGCCGATCATCGCGGGCGACAGGTCGACGCCGAAGACGTCCAGCCCGAGGTCCCGCAGGTGCGCGGTCGTCTGCCCGGGGCCGCAGCCCAGCTCGGCGACGCGCCCGGGACCGGTGCCGGAGCCCGTGCCGTTGCCGGGCCCGGTGGCCCGCACCTGCTCGGCGAAGGCGGCCAGCACCGCGCGGTCCAGCGGAAAGCCGTCCAGCGCGTCGCGGGCGAGTTCGGCGTAGAGGGTGGCCACGGCATCGTAGGCGTCGGCCGTCGCATCGAGGTGTGCGGAGGTTTCGGTCACGAGCGAGGAGACTAGAGCGTTCCCCGGCGCGCCCCGCGCCCGGGTGCCCTTCCCCGGACACGCCCTCCACGGCGGCCACTTGCGACACTGTGTCCCGTGATCGCGAAGCCCGGCGCCGGGGACGGCGCGCTCGTACGGCATCTGGAGGATCTCTACGGCCTGGAGGTCTCGGAGGTCGCCTTCCTGAACCTCGGCGCGGACGCCGACGCCGCCGCGTACCGCGTCGTCGCGGACACCGGAGTCCACTTCCTCAAGCTCCGGCGCGGCGGCGTGGACACCTCGAAGGTGGAGTTGCAGGACTTCCTCGCCCGCGCGGGCGCGGCGCGCGTCGTCGCCCCCGTGCCCGACCGCCACGGCAGGCTCGTGACGGATCTCGACGGGCACGCCGCCGTCCTCCAGCCGTTCGTCGAGGGGCGCAGCGGCTTCGAGACGGAGCTGACGCCCGGGCAGTGGACGGAGCTGGGCGCCTCGGTCCGCGCGCTGCACGAGATCGGCGACCTGCCGACGGAGCTGCGTGCGTCGGTCCGTGTCGAGACGTACGGCGGCGAGTGGCGCGAGAAGGTGCGTGCCCGGCTCGCCTCGGGCCCGCCCGAGCAGCTGCCCGACGCGCCAGCGCGGGGTCTGGCGGCGCTGCTCGTGGAGCACCGCCGGCAACTGTCGGGCATCGTCGCGCGCGCCGAGCGGCTGGCGGCGGTGCTGCGCGGCCGGGGGCGGGCGACGGTGCTGTGCCATGGAGATCTGCACGCGGGCAACGTCATGGCCGGGGACGACGGCTCGCTCACCGTCGTCGACTGGGACGACCCCGTGCTGGCGCCCAGGGAGCGCGATCTGATGTTCGTCGGCGGCGGCGTGGGCGGCACCTGGAACCGGGCGGAGGAGTGCGCCGCGTTCTACCGGGGTTACGGCAGGGACGGGACGGACGGGGCGCCCGACCGCGAGACGCTGGCCTACTACCGCCTGGAGCGCATCGTGCAGGACGTCGCCGAGTTCTGCGACGCGCTGCTTCCCGGTGAGGGCAACGACGGCTCGGTGACCGGCGCCGATGACCGGGCTCAGAACCTGCGGCACTTCGCGGGCCAGTTCCGCCCCGGCGACGTCATCGACATCGCGGAACGCACCTACGCGGCACTGTGACGGGGGCGCGGCGCCGGCCCACCCGCACGGTCCAGCGCGGCGCCCCCCGCGATCTAGCCGTCGACGGGCTCCAGGACGAAGACCGGGATCTCGCGGTCCGTCTTGCTCTGGTACTCGGCGTAAGGGGGGAACGCCGCCACCGCGCGGTCCCACCACTCGGCCTTCTCCTCGCCGGTGACCTCGCGGGCGACGTACTCCTTGCGCACCGGACCGTCCTGGAGTTCCACCGTCGGGTGGGACAGCACGTTGTGGTACCAGACCGGGTGCTTCGGCGCGCCGCCCAGGGACGCCACGGCCGCGTAACGCCCGTCGTGCTCCACGCGCATCAGCGGCGTCTTACGGATCTTGCCGGACTTGTTCCCCTTGGTGGTCAGCACGATCACCGGCATTCCGTTCATCGTCGTGCCCTCGGTGCCGCCCGAGCGCTCGTACTGCTCGACCTGGTTCCGTACCCACTCCGTCGGGCTGGGCTCGTACTCGCCGGTCAGTGGCATCCTGCTGGTCCTCTCTCCACGTGTGGACACCGCCCGTCACGGGCGTGTTCAGGCGCCAACAATGCCAGGGCCCGCGCTATTTCACGGGCTTCCGGAACGGCGCGCCCCGTACGCGGCCCAGGCCGGCGCCGGGGCGGGCCGATCATCCGGAGGCACCGGGAGGCACCGGGAGGCACCGGGAGGCACCCGGAATGACATCGCCCAGGGCGGGAACAAGCCGGGGGGCAAGGATAGGGTTGCCGCGTGGCGGACGCCTCAGTGTGCCGGTGGCCATCTCGCGCATCCGGGGCAGCAGCACCTCCGCGCGACGCGCGCCCTGTCCGCTTCCCGGGAACGCAAGCGAGCAGGCAAGCGCGGACCCCCCGCCCGGGGCCGCGCCGCCGAGATGGAGTGTCACTGTCATGGGCGCGAACCGCACACCCCCCGGCCATGACCCGCACGAGACCGCCCAGACGGCCACCGAGGTCATCGAGCTGCTGGAAGTGCTGTGGGAACGCGGCAAGGAGGCCGCGTCCACCGCGCCGGTCTCCGCCTCGCAGCTCCGGGTCATGCACTGCATCGACCGGGACGAGGGCATCAACCTGCGCACGCTCGGCGAGGCACTGGGCGCCGCGTCCTCCTCCGTCAGCCGGCTGTGCGACAGGCTCGAAGCGCTCGGTTTCGTGGAGCGGCTCCCCAGCCCCACCAGCAGGCGCGAACTGGAGCTGCACCTCACAGGGCACGGCAAGGCATATCTGAGAAGGCTGCGGAGCCAGCGCGAGGACGCCCTGCTGGCCGTCCTCTCCTCGATGCGCCCGAAGGATCGTGAAGCACTGCTCAAGGGGCTCAGGAGCTTTCGCGGGGCGGTGGATTCCTCGCTCCCAAAATCACGTCCCGCGAGCGGTGACAGCGCCGTCAGACCCGCCTGACCACCTCGGCCCTCTCTCCCTCGCTCCACGCACACCCGGCTGCGCACGGTCCGCGCACGCCCACGGGACACCTTCCGCGCCCGCGCACCCCGGCACACCGCAGAGTACCGGGACACGATCCAATTGTTGTCATGCGTGGACAGTTGTCAAGCGGCAAGTGTCTTGGGGCGGCCCGCAGTTCGGGCTCACCCCTCCGGTGACGACCGCACCCGGGCCGCCGCCCCGTCCTCCTCGCGTCCGTCCCGCCCATCCCGCCCGTCGTGCCCGTCCCGTCCGTGCCAGTCGAGACAGACCACGAGGGCGTCGTCGTGCACCGGAGAGTTCTCCCGGTACTCCCCCAGCTCGCGGAGCACCGCGCGAGGGACCTGCGCAGCGGGCAGCAGCCTGGTGGCCATGAGCGTGCGGCCGAGTGCGCGTTCGCCGTACGACTCGCCCGCGGCGGACGAGGTGTCGTAGACCCCGTCGCTCCCGATGAGCAGCCGGTCGCCGGGACGCACACGGAAGCGCTCGGACACGTACCGCGTGTCCTCGAACATGCCCAGCGGGAGCTGCGCCTCGCAGGGCAGGAACTCCACACCGTCGCGCAGCCGCCAGATGCGCGGCGAACCGGCGTCGATCGCCTCCACCTCCCCCGTCGCCAGGTCGAAGCGCAGCAGCAGCACGGACAGATGGGCGGTCCCCTGGTACTGCGCGTAGATCGCCTGGTCGGCGAGGACGGCCTGGCCCGCGAGGTCGAGACCGGCGCGCCGGGCGTTGCGCAGTGCGTTGACCCCGAGGTTGGTGAGCAGTGAGGCGTCCATCCCCTCGTTCATGCCGTTGACGACGAAGAGGGTCAGGTGGTCGGCGGTGACGGCCCAGTCGAAGCTGTCGCCGAAGATCGCGTAGGCGGGTTCCAGGTGCGCCCCGAGCGCGAACTCGGGCCGCACGCAGGAGCGCCCCGGCAGGAGCTGCCACTGCATCTCGGCGGCGAGGGTGAGCCGCGCGGTGCGGCGCGCGAGCAGGTACAGATCGGTGTCTCGCTCGGCCACCAGGACCTCGTGCCCGAGCGCCTCGCAGATGTACTCCAGGCCGCTCAGCAGCTCCTTGCCGCACTCCTCCTCGGGGAGGGTGACGGAGAGCACGCCCATCCGGTCCCCCCGGATGGTCACCGGGAGATGCGCCGTGACGCGCCCGCCCCGCGCTTCGGGCACGAGCACCGGCTCCTGGGCGCCGAAGGCCCGGCCCTGGGGGGTGTTCCACGCGGACACGGGCGCGGGTGCCGCGCCGGGTGCCGGGGCGGCGCCGGAAGCACCCACCGCCTGGAGCGTGGTCAGCCCGTAGTCGATCATGCGCAGTTCGACGCCGGATGCGCCGTAGTGCGCCCGCAGCGCGTCCGCGATGACCTCCGGCAGCGTGTCCGGCTGCGCGGTGCGCAGTGCCCGTTCGACGGCGAAGAGTTTGTCCACCACGTCTCCCAGTTCTCGTGCAGTCCTCGTCGCCCACGCGACCGTCGTCGGACGGGCCGGCACACGCCACCGGCGGCGCCACCGCGAAACGGCCAGCTAACCACGTCGCGCCCGCCTTCCCCGGCGTACCCCGGCAGGCCGTCGCCGCTCCGGGCCCGGCCGTACCACCGCACGCCCGTCCGGCGCCCCGCTCGCGCTTCCGGGCCCCCGGCGTAGGGCGGATCACACGTGTGCGGTGGAATGCACAGGGCAGAGAAAACATGCCGCCCGACAACAATTGCCCTCTGGAGACCATCGTGGACCACCACGTCACCCCGGCCTTCGGCACCCGGACCCGGCGTGCCGGTGCCCCGGCGCGCGGCGTCTCCGGCGAGGCCGAGTGGACGAGATCCAGGTGAACAGCGCTTATACCTCTTGCGGCGACGAATCGGGGGACACGGCCGCGGACACGCGGGATACGCAGGACGCGCGGGAAACGTGCGACGTACGGGAAACGCCGGATGCGCGGGAGACGCCGGACGTGCGGGGAGTTCCGCGCGACGAGTTGGTCGGCGAACTACGGAAGGAGGTCAGGCAGTTGCGGCAGGCCATGGAGACACGGCCCGTCATCGATCAGGCGTGCGGCATCATGATGGCCTCCTGGCGGTGCGACGCGGACACCGCCTGGGAGATCCTGGTGGACACTTCCCAGCGCACCAACACCAAGCTCCACGCCGTCGCGGCGCTGGTGGTCGACAGCACCCACACCCGCCCCATGCCCTCCTGGCTGCGCAGCGCGCTGCTGGTCTCCCACGGCCGGGTCACGGGCACCGCGGGGAGCGAGGACGGCGGCGGGCCCGGTGACGCGGACGGGGGCGACGGCCGAGGAAGTGGAGGCAGCGGCTGAGGCCGGGTGGCCAGGGGCGCCGGGCGCTCTCCTCCGAGAGCCCCCGCGGCGCCCCTGGCCATCCGGCCCCCGGCTACTCGGCGCCCGTGCCCGGGGAGCCGGGCAGGACCTGGAGCCAGTCCGTGAGGAGGGCGTTGACCTCCTCGGGGCGCTCCTGCTGGACCCAGTGCCCGCAGCCTTCGAGCAGGTGCGAGGAGAACAGCCCGGGCAGGGTGGCCGGGTACGCGGCGATCGCGTCGGACATCCAGGTGGTGGAGGCGTCCAGGGCGCCGCCGATGAACAGGGAGGGCTGGGTGACCGGCTGCCCGTGCCAGGCGGCGAGGTCCGCCCAGTCCCGGTCGACGTTGCGGTAGCGGTTGAGCGCCCCGGTCAGTCCGGTGCGCTCGAACTCCTCCGCGTAGACGTCGAGATCGGCCTCGGACAGCCAGCCGGGCAGGGGCCCGGCCGGGAAGCGGTCGGAGAGGCGACCGCCGGGCGGGACGAAGAAGACGTGTCCCCCGCTGTCCCCGCTCTCGCCGGACGGCATCGTGTCGCCGGAGACCGCGGCGTAGAAGCCCGCCAGCCACGCGCGCACGTCGGGCTCGGCCTCCGCCTCGGCGCGGCCCGGCTCCTGGAAGTAGCTGACGTAGAACTCCTCGTCCCCGCCGATCGCCGCGAAGGTGCTCGTCGGCCGGGGCCCGCCGGGCGGTGAGTAGGGGACGCTGAGCAGGCCGACGGCGGTGAACACGTCCGGGCGCAGCAGCGCCGAGTGGGCGGCGATGGGCGAGCCCCAGTCGTGGCCGATGATCGTCGCGGTCTCCTCGCCGAGGGCGTGCACGACACCGACGTTGTCGGCGACGTGGGCCAGCATCCGGTACGCGTCCACCGCTTCGGGCCTGGAGGAGCGGCCGTAGCCGCGTACGTCGATGGCGACCGCGTGGAAGCCCGCGGCGGCGAGCGCCGGAAGCTGGTGGCGCCACGAGTACCACGACTCGGGGAAGCCGTGTACCAGCAGGACCAGGGGCCCCGTGCCCGCCTCGACGAGGTGGATACGGCCTCCCCGCACGTCCACCAGCCGGTGCCGTGCCTCCGGCACCAGGGTGCTGGGGCGTGTGCGGGCTTCGGCGCGGGGCGTGGGCGGGCTGGCGGGCGGGTCGGTGGGCTGCGGCATCCGTACTCCCTGTGGGCTGGCCCGGCACTCGGGCACCTGGTGGCGACGGTCCTCCGCGACCGCCCGCCACGTCACATCACGTCACGATCATGGGGGGCCGTTGCGGCGCGGGCGAGCCGCGTTGCCGAAACGGCAACGAAACTCGCGCCTGCGCGTGGGACCGCGCGCGTCGGACCGCGCGCGTCAGCGCCTCGGACCGAGCGTCCGTCGGCCCGGTCTCCGCCGGGCGACCACGAGCCGCCAGCGGGGGCTGCCGTCGGGGCGGCGGCCGAACTCCTCCATCGGCAGCAGTTCCACGGCGAAGCCCGCGCGCGCCAGGTCCTCCCTCACCCCTTGAAGGGGAAAGGTCCGGTAGTACATGACGAAGGGCGGGCGCCACAGCGCGTTGCGCACGCGCATGGCCACGTCGAACCCGAGGAGCGTCCAGTACAGGGGAGAGCGCGGCGGCGGAGGCGCGCCGAGGGGGAAGGCGAAGACGCCGCCCGGGCGCAGCGCCGCGTGGACCTGGGCGAAGAGGCCGGGGCGCTCCGAGGGCAGGAAGTGGCCGAAGGCGCCGAAGCTCACCGCGAGGTCGAACGCCCCGGCGAAGGGGAGGGCGCGCGCGTCGGCCCGTACCCAGTGCGCGGCGGGGTCGGCCTCGCGCGCCGCCGCCAGCATTCCGGCGCTCAGATCGACGCCGGTGACCTGCCCGTGGCACAGGGGCCGCAGCGTGCGCAGGCCCGCGCCCGTGCCGCAGCACACGTCGAGGCCGGAGCCGAAGGGGCCCAGCGGGCGCAGCGTCTCGGTGATCGCGTCGAGGACGCGCGCGGGCGTACGGAACGGGGTGTGGTCGAACTTCGGGGCGAGGAGGTCGTATCCCCGCTCGACGGAGGAAAGTGCCTGCACCGTCAGTTCGCGGAAGGTGGGGCCCTGGGGTGTGAACACCGGGCCAGGATAGGTCTGGACAGGAGTTGGCCACGCGCCTAAATTGTTGGCCGGTCGGCCAGAAATTTTGGCCGCGGGTTTCGGAGGACTGCGCGGGCCGGAGAATCGGTGTTCCCGGGAGGCGGGGAGGAGGAGCGAGCAGGTGAAGGGCCCGAGGACGGAGCGCTCGTTCATCGAGAAGGCGCGCCGTGCGCAGATCATCGAGGCCGCCGTCGAGGTCATTGCGGAACGGGGGTACGCAATGGCGTCGCTGGCGCGGATCGCCCAGCACGCCGGGATCAGCAAGGGCGTCATCTCGTACCACTTCGCCGGCAAGGACGAGCTGATCGAGCGGCTCGTGGAGCAGGTGTACGGGGAGATCGGTGCCTTCATCGGGCCCCGGCGGGACGGCCGGGCCGAGGCCGCCGCACGGCTGCGCATGCACATCGAGTCACTGGCGGAGTACATGCGCGGCCACCGGGCCCGGCACATCGCGCTCATCGAGATCTTCGGCAGCTTCCGCACCGGGGACGGGGCGCTGTACTACGGCGTCGAGAGGGCCGAGCCCGTCTACTCCACGCTGGAGGAGATCTTCCGCGACGGCCAGCGGTCCGGCGAGTTCCGGGACTTCGACGTGCGGGTCATGGCCGTCAGCCTCCAGTCGGCCATCGACGGCATGTTCGCGTACTGGAGGGCTCACCCGGACGTGGATCTGACGGCCTACGCGGGCGAGCTGGCCGACCTCTTCGCGCACGCCACCCGCGCCGGGGACCCGACGGGCCGCTGAGCACACCCCGCCCGCGCCTCTCTCCGCGCACAGCGAAGAAGCCCTCCGTGTCATCACACGTGCGACGTGTGACGTGTCACAGACAACGGGTCGGCGTTATGGAAGCGTCAACTGCGTTACCGCTCAGTAGAGTTGCCGGTGATCCGAGGGCGGGCCCGCGCGGGCGCACGGCTCGGCGCTGTCGGCTCGGGGGCGACGGGCCGCACGCGGAGAGGGATCGGATG
This sequence comes from Streptomyces daliensis, assembly GCF_054782395.1. Taxonomy (NCBI): domain Bacteria; kingdom Bacillati; phylum Actinomycetota; class Actinomycetes; order Kitasatosporales; family Streptomycetaceae; genus Streptomyces; species Streptomyces daliensis. The sequence continues at coordinate 130,482 of NZ_BAAGSO010000088.1, read as the reverse complement.
AGCACTTCGGAGCAGCAGCGAACGCTCGACCACCTGGTCGACACCGCCCGCTACCCCCTGTCGGAACCCGAGAGCCCCGGTGCGCGGGCCGTGGTCGACCGTGCCCGGCGCGAACTGCTGGACGTCGGCTGCACCGTACTGCCCGACTTCATCCGCCCGTCGCTGCGCGAGATCCTGCGGCAGGACTGCGCGGCCATCGCACCCCGCGCGCACTACGACGTCGAGACGGTCAACGTCTACAACACGGCCGCCGACCCCTCCCTCCCCGCCGACCACCCCGGGCACATGTCCTTCGACAGGGGCAACGCGTTCGTCCCCCGCGACCGCATCCCCGACGAGGCGCTCGTCAGCCGCCTCTACTCCCACGAGCTGTTCAAGGACTTCCTCGCGCGCTGCTTCGAGCTGGAGCGGCTGCACGAGCTGGCCGACCCGCTCTCGGGCCTGGTGGTCAACGTCGTCGCGCCCGGCATGGAGCACCCGTGGCACTTCGACACCAACGAGTTCACCGTCAGCATGCTCACCCAGGAGGCGCGGACGGGCGGGGTCTTCGAATACTGCCCCGGCATCAGGTCGGCGCGGGACGAGCACTTCGACGATGTCAGGGACGTGCTGACCGGGCGGGGCGAACGGCTCGTCAGGCGGCTGCGGCTGCGCCCCGGCGACCTTCAGCTCTTCATGGGCCGCTACTCCCTGCACCGGGTGAGCCCCGTGCGGGGCGACACGGCGCGCCACTCGGCGATCTTCGCGTACAGCGAGCGCCCTGGCGTGATCGGGAGCGTGTCCCGCACCCGTCAGCTCTTCGGCCGGGTGCTGCCCGAGCATCTGGAGGCCGAGGGCAGGGCCGTGCGGGGTGACCGGCTGCTCGACTAGGACGGCGGGCCCCGCCCACCGTATGCGACGGAATCCTCGGAGGAGTAAGCCCCGTGCGCTTTGACGCCACCGGAAAAGTCTCGCTCGACCACATCTACAACCGCCCCGATCCGCGCGCCTACTTCGGCTCGCTGCGCCGTCTCGACTACTGCGTCCCCCAGCAGGCCAAGCCCTACTTCGCGAAGCTCATCAAGGAGTACCGCGACTCGCAGCACGTCGCCGTGCCCCAGATCCTGGACATCGGCTGCTCGTACGGTGTGAACGCGGCGCTGCTCACCTACGACATGACCATGGACGAGCTGTACGCGCGCTACGGCGGCGGCTCCGAGGACGGCATCGACGCGGACGCGCGGCGGGAGCCGGATGCGGAGGCCGACGGCTCCCGCGCGGCGCTGCTCGCCCGGGACAGGGAGCTGACGAGGTCCCGTCGCCCCGCGCACGCGCCCCGCTTCGTCGGCCTCGACACCTCGGGCAACGCCCTCGCGTACGCGAGGGAGGCGGGCTACCTCGACGACGCGGTGCACGCCGACCTGGAGCGGCACGACCCCACGCCGCGGCAGCGCGCCCAGCTCGCGGGAACGGACCTGGTGATCTCCACCGGCTGCCTCGGCTACGTCACCGAGCGGACGCTGACCCGCGTCGTGCGGAGCCTGGAGGGCCGCAGGCCGTGGATGGCGCACTTCGTCCTGCGGATGTTCCCCTTCTCCCCCGTCGAACGCGCGCTGGACGGACTGGGCTACCGGACCGAGCGCGTCGAAGGGGTCTTCAAGCAGCGGATGTTCGCCTCCCCCGAGGAACAGGCGCAGATGCTGGAGACGATGTCGGCTGCCGGTGTGGACGCCAGGGGCCTGGAGACGGACGGCTGGCTGTACGCGCAGCTCCATGTCTCCCGGCCCGTGTGAACGTCCGCGCCCCGAACGGGGAAGGCTCAGGCCCGGAGGCCGCCCCCGTGAAGCCCACGCCTCATGCCCCGCGTGCCACGACCACCGGAAACGCAAAAAACGTAGAAACGCAGAAACGCAGAAACGCAGAAACGAGAGCCGAATTGAAGACCAGTCAGGAAACAGCCGTCCCGGCGACCTTCGCGAAGGAGGACACGCTGCCGCGCGTACCGCTGCCCACTCTGGAGGCGAGCTGCGAGCGGTTCCTCGCCTGGTGCGCGCCGCTGCTCTCCGCCGACCAGCGTGCGGCGACCGAGGCCGAGGTGGACGCCTTCCTCAGCGCCGACGGGCCGGGGCGGGTGCTGCATGCCGCGCTGGAGGAGTACGACGCGCGCGAGGACACGCACAGTTGGCTCGACACCTTCTGGCCGTACCGCTATCTGGGCCGCAGGGACCGGATCGCGCTCAACGCCAACTTCTTCTTCCTCTTCCAGGACTCCGGGCAGCCCCAGTTGGAGCGCGCCGCCGGGCTCGTCGCGGGCGCCGTCGGCTACAAGCGGCAGGTGGACGAGGGGCTCATCGAGCCGGTGGTGCAGCGCGGGCAGCCCCAGTCCATGGAGCAGATCAAGTACCTGTTCTCCAGCACCCGCATCCCCGGCGCCGAGCAGGACACCTCCCGCACCCCCTACTCCGCCGAGTGGCCCGGCCCCTCCGAGGCACGGCACATCGTCGTGTTCTTCCGGGGCCGCATGTTCCGGCTGGACGTGCTCGGCGCCGACGGTGTGCCGCACAGCCTCGACGATCTGACGGCCGGACTGCGCGCCGTCACGGAGGCGGGAACCGGCACGGAGGCGGGGAAGGACGCGGGCGGCGCTGACGCGCCCGTCGGACACCTCACCACGATGGCCCGCGCGGAGTGGGCCGCCGCCCGCGCGTCGCTGCTCGCCTGCCATCCGCGCAACGCGGACGCGCTGGAGGACATCGAGACCGCGCTGTTCTGCCTCTGCCTGGAGGACTTCGCGCCCGCGGACGTCCAGGAGGCGTGCGACGAGCTGCTGTACGGGGACCGCGGCAACCGCTGGTTCGACAAGGCGCTCTCGCTGATCGTGTTCGCCGACGGGCGCGCGGGCATCAACGTCGAGCACTGCGAGCTGGACGGCACCACCATCCTCGGCTTCGTCGACACGCTGCTGAGCAGCCCCGCCGAGGAGCAGTCCCGCCGCTCGGGCGCCCGCACGCAGGGCGCGCCGACGCCGCGGCCGCTCGTGTTCACGCTCGACGAGGAGCTGCGGACGCGGGTGCGGGATGCGGCCGGCGCTTTCGCGGACTACGGCGCGGCCACCGCGACCCGGTGCGTCTCCTTCGAGGACTTCGGCGGCAACACGGCCAAGGCCCTGGGCGTCTCGCCCGACGCGTTCGTCCAGATCGCCTACCAGCTCGCGCACCAGCGCGCCAAGGGGCACCTGGGCGCTACGTACGAGTCGATCGCGACCCGCCAGTACCGGCACGGGCGGACGGAGGCGATGCGCGTCATCACCCCCGAGATGACCGCCTTCGTGGCGACGGTGGAGGACCCCGCGACGGACGCGGGCACCCGGCGCGCCGCGTTCCGCGCCGCCGCCGAGGCGCATGTGCGGCGGGCCAAGGAGTGCCAGGCCGTCGAGGCGCCCGAGCAGCACCTGTGGGAGCTGGAGCTGATCCAGCGGCGGCGCGGCGCCGAGCTGGGGGTGACGGAGCAGCCCACCCTGTTCCGGACGCCGGGCTGGCTGACGATGCGGGACGACTATCTGAGCACCAGCTCGGCGCCGTCCACCCACATCCAGTTCTTCGGCTTCGGCTCGACCAGCAGCCGCTGCATCGGCGTCGCCTACGTGCTGCTGCCCGAGCGCTTCAACCTCTACCTGAGCACGCCGCGCGCGGTGGCGGGCCCGATGGAAACCTTCGCCGAGTGCCTGGGCGACGTGCTGACGGAGCTGCGGGAGCTGCTGGCGTCCGAGGCCGGGTAGCGCCGCTCGGGGCTCGGACCGGGTGTGCCGCCGGGGCTGTGGTGACGGCCCCGGCGGGGCGCCTTGTGACGGGGCGCCCTACGCGACGGCCGCGAGTCCCCGCAGGGTGAGGAAGGCGCCGAGCAGGACGACCAGTGCGGCGGTGCCCGTGGGCGCCCTGCGGTGGAGCACGCCGAAGAGGCGCTCGTAGCGCGGCGCGGCGGACATGAGGCGTCGGCCCAGCCGGGCACCCGCGCGCACCAGGACCACGGCGACGGCCACGAGGGTGAGGGCGAGGCCCACTCCGTAGGCGGTCACCAGCAGCACCCCGAACCAGAGCTGGCCCAGCGCGCTGGACCCGACCAGCACGAGCACGGCCGACGGGCTGGGCACCAATCCCCCGGCGAACCCCAGGAGCAGCGTGTCCCTGGTGCGCGGCCCGTGCGGGTGGGTGTGGGCGTGGTGGTGGCCCTGGTGTCCGTGGCCATGGATGTGGGCGTGGGCGTGGCCGTGGGCGCCGTGTGCCGTGAGCGCGCGGCGGAGCAGTGCCGTCCCCGCCAGCGCGACGAGCACCCCGCTCAGCACCGTCAGCCAGGGCAGCGCGGACGGGGTGACCCGGGAGCCGCCGACGACGAGCAGCCCGAGGATCAGCACCCCTGCCGTGTGGGTCACCGTCACGGCGGCCCCGATGTGCAGCACATCGGGCAGCGAGCGGCGCCGCCCGCCCGCCACGTAGGCGGCCATCACGGTCTTGCCGTGCCCCGGTGCGAGCGCGTGCGCCGCGCCGAGCACCATGGCGAGGAGGCACGCGACGAGGCCGAAGCCGAGGGTGAGCCGGTGGCCGCCGACGAGGTCCGTGAACCGCTGGGTGAGCCCGTCGGCGTCCCGTGCCAGCGCGCGAGCGCCCAAGGCGCCGTCCTCCCCCGCGTCCGTGCCCGTGCCCGTGCCTTCCAGTGCCGGTCCCCCGCGACGGACGCCGAGCGCGGCGGTGCGCTGCCGCAACGGGTCCGTGAGGGTGCCGTCGGGGTAACGGGTCAGCCGGGCCGAGGCCGAGCGCGCCGGGGTTCCGTTCCGCTCCAGCCGGGTACGGTCCCCGCGCGCCGTGATCTCGCGCCAGCCAGGCCCCGCTTCGCCGACGGCGGTGGCGCCGGTGAAGCGCAGCGCCGTGGCGTCCGTCGCGCCCTCCCCCGCGAGCGTCAGGGGCGCTGTCAGCAGGCACTCCAGGCGCAGGGTGTGCAGCCCCGCCTCGCCGGGGCGCCGCAGGGCCCGCGCCCGGTCGCCGCGCGAGGCGAACTCCAGGGCACGGGCGTCGACGGTAGTTCGGGTCCGGCGCGCCGCGCGCTCGCACATCCGGCGCGCCCAGCGGCCGCGCTCGACGGCGCTGGACCGGCCGTCGCCGTCCTCGTCGATCCGGGGTTCCGCCTGTGCGGCCGGGATCTCGGCCAGGTCCTCGACGTGGTCGACGCGCAGGTGCCGGGGCGAGACGGTCAGGCCGTCGTATCCGTTGACCGTGAAGTTGCCCAGCGGGTGCGCGGCGGCGGGCGGAGCGGCCACGAGGGCGAGCCCGGCCGCCGCCAGCAGCAGCGCGAGCAGCGTCGCCGCCCGCCGACGCACGGTGCGACGGTGCACACCGGTACATCCCGCACTCCGTGTGGCCGGGGACTCGTCCCGCCGGGCCGGGGGCGATGTCCGTGGCGACGTCACCGGGCCGCCTCCGCCCGCTCCGTGAGGACCTCGCGGGCCTTCGGCGTCAGCGCCGTCCGGAGGCGGAGCGCGGTGCGGCGGTGGGTACGGGCCTGCGCGCCGTCGCCGAGTGCGTGGGCGATCTCGGAGCGGTGGTAGTGGAACATCGCGTTGCGGTAGCCGCCGTCGGTGAGGCCGTCCGTGGCCAGCCGGGCGAGGCGCAGCGCCCGCGCGTCGTGCCCCTGCCGGTGCAGCGCCCAGGCGAGCGCGTCGGCGGTGTGCACGGTGTGGCGGCGGTCCCAGGCGGCACGCGCCGCGCGCAGCGCCACGGCGCCGTCACCGTGGTCTGCGGCCACCAGCGCGGTGTCCAGGTCCGTGTCCACGCGGTGGGCGCGGGCCGCCTTCGTCCAGGCGCCGAGCAGCGCGTACTGCTCCTTCGCGCGGTCCTTCCTGCCGCGTGCCTCGTACAGTTCGCCGAGCAGCGCGAGATGCGCGGGCAGCGGCTGCCGCGCGGCGACGGCGCGCACGTCACGTACCGCCGCCGCCGGCTTGCCCTCGGCCGCCCTGACCTGGCCCCTGCCGAGCAGCGCGGGAAGGTGTCCCGGGTCGGCGCGCAGCGCGGTGGCGTAGTGGCGCAGTGCGGCGTCCGCGCGGCCCTCGGCGCGGTCGAGTTCGGCGAGCGCGGTCGCCACCTGGGCGAGGTCGCCAGGGGAGGCGGCGGAGTCCAGCGCCCGCTCCAGCACGCGCCGGGCCCCGGCGCGCTCGCCGCGCAGCTCGCGCACATAGGCGAGCCGGGTGAAGACGGGGATGCCGGGGCGGCGGGCGTCGGCCTGGAGGGCCGCGTCGTGGGCTGCCCCGTACCGCCCCAGCTCGACGAGCGCGTCGACGCGGACGGCCAGCGCGAGTTCGCCGTACGGATTGACCGTCAGTGCCTCGCGGGCGAGGCGCAGCGCGGAGCGGAAGTCGTGCCGTGCGGCGGCGAGCGCGGCCTGTCCGGCCAGGGCCGCGTCGTTGCCGTCGGCGGACCGTAGAGAGAGGGAGCGGGCCAGGGCGCGCTGGGCGCGGGTGCAGTAGCCGGGCTCTGCCGTGCGGCGGGCCTGTTCGACGTAGCCGGTGCCGAGCGCCGCCCAGGCCGCCGCGTCGCGCGGCTGGGCGCGCAGGTGCCGCCGCAGTCCGGTGAGCCGACGCTCCAGACCGGCGCTGGTCAGGGGCGCGAAGGCGGGCGGCGCTGCGGGGCCGCGCAGGGCGGGGCCGTCGGCCGCCGGGGTGTCCTGGCCGCCCGGACCGCCTGGCACGCCCGGCACGGGGAAGCTGGTGAACCAGGCCGCCGCGGTCAGCAGCAGGGCCGTCACCACGACGATCAGCGCGCCGCGCGGGCCGCGTGTCCGCATGGCGTCCCTCCTCGCTGTACGGCCGTACGAGCGGCCGGCCGGTGGTTGGTTGCTCGGGCAGTGGCTGACGGCTGATGGGGGGCCGGGCGGGTGTGCGCGGCCCGCTCCCCCACCGCTGGGGGGAGAGAGAAGGAGCGGGCGGCGGGCCTCCCCGTGGCCCGCCGCCCTCAACTCCCGTCCCCCGAGAGGGAGTTGCCTCCCCGGACCGCCCGTCCATCAGCGGCCGGTCCGGGGGCGCCCACGGTCACCGCGGTGCGGCACTCCGTGAACGGTTTCGGCGCCACCACAGCAGCCCCAGCGCGACGACCAGCAGGGCAGCGGCGCCGCTGGCGGCCGAGGCCAGGAGCAGGCTGCCGTCGTCGGACGACGTGGCGGCGGAGGAGGCCGAGGAGTTGTCGCCGTCCAGCGCGCTGGTGCCGCTGCCGCCCCGCGCGGGCTCCTTGAGCGGTCCGCGCGAACCGGAGTGCGGCGAGGCCACGTAGGGGAAGGTGTCGTCGAACTTCTCGTCGTTGACGTCCACCGCGTCCCCGAGGTCGTTCTTCTGACCGGCCAGTTCGCCTCGGACGACCTGGAGCGAGATGTCGAGGACGTCGTCGGTCAGGCGCCGCCCGTTGGGATAGCCCGCCTTGTCACCGTCCAGCACACCCAGCCGTTTCGGGTCCTGCGCTGGCTTGACGGACGTGTTGAGGCGCAGCGCCTCGTGCGGCCTGACGCCCGCGGGCTTGTTCAGTCCCGGCACCCCGGTCAGGAAGACCTGGGCCAGGTCCTTGCGCGGTACGGCCGGCGCCTTGAGCTTGTAGACCTTCTCCAGCAGCCTGGCCAGTTCGGGGTCGTTGACGTAGGGCGCGAACTGCGCGTCGTCCCACGGCGTGGACGCGTTGAACTTGTCCTTGTCCTTGCTGGGCACGACGACCTCGTTGACCAGCGGCATCCCGAGCCGGGACACCTGGCGCCAGCCGTTGGCGGCGCTGCGCCGGTGCGTGGTGCTCCAGACGCCGATGACGGGCTTGTCGGAGCTGGCCGTGAGCTGCTCGGTGGGGAGCTGGAGGGCCAGCGTGTTGACGTTGTAGCCCTTCAGGGTGTCCTGGCCGACCTCGGAGAGGTTTCCGCCGTAGAGCAGGTCGAAGACGCGCAGGTCCAGGTAGAAGGGGTCGTCGGCCTGACCGGCGAAGGCCGTCCCGCCGTTGGAGGTCTTGCGCACGGCCTGCGCGCGCAGATCGTCGTAGCGGGGCATCGAGGCCCGTCCCACGTTGGAGGGCGCGACGGGCGCGTCGTCGGCGAGCGTGTCCGTCGACAGGTGCTTGCCGTCCTTGAACTTCAGGACCTGCAAGTCGTAGGTCTGCCGGAAGTTGAGGTCGGGGTCGTCCAGCGAGGTGACCTTGTCCGAGTTGTAGAGGAAGGTGTCCCCGTTGCGGACCTCGTCCTTGAACGTCCAGCGGTAGATCAGCTCGGACTGGCCGTCGCCCGTGTTGTCCACGTGGATCTGGTAGCGGGCGTCGTCGGCGAACTTGTAGAAGTTGGGACCGCCCGCGGGCTCTTCAAAGGGCAGCCAGTTCGCCATGAGCGTGGTGGTACCGGTCTTGTCCGGGCTGGTGAAGGCGTACACATCGGTGTTGTCGTACTGCGGCTGACCCGAGATCAGCGGGGCTTCGCGGTGACTCGACGCGGTGGCCGGGGCGGGGCCGAGTGCGGCCGTCCCGGTCGCGAGCGAGGTGGCCACCAGCGCGATCCCCCCGGTCAGCAGCGCCCAGGCCGGTACCCGGCCGGTTCGTGCTGTCGACATCGCGGCGTCCTTTACGGATGCGGTATGGAGTGGAGCGGTGCGGAGCGTGGAAGGGTGCGGGGACGCGACGTCGAGGCGCGCTCTGCGCGTCGGCTACGTGCGTCGTGTGCCAGGTACGTCGTTCAGTACGTGCGTCACGTGCGGTACGTGCGTCACGTGCGGTACGTGCGTCACGTGCGGTACGTGCGTCACGGACCGCGGCGGCTGTGGGAGGCGGTGGGCCATCGGGACGCGCATGGGCAACCGCCGCGGTCCACCGGGCCGCGTCCCGATGCCCCTCATTCGGCCCCGGACCGCTCCTGGATTGCACTACGGCGGAGTTGGCCGAAAACCGCCGTCCGGGGACCGTCCGCCGACCGCCCAGGGGCGCACTCCCGGACACCGGGAGGCAGCGCCTTCCTCCGGATCACGCGACGTGGCCGTCGGCTCCGGATCGCTCGTCAGTCCCGCGCGTAGCCTCGACCGGCCCCGCGCCTCACTGCACGACGGCCGTCTGCCCGCTCCCGCGTAGCGGCGCCTCGGGAGCGGACGCGGCGACGCGGTCCATCCACTGGACGAGCAGGAGGCGTTCGGCGTCGGTGAGGGAGGTCAGCTGCGGCGCGACGGCGCGCAGCGCCACCGCGATGCCGACGGGGGAGGTATCGGCCGCGCTCTCGCGGGGGTCGGTGGTGACCGCGGCGATCACGGACTCGCGGGCCAGCTCGGACAGCGCCGGATCGCGCTGGTCCTCCGGGAGCGCGATGAGCGTGAACGTCATGCCGCATCCCGCCGAGTGGATCAGGTGCGCGGCACGCTCCTCACTGACCCGCAGCCGTCCCGCCTCGGCGATCCGCTTGACCGTTCCGTCCAGCATCGCGGAGGCACGCCGGGCCGCCCGCGTCTCGACTCCCGGCCGGCCGTCGCCGTAGATCAGTGAGTAGCAGGCTGGATGGGACAGGCCGAAGCCGATGTGCAGGTCCCAGCCACGGCGCAGGTCCTCGACCGGGTCGGCGGTGTCCGGCAGTGCCGCCTTGTCGCTCAGATAGCTCTCGAATTCGTGCTCGGCGACCGCGTCGAGCAGCCCGTTCTTGTCCCCGAAGAGCCGGTAGAGGGTGGGTGACTGCACCCCGGCGGCGGCGCATACCGCCCGGGTGGAGACCGCCTCGCGCCCGCCCTCGGCCAAGAGGCCGGCGGCCGCCTCGACCAGCCGCTTGCCGATCTGCTCGCGCGTGAGATCCCTCTCCATGCGGGCCACGGTAACAGCGTCATGACGCGATGTTGGCATCGATAACGGGGCCATGCACCCATCATTGCGTTGCCGTTGGCAACATGATTTCGTTATCACCGACAGGGCACGGGCGGGGATGTCCCTCCCGCCCGCTTCGAGCGCGTCGCCAGCTCCATCAACCGACAAGGAGACAGAGACGCATGCCGGACAACGAGCAACCCACAGTGGACGGGCAGAGCCGCCGCAGCGTGTTCGTGGCCGGAGCTGTCACCACCGCGGGCATGGCCGTGCCGAGGAGCGCGGCGGCTGCCACCGGCTCTCCCGGAGCCGTTTCCCCGGCCGTGGAGGCCGACGTGACGTTATTCGTCAACGGCCGGAAGCGGCCGGTCAGAGTCGAGGCCCGGGTCACCCTGCTGGACGCGCTGCGCGAGCGGCTCGGCCTGACGGGCACCAAGAAGGGCTGTGACCGAGGCGAATGCGGTGCCTGCACCGTGTTGATCGAGGGCGAGCGCGTCACGTCGTGCATGACCCTGGCGGTCATGGAGGACGGCCGGGCGATCACCACGGTGGAGGGTCTGGCCCGCGGCGAAGAACTGCACCCCGTGCAGGCCGCGTTCATCCGCCGTGACGCCTTCCAGTGCGGTTTCTGCACCCCCGGGCAGATCATGTCAGCGGTCGCATGCGTCGAGGAGGGCCACACCCGCTCGGACGACGAGATACGCGAGTGGATGAGCGGCAACCTCTGCCGCTGCGGCTGTTATCCGAACATCGTCGACGCCGTACGGGACGCCGCGAAGGAGGCCGGCCGATGAGGCTCTTCGACTACGCGCGCGCCTCGCGCGCTTCCGAGGCCGTCGATCTCGTCGCCTCCCACGGGGAAGCCGCGTTCATCGCCGGCGGGACGGAACTGACGAACCTGATGAAGGACGGTGTTCTCGCCCCCGGCCTGGTCGTCGACGTCAACGACACCCCTCTGTCCGGGATCGAACTGCGCGAGCGCCGACTGCGCATCGGGGCCATGGCACGGATGCGGCAGGTGGCCGACCGGCCGGTGGTCAGGGAGCGGTTCCCGGTGATCTCCGAGGCGCTGCTGGCGTCGGCGTCCCCGCAGGTACGCAACCGGGCGACGATCGGCGGCAACCTCATGCAGCGCACCCGCTGCGGCTACTACCGCGACGCGGCCGGCCCGTGCAACCGGCGCCGCCCCGGCAGCGGCTGCCCGGCCATCGCCGGGCAGAACCGCGCACACGCGATCCTGGGCGGCAGCGACCACTGCATCGCCGTGCATCCCTCCGATCTGGCCGTCGCGCTGTGCGCCCTGGACGCGGTGGTGCTCACCCTCGGGCCGGACGGCCGCCGCTCGATCGCGGTCGAGGATCTCCATCTGCTCCCCGGCACCACTCCGCACCGGGAGACCGCGCTGCGGCACGGCGAAATGATCACCGGCATCGAGGTCCCCGAGCATCCTGTGGCACGCGGCTCGCGGTATCTGAAACTGCGCGACCGCTCCTCGTTCGAGTTCGCGACGGTCTCCGTGGCCGCAGCGCTGACCATGCGGGAGCGGGTCGTGACCGACATCCGGCTGGCCTTCGGCGGAGTCGCGCCCCGCCCGTGGCGTTCGGCCGAGGCGGAGGACGCGCTGCGCGGCCGGCCGCTGACCGATGCCACCGTGGCCGAAGCGGGCAGGGCCCTGGTCAACGGGGCGAGACCGCGCGAACACAACGCATTCAAGGTCGAGTTGGTGCAGCGCGCCCTCGCCGACGTTCTCAGCGGCCTGGGAGGCGACCGATGAGCCAGGTCATCGGGAGCCCCGTTCCACGGCTGGACGGCCGCGCCAAGGTCACCGGCGCGGCCACCTACGCCGCGGACGCCCGGGTCAGCGGAGTCCTGCACGGTCTGCTGGTGATGAGCACCATCGCCTCCGGGCGCATCACCCGCATCGACACCCGCCAGGCCGAACGTTCGCCGGGGGTCGTCGCCGTCTTCACCCACCTGAACATGCCGCGCCTCGCACGGCCCACCTATCTCAGCTATCTGAAGCGCTATGTCCCGCTACAGGACGCGGACATCCACCACAGCGGGCAGCCCGTGGCCTACGTGGCCGCCGAGACGCTGGAGCAGGCCCAGCACGCCGCGACGCTCGTGGACGTCTCCTACGAGGAGTCGGAGCCCCGGGCCTTCATCGCCGACGCGATGGACGAGGCATTCGTGCCGGACGCGGGCCTCGCGGGCCCCAACGAGACCACCCGCGGGGATGTCGCGGCAGGGCTGCAACAGGCCGACGTCGTCATGGACGTCACCTACACCACGCCCACGCACCACCACAATCCGATGGAGCCGTCCACGACCACCGCCGAGTGGGACGGCGAGCGGGTGACGATCCACGAATCCGCCCAAGGCGTCCACGCCACCAGGTTCTGCGTCTCCCAGGCACTGGGTGTCCCCGAAGCCGATGTGCGGGTGCTGTCGCCGTTCCTGGGCGGCGGCTTCGGGGCCAAGGGCCCGACGTGGCCGCACACCCTGCTCACCGCGGCCGTCGCACGGGAGCTGGGACGGCCGGTCAAGCTGGTGCTCACCCGCGCCCACACCTTCACCTCCAACGGCCAGCGGGCCGAATCGCACCAGCGCCTGCGGCTCGGGGCCCGGCGGGACGGAACCCTCACCGCCATCGACCACGTCACCACGAACCAGGTCACCCGCACCGAGGAGGGCATCTTCTCCACCTGCCACTCCACCCGCATGCTGTACGCCTGCCCCCATGTGCACGTCGCCCAGCGGGCGGTCCGGCTCGACCTCCCCGCGCCGAGCTTCATGAGGCCACCGGAGGCCGTCGGTGGCTTCGCCCTGGAGTCGGCGCTCGACGAACTCGCCTACGAGCTGGGCATGGATCCCGTCGAACTCCGGCTGCGCAACCACGCCGCCGTCAACCCGGAGACCGGGAACGGCAGCAGGCATCTGATCGAGTGTTACCGCCGGGGCGCCGACGTGTTCGGCTGGGACAGGCGCACTCCGCGCCCGAGGTCGATGCGCGACGGCGACACGCTGATCGGCTGGGGCATGGCCACCGCGGCCCACACGACGGGCGGCAGGCCGTCCGCCGGTGCCGAAGTGGAGCTGTCCGCATCGGGCAAGGCGGTGGTCCGGGTCGGCACCCATGACATCGGCACCGGCACCTACACGGTGATGTCCCAGGTGGCCGCGCAGACCCTGGGCCTGGCCTTGGACGACGTCGACTTCCGGCTCGGCGACACCGGCTACCCGTTCGCCTTCGCGTCCGTCGCCTCCGGCACCGTTCCCGGAGTCGGCATCCCGGTCGAGCGGACCTGTGCCGCGGTCCGGGGGATGCTGATCGACATCGCGGTCGCCGATCCGCGCTCACCCCTGTACGGCGTTCCGGCCGACCGGATCACGGCGGAGGACGGGTTCCTGTACGAGACCGGCCTGCCCCGGCGCCGTGCGGAGATCCGTTCGGTCCTCGCCCGGCACGGCAAGCCGGTCAAGGCCACCACCGAGGCGTCCGGGTCGAGTCCGCTGGGCTACTCCGTCGGCGCGGAGTTCGCCGAGGTGCGCGTCGATCCGCGGGTCGGACGGATCCGGGTGACGCGCATGGTCGGCGCGTACGACGCGGGCCGGATCCTCAACCGCAGAACCCTGCGCGGCCAGGCCATCGGCGGTCTCGTCTGTGCGATCGGCTTCGCCCTCACCGAGCACACCCTGATCGACCCCCACCGGGCCCGCGTGGTCAACCCGAACCTCTCCGGCTATCTGCTGCCGGTCAACGCCGACGTCCCGCACATCCGGACCGTCTTCGTCGACGAACCCGACCCGGCCATGGGGAAACTCGGCGCACGCGGCTTCGGGGAGACCGCGGGCACGGGGATGCCAGCGGCGATCGGCAACGCCGTTTACCACGCCACCGGACGCCGGATACGCGATCTGCCCATCAGCCGGGACAAGCTGCTCTGACGGGCCGGCGGACAACGGCTGGCAGCGACCGGGCCGGATGCCGGTGGTACGGCGGCGCGCCGACCGGTCGGCGGAGACGGGGGCGAGCGTGACGAGGGTGCGCCGAGCCGGGGCCGGGAACGGGGCCGGGAACGGGGCGGCCGGTCGCCGGGCTACGGCCCGGCGAAGGCGGGAGCCGCGTGCAGCGCCTCTTCGGCCAGCCGCCCGGAGCCCGTCGTACGGGCGGTTCCGGCCAGTTGCGCGGGGTCGCCCCGGCCTCCGACGAGGAGGCAGAACTCGACGGTTCCGAGGACGAGCCGCGCGTCGGGCTCCTCCGTGCCGCCCCCGGGGTCCGCGCCCGTCGAGCCCGCCGGGCCCGTCGTCCCCGTCGGGAGGGAGTCCGCGCCCGCCTCGCCGACCAGCCAGACGCCGCCGCCCCTGCCCGTCAGCTCCAGCCGCAGCACCCGCGTGCCCAGCGGCGTGCCGCACACCCGCATCGCGGGCGGCAGCAGGCGCACCCCGAGATCGGCGATGGGCGCGAGGTGCCGGGCGGCGGGCGGGGGCAGCCGGAATCCGCTGCGCCCTGCGATGTCGGCGGTGTGCACCCAGGTCTCGAAGGCGCGGCCCAGCGCCTGGTCGGCCACCGGCACCTTCGGTGTCCTGCCGAGCGCGACCCTCCGCTGCCCCTGCTCCTCGCCGACGCGCGCGAGCGCGGACCGCAGCGCCTCGGCCTGGGCGCGCCAGGCCGCGTGGACGTCCTCCGGCCGCTGACGCTCGGCCCACGCGGTGTACGCCGCTGTACGGAGGGCGACGGCATCGCCGCGCCCGGAAGGGGTACGCGCGGAGCCTTCCGGTTCCGTGGCCGGGCCGCCGCCCGGGTCGCCGCCGGGGTCGTCCGGATCGCCGGGGTCCGCCAGTCCCTCCGGCAGGACCGGTGGGGCGCCGAGACGGTGCGCCAGCAGGCTGTCCGTCGCCGCCAGATGGGCCACCACCTGTGCGGCGCTCCAGCCCGGTGCCGCCTCCGCACGCCAGTCGTCGGCGCCGAGTTCGCCCAGCAGCGCGTCCAGGGTGGCGAACTGCGCGGCGTAGGGCCGGGCGAACCCCGGCAGTCCTCGCGGTGTGGGCGGCCTGCGCCGATAGGCGGACCCGGTCACGCCGTCCCACAGGGCGGGCGGCGGCGCGGGCCACGACCCGTCGCCCGTGCTGTCGGCCTCCGCCAGCGCGGCGACGGCGCGGTGCGCCGCGCGCACGTCGGCCGCGCAGCGCGCGCAGTGCCGCAGATGTGCTTCCACTTCGGCTGCCTCCTCGGCGGAGCAGGCGTTCAGCAGCCACGCTCCCCAGAGGGATTCGGCCGGGGCACACCCCGCGGATTCGCGCGGCCCGCCAGAGCCCGCGGCCCCCGCGCGGTCCGGGGCTCCGGAGGGGCCCGGGCGGCCCGAGCGGCCGGAGGGGCCCGCGGGCTCTGGGCTCGCACCGGCACGGCTCATGGCGCGGTCCCTTCCGCCGCGAGCGCCGCGGCCATGAGGCGCAGGGCGGCCCGGAGCCTGGTCTTGGCCGTGCCCTCGGGGATGCCGAGTTCGGTGGCCACCTGACGGTACGTCCAGCCTCCGTAGTAGGCCAGAAGCAGCGGCTCGCGCAAGGTGTCGGGGAGTTCGGCGGCGACGGCCCTGATCCGCAGCGTCAGCATCCCCTCCTCCGCCGCCTCAGCGGTCTCGTCCCCGCGCGGCGGTTCGTGGCGCTCGTAGCGCACCTGGACGCCGCGGCGCCGCTCCTCGCGGCGGATCCAGTCGACGGCGCGGTGGTGCGCCAGCACGGCCAGCCAGGAGCGGAGGGAGCCGCGCTCCGGGTCGAAGGAGAAGGGCCGCTCCCAGAGGTGGGAGAAGACCTCCTGGACGACGTCCTCGGCCGCCGCCCTGTCCCGGGTGACCCGGGTGGCGACGCCCATGACCAGCGGGGCGTACCGCTCGTACACGGCGCGGAACGCGTCCTCGTCGGCCGCCAGCAGCCGGGCCTGGATCTCCAGCCGGTCCTCCGGGTCCGCGTCCTTGTCCCACGGCGCGGTACCCGGCGGGTGCTGTCGGCCCTCACGGGCCACCATGGCCGAAGTATGGCGCGGCGGCGGGGGTTCCGGGCGGGGAACGGGCCCCTACGCGTACGCCGTCGCGCACGGTAGGGGCGGTGCCGGGCGCGGCTACTCCGCTTGCGGGGTGCTTTCCCGCTCCGGCATACGTCCGCCGTCTTCTCCCGGCGCTCACAACGGGGGGAGGCCGTCCACGTCCTGCCCCTGCGCGGGGCGGCCGACGGGGCGGGACGCGGCAGGAATGGGAGGGGGCGGGGCGGGACGGTCGCCCGTCGCGCCCCGCCCCCTCCCCTACAGCTCCGCTACGACTCCGCCGCCACCAGCGCGTCCACCCGGCTCAGGACGCGGTCGAGGATGCCGAGCCCTTCCCGTGCCTCGTCGTCGCTGACCGTGCAGGGCGGGACGACGTGGATGCGGTTCGAGTTGGTGAAGGGCAGCAGGCCCAGGGACTTCGCGGTGGCGACCGCTTCGGCCATGCCCGGGCTGCTCCCGCCCGTCGGCGCTACGGGGGTGCGAGAGGCACGGTCGGTGACCAGTTCGACGGCCCAGAACACGCCGCGCCCGCGCACCTCGCCCACGCTGGGGTGCCGCCGCGCGAGCCGGTCGAGTTCCGGTCCGATGACCTCGGCGCCGACGCGGCGCGCGTGCTCGACCACGCCGTCGCGCTCCATGACGGTCATGGCGGCGACGGCCGCCGCGCACGCCAGCGGATGCCCCGAGTAGGTGAGCCCGCCGGGGTAGGGGCGGTCGGCGAAGTGACCGGCGACCCGCTCCCCCATCACGACACCGCCGAGCGGCACGTAGCCGGAGTTCACGCCCTTGGCGAAGGTCAGCAGATCCGGGACCACGCCCTCCTCGTCGGAGACGAACCACGCGCCCGTGCGGCCGAATCCGGTCATGACCTCGTCGAGGACGAGGAGGATGCCGTACCGGTCGCACAGCTCCCGCACGCCCGCGAGGTAGCCGGGCGGGGGCAGCATGACGCCCGCGGTGCCGGGGATCGACTCCAGGAGGATCGCCGCGATGGTGCCGGGGCCCTCCAGTTCGATGACCTGCTCCAGGTGCGCGAGCGCGCGCCCGCACTCCTCGGCCTCGTCGGCGGCGCCGAAGTGGCTGCGGTACAGGTACGGGCCGAAGAAGTGCACGACCCCTGCGGTGCCCTCGTCGTTCGGCCAGCGCCGGGGGTCGCCGGTGAGGTTGACGGCCGTCTGCGTGCCGCCGTGGTACGAGCGGTAGCGGCTGAGCACTTTGGGGCGGCCCGTGACGAGGCGGGCCATGCGGACGGCGTGTTCGTTGGCGTCGGCGCCGCCGTTGGTGAAGAACGTGCGGTCCAGGTCGCCGGGCGCGTGCTCGGCGATCAGCCGCGCCGCCTCGGAGCGCTGGTCGTTGGCGTGCTGCGGGGCGACCGTCGCGAGGCGGCGGGCCTGTGCGGCGATGGCCTCGACGACGTCGGGGTGCTGGTGGCCGACGTTGGTGTTGACCAGTTGGGAGGAGAAGTCGAGCAGCCTGTTGCCTTCCCCGTCCCAGACGTAGGAGCCCTCGGCGCGGGTGATGACCATCGGGTCGAGCGCGGCCTGCGCCGACCAGGAGTGGAAGACGTGGCGGCGGTCGAGCGCGTACGTCCTGGCGGGGTCGTCGGGCAGCGCCCCCGGAGCCGAGGGGGACGTGGGGTCGGTGAGTGTCATCGGTGGTGCCCCCTCTCAGGCGTTCTGCGGGAAGCCGAGGTTGAGGCCGCCGTGGCTGGGGTCGAGCCAGCGGGTGGTGACGGCCTTGCCCCGGGTGAAGAAGTGCACGCCCTCCGTGCCGTGCGCGTGGGTGTCGCCGAAGAGGGAGTCCTTCCAGCCGCCGAAGCTGTAGTACGCCATGGGCACGGGGATCGGCACGTTGATGCCGACCATGCCGACCTCGACCTCGTTCCGGAACCGCCGGGCCGCGCCGCCGTCGTTGGTGAAGACGGCGGTGCCGTTGCCGTAGGGGTTGGAGTTGATCAGGTCAAGACCCTCCTCGTAGGTATCGACGCGCAGCACTGAGAGCACCGGGCCGAAGATCTCGTCGGTGTAGCAGCTCATGCCGGTGCCTACGCCGTCGAGCAGGGTGGGGCCGAGCCAGAAGCCGTCCTCGCCGCCGTCGGGGCGCACGGTGCGGCCGTCGACGACGACCGTCGCGCCGTCCGCCTCCGCCTGGTCGACGTACGAGGCCACCCGGTCGCGGTGTGCGGCGGTCACCAGCGGGCCCATGTCGCAGCCTCGGGTGCCGTCGCCCGTGCGCAGCGTCCTGGCCCGCTCGGCGATCTTCCCGACCAGCTCGTCGGCGATGCCGCCGACCGCGACGACCGCCGAGATCGCCATGCAGCGCTCTCCTGCCGAGCCGAAGCCCGCGTTGACCATGGCGTCGGCCGCCAGGTCGAGGTCCGCGTCGGGCAGCACGAGGGCGTGGTTCTTCGCGCCGCCGAGTGCCTGCACCCGCTTGCCGTTGGCGGTGCCGGTGGCGTAGACGTGCCGCGCGATCGGGGTGGAGCCCACGAAGCTGACCGCCTTGACGGCCTTGTGGGTGAGCAGTTCGTCGACGGCTTCCTTGTCACCCTGGAGCACGTTGAAGACGCCGTCGGGCAGCCCCGCCTCGGCCCACAGCTCCGCGATCCACAGCGCGGCCGAGGGGTCCTTCTCGCTGGGCTTGAGCACCACGGTGTTCCCGGCCGCGATGGCGACGGGGAAGAACCACATGGGCACCATGGCCGGGAAGTTGAACGGCGCGATGATGCCGACGGTCCCCAGCGGCTGCCGGGTGGAGAACGCGTCCACACCCGTCGAGGCGTTCTCCGTGAAGCCGCCCTTGAGCAGGTGCGGGATGCCGCAGGCGAACTCCACGACCTCCTGGCCCCTGGTGACCTCGCCGAGCGCGTCGGAGAGCACCTTGCCGTGCTCGCTGGTGATCAGCGCGGCCAGCTCGTCCTTGCGCTCGTTGAGCAGTTCCCGGAAGCGGAACATGACGGCGGTGCGCTTCGCGAGGGACATGTCGCGCCAGGCGGGGAAGGCGGCCGCGGCCGACTCGATCACGGCACGCGCTTCCTCACCGGCGGCCAGCGCCACCTCGCCGGTCACGCGCCCGGTCGCCGGGTTGGTCACCGGAGCGGTACGGCCGCTCGTGCCGGAATACCTCTTGTTGTCGACCCAGTGGACGATGTGCGACGACTGACCGGTCTCGGGCACCGCGGATTCCTCGCCTTCGGATGATCGGGATGAGCTTTTGGTGGACGGGGGCCGACGGAGCCTCGCCGGACCTCTCGGGCTCGCGGACCGCTCCTCAGCCCCCTCGCCTGCGAGGATGCCAGGGCCCTGGCCGACGTTCTGTAGGGGAAAGCGGCTGATTCTTTACACTGTGTCGATGATCCCGACCGTCCGCGAAGTGCTCGCGCTCCCCGTCCTGGCCGCGGGCGAGCCCCGTGTGGCCGGCGGCCACCGCCACCTGGACCGCCCGGTGCGCTGGGTGCACGTCAGCGAGTCCACCGACCTCACGCACCTGCTGGAGGGCGGCGAGCTGGTGATGAGCACGGGCCTGCCCCTGGCGGGCGACGCCGAAGGCGCGTCCCGCTATCTGCGGATGCTGGGCGAGCGGCGGGTCGCGGGGCTCGTGGTCGAACTGGGCACCCACCTCACCGCGCCGCCCGACCACCTCGGCGCCTGGGCGGACGAGGCGGGGCTGCCTGTGGTGGTGCTCGGCGCCGAGATCCGGTTCGTGGAGGTGACCGAGCAGGTGCACCGGCTGATCGTCGCCGATCAGTACGAGGAGGTGGAGTTCGCCCGGACCACGCACGAGGTGTTCACCTCGCTCAACATCGCCCGCGCCTCGACCGAGGACATCGTCACGCGCGCCTCGCAGATCCTCGGGGCGCCGCTCGTCCTGGAGGATCTGGGCCGCCGCGTGCTCGCCTTCTGCGCGGCGGGCACGCCGACGGCACGGCTGCTGGACCGGTGGGCCGAACGCTCCCGCCGCCACGACGCCCAGAGTGGCGCGGCCCCTGACCCGGCCGCCGCGTGGTCCTCGGTACGGCTGGGGGTCGGCGCCGACCGCTGGGGGCGGCTGGTGCTGCCCGTCGACGGGAGCGGAGCGGACGGGTCCGAGACGGACGGGTCCGAGGCGCGCGCCGGACTCGTCGGATCCGGGACACGGACCGGCGCGCGGGACGCGTCACGCGTCCGCATGGTGCTGGAGCGGACTGCGCAGTCGCTGCAACTGCACCGGATGATCCAGCAGGAACGCGACGCGCTCGTCGTCCACGCCCTCGGCGGCCTCCTCGACGACCTCCTGAGCGGGCGCGTGGCCGACGACGCGGAAGCCGTCGCCCGCGCGGGCGCCCTCGGACTGGCGGCGAGCGCCCGCTACGTCCCCCTCGTCATCCGCACACCCGCCCCGGGGCGGCCGGCGTCCGCCGGTGCACAGGGCCAGGGCGAACTGGCCCAGGGCGAACGCGACCGGCGCCTCCTCGAAGCGACCCGTCAGGCCGTCGCCGCGGCGGGCCACACCGCACTGGTCTCGATCCGCCGCAAGGGCGCGGTCTCCGTGGTGATGTCGTGCCCCGACCCCGCGGGCGCCGACGCCGCGCTGGGCGAGGTGTGCGGGGGGCTGCGCGAGCGGCTGCGCGTACATGACGGCACCGACGCCTGGGTCGCGGGCACGGCCCCCGCCTCGCCGAGCCTCGTCGCCGCGGCGCGGGGGCTGGCCGAGGCGGACCACGTCGCGGAGGTCGGGCTCACCATGCCCGAGGCCGCGCGGCTCTACCGCTCGGCCGACGTGCGGCTGCGCGGCCTGGTGGCGCTGCTGCGCGACGACCACCGGGTGCAGGCGTTCGCGGAGACCGAACTGGGCCGCCTCCTCGACCACGAAGCGCGCACCGGCGAGGATCTGCTGACCCTGCTGCGGACGTACCTGGAGTGCGGCGGCTCCAAGACCGCCACGGCCCGCCGCACGGGCCTGAGCCGCCCCACCCTGTACGCGCGGCTCCGCACCGTCGAACGGGTCCTCGGCACCTCCCTCACCTCACCCGAGTCCCGCACCTCCCTGCACACGGCGCTGATGGTCGTGGACGCGCGCTGAACGGAGGGCCGTGGGCCGCCGGATTCGCCTCGCCGAGGACGGCACCGCGCGCTGCTCTCCCGCGCCCTCCGCTGGATAGCCTGTCCCGCGCTTCCGCGCTCCGCGACACCGAAGCGCGGACCGGAGCGGGCCGACGAGAGCGGACCGACGAGAGGGGCGGCGTACGTGGAAACCGTGCGGAAAGACGTGATCGTGGTCGGCCTGGGAGCCTTCGGGTCGGCGGCGCTGTGGAGGCTCGCGCACCGTGGGGCCGACGTTGCGGGCGTCGAACGTCATGGCATCGGACACGGTCTGGGCTCCTCCCACGGCGCGACCCGGCTGTTCCGGATCGCCTGCCTGGAGCACCCCGGCCTGGCGCCCGTGGCCCTCAAGTCGCTCGGCCTGTGGACCGAACTGGGCGAACGGACCGGCGAAGTCCTGGTACGTCAGACCGGCTGCCTCAGCACCGGTGCGCCGGACAGCGCCCCGGTCAGCGGCGCCCTCGCCGCCGCAGGCGCGGCGGGCGTGCCCGTGACCGAGCTGGACCACGAAGGGCTCGTCGCGCGGCAGCCCCAGTACGCGGGCCTGGCGCCCGGCGACATCGCCGTGTGGGACCCGGGCGCGGGGATCTGCTATCCCGAGCGCAACGTCAGGGCGCAGACCGTCGCCGCGCGGCGACTGGGCGCGGACGTCCACGCCCACACTCCGGTACTCGGCATCGAGTCCGGCCGCGACAGCGTCACCGTGTACACGCCGACGATGGAACTGCGCGCGCCACAAGTGGTGGTCGCGGCCGGTGCGTGGCTGGGAGAGCTCGTCCCCGGCCTGCCCCTGTCGCCGCGCCGCACGCCGATGTCCTGGTTCCGGCCCGGGGACCCGGGCTCGGACGACTTCGCCCTGGAGCGGTTCCCGGCCTTCATCTGGCGCCGTCCCGGCGGCGAAGCGCTGTGGGGGCACGGGTCCGACGAGGACTACGGGGTCAAGATCGGTCTCGCGGAAGCGGATACGGCACCGGGCGGCTCGGAGGACGCCATGGACGGACTCGTGGAGCGGCTGAGCGCGGTCGTCGCCGAGGCGCTGCCCGGTCTCGACCCGCGTCCCGTGCGGTCCGGGCCGTGTCTGATCACGGACTCGCCCGACGGGCAGTTCCTCGTCGGACGGCTCCCTGACGACCCGCGCGTGGTGGTCGCGGGCGGCGGCAGCGGCCACGGCTTCAAGCACGCGCCCGGCATCGGCGAGCTGCTGGCCCAGACCGTGGCAGACGAACGTGCCTACTGCGCGACGGACTTCCTCGATCCGCGACGGTTCCCCGTCGGCGGTTCATGACGCGGACCGGGCCCGCGACGGCGCCGTACCGCGCTCGGGGGTGTCACGCGCCGCCCACACGCCTGCCGCTCCCGCCTCGTCCGCCCCGTCCGCCGGAAGTGGCCTGGTCGTCGCCCAAGGAGCCCAGTTCTCCCTCCAGGCGGGACGCCTGGAGGGGGCGGTGCTGGGCGCGGTAGAGGGTGAGGGCCTGCTGCCAGGCGTCCCGGGCGGGCGCGGCGTGGCCCATGGCGTGGTGGACGTCGCCCAGGCAGGCCAGCGCGTCCGCCTCCTCGTAGGTGTCGCCGAGTTCGCGGCGCAGGGCGAGTGCCCGCTGGTAGTGCTCCAGCGCCTGGGCGTGCGCGCCGCTGCGGTGGGCGAGGTAGCCGAGGCTGTCCTGGGTGAACGCCTCGCCCTCGCGGTAGCCGAGCCCGCGGCACAGCGCGAGGGCCTGTTCGCAGTAGTGGCGCGCGTAGCCGTGGCGCCCGAGCCTGGCCAGGTACCAGCCGACCGCGTTCAGCGCCTCCGCCTCCCGCAGCGGCTCGTCGAGCACCCTGCGGATACGGAGGTTCGCGACGGCGTGGGACAGCGCTCTGCGGTCGTCGCCCTGGTGTTCCCAGGCGAGGGCCAGGTTGAGGTTCGTCTGGGCCTGGCCCGAGGCGTCGTGGGCCGCGGCGTAGAGCGCGAGGGCGCGGTGCAGTTGGTCCAGTGCCTCGGTGTGCTGTCCGAGGGGGACGTGCGCGCGGCCGAGGAGCCGGTGGGCCAGGGCCCTGTCCGCCGGGTCGCCGAGCGCGTCGGACGTGGCGAGGGCGGCGAGGGTGGCGCCCAGCACGGTGACACGGTCGTTGTGGCGGCCCCTTCGCCACTCGAAGGTGTCCAGGGACCAGGCCAGCCGCCATGCCTTCCCGTACCACCCGTCGGACCCGTCGGACCCGTCGGACCCGTCGGGCTCCGGGGACGGGTGGCCGGGACCGTTCTCGCTGCCCTCCGTGCGCTCCGGCCCTTCCGACGGCCGCCGCTGGGCGCGTCCCCGCTCGACGGCGAATCGGTGGATGTCGAGGAGGCAGGCGTGCTCCGTCTCGAACCACGCCATGGCGGCTGCCGCGTCGGCGAGCGGCTGGGGTGCGGGGAGCACCGCCGGGGGCGTCCGGTCGATCGGCGTCCGGTCGATCGGCGTGCGCTGCGGGGACAGCAGCCGGTCGGCCGCGTGGGCGGTGTCGGCGTAGAAGGAGACGAGGCGGGCCAGTGCCGCTTCGCGGTCGGGCCGCGTCAGGTCGTGTTCGCCGCGCTCGGAGGCGTAGAGACGGACGAGTTCGTGCATGCGGTAGCGCCCCGGCGCGTGTTCCTGGAGCAGGTGCGCCGCCTCCAGTCCGCGCAGGAGCGAGCGCGTCGACGCGGCGGTCAGCCCCGTCAGCGCCGTGGCGGCGGCCAGCCCGATGTCGGGCCCGTGCGCCTGGCCGAGCAGCCCGAACACGCGGGCCGCCGAGGGCTGGAGCGCGCGGTAGGAGGTGGAGAAGACGGCGCGCAGGTCGGCGGTGAAGTCGTGCGCGTCGAGCGCGTCGAGCCGTGCTGACCGGCTGCGCAGTTCACCGGCCAGCACGGCGAGAGGGAAGTCCGGGTGGGTCGTGGCGCGCGCTGCGACGAGGCTGACGGCCAGGGGCAGGCCCGCGCAGTGGTCGGTCAGCGCGGCGACGGCACCGGGCTCCGCCGCAGCGCGCTCGGCGCCGACGTACCGGACCAGCAGTTCCCGTGCCTCGGCCTCGGTCAGCGTGTCCAGGGGCACGGCGCGTGCCCCGTGCGCGGTGATCAGGCCCGTGAGCTGGTTCCTGCTCGTGACCAGCACCGTGGAGGCGGCGGTTCCCGGCAGCAGGGGCAGGACCTGTTCGGTGTCGCGGGCGTTGTCGAGGACGATCAGCATCCGTTTCCCGGCCGCCAGGCTCCGGAAGAGCGCCGCCCTGCTGGGCAGGTCCACCGGCACGGCCGCCGCCGCCACGCCGAGTGCGTGCAGAAAGCTCAGCAGCACGTCCTCCGGTGGCACCGGTTCCGCCGCGACGGCGAAGCCGCGCAGGTCGGCGTAGAGCTGCCCGTCGGGGAACGCGGCGGCGTTCTGGTGCGCCCAGTGGACGGCGAGCCACGTCTTGCCGATGCCACCGGTACCGCCGATGACGGCGAGGGGCATCGCACCTCCGGACGCGCCCTCGCCGCCCAGTGCCTTGTCGAGTTCGGCCAGCCGGGGGGCTCTCCCGACGAACAGCGGCATGGGCGGGGGCAGTTGGCGCGGTACGGTCACGGGGGCCGTGGGCGGGACGGGCGCCTCGGACGCGCCCGGTGACGTGTCCGTGCCGCCCCGCTCAGCCGCCCTCGCCCCCGCCCCCACTCCCACCCCTACGCGGTCCTCGGCGCCGGGCTCTTCGGACTCCCCGGGCTCCCCGGGCTCCTCCGCCGCTTGCCCCGCCCGGGGCGTCAGGGAGTCAGGTGGGTCCGGTGTGCCTGGTGGGTCCAGCGCGGGGTCGTTGGTGAGGATTTGCTGGTGCAGCGTCCGCAGCGCCGGGCTCGGGTCGGTCCCCAGCTCCTCCGCGAGCCGTTCCCGCACCCGCTGGTAGTGGGCGAGGGCCTCGGCGGGCCGCCCGCCCCGGTACAGCGCGAGCATGAACTGCGCCGCGAGCCGCTCGTCCAGTGGATGGGCCCGCACGCGGGCGGGCAGCTCGGCGAGCAGTCCGGCGTGCTGACCGAGCCGTAAGCGCGCCTCGCCCAGGTCCAGTTCCGCCGCGAACCTCTCGCCGCGCGCCGTCTCCCGTAAGGAGTGGAACCACGGGGTGTCGAGCGCCGCGAAGGCGTCGCCGCGCCACAGGCCGAGCGCGCGCTCGAACAGCGCCGCGGCCTCGGCCACCTCGTCGGCCGCGCGTGCCGCCCCGACGAGGCCGCGGAACCGGTGCAGATCGACGGACGCGGGGTCCGCCTCGACGAGATAGCCGCCGTGCCGCCGGGCGATCCGCGCCTCGTCCGCGGCGGGGGCCAGCGCCTGGCGCAGCCGGGAGAGATAGCTGTAGAGGGTGCCCTGCGGCCGTCGCGGCGGCCGGTCTCCCCACACGCGGTCGACGAGGCGGTCCACGGGCACCGGGCGGTTGACGTCGGCCAGCAGCGCGGCCAGGACACACCGCTGCCGCACGTGTCCCAGATCGACCGGCTCTCCGTCGATACGCGCCTCGACGTGGCCGAACACCAAGAACTCCACCGCCATCACGCGCCCACCTTCCGCTGCGGCACCCTAACCTCAGCAAAGGCGCTGTGAACAGGGGATTCAAGCTCTCTTCAAGGTTCGTCCAACATTGGACCGTCAAAGTCTTCAGCACGGGGGAACGTGACCGTGCCGCTCGCCGGGGAGGCGGCACGGCCACGCTCCCGCGTGGCCTTCCGGCGCACGCGGCGTCCGGGGGACGCCGTCGGCGGGCCGGGGCGCGGGAAGACCGGGCGCGTCGCAGAGCGGGGTGCGCGGGCAGAACGGATGCGCGCTCCGGACCGGCGTCAGACGGTCACCGCAGGCAGGGCGCGGGTGAGGTCGTCGGTGCGCGCGGGCGGCCTGGTGGGGTCGATGTGGCTGCGGATGCGGTAGCGGAAGCCGCTGCCCGCTCCGTCGTAGCCCCGCAGCCGCACCCGTACGGGCCCGGCGAAGGTGTAGTGCCGCTCCGCCGCGTACTGCCGGATCCGGGTGGTCAGCCGCTCGGCCAGCACCTCCGCGTGGCCGTCGAGTTCGCGGTAGCTCTCGCGCGGCAGCTCGATCGTGAAGTGGTTGGGCACCACGGTGCGGCCCCGGCCCACGATCACCGCGTTCTCGTCGCAGGCGCGCAGCAGCCCGGCCACCACCTCGATCGGCTTCTCCTTCTCGCGACGGAGGGCGGCCCACAAGGTGGCCGTCCACCGCTCCATGGTGCGTTCGATGCTCGCGATCATCGCCGTCTCCCTCCGCGGTCCCTCGCCGTGTGTCCGGTGTGTCCACCGTCCGGCGGGCCCGTGCTGTGACGTTCCGTCAGCGCCGTTTCCCGCCGCCTGGCTTCCGCACGCTCCAACAGCGCGAGGGGCCGAGGGGACACGCACCCCGTGGGCCGTCCGGCCCCCTGTGGCTCCCCTGTTACGGGGACGGCGTACGACGGTGACCCGCCCGCTGACGGTCCGGGAGGGGCGGACGGCCCAGAGGGGCGGGAGGGTGACGGACGGTGGCGTACGGCCGTCCGTGAGGCGTGCGCGAGACCCCCTCGGCTCCCGTACGCCCGCCGCTACAGCCCGAAGACCCTGCGGGCGTTCCCCGCGAGGAAGAGGTCTCTGGCCTCCTCGTCGAGGGCCAGCTCCGCGAAGCCCGCGAGGGCCTTCTCGGCGGGGATCATGGGGTAGTTGGTGCCGAAGAGGTCCTTCCGTCTGCCGTGTCCGCCCAGATACGTCACGAGTTCGGCGGGGTAGCGGCGGACGGTGCAGGCCGAGGTGTCGATGTGGACGTTCGGGTACTTGGTGGCCACCGCGATCATCTCGGCCGTCCACGGGTAGCCGATGTGACCGGCCACGATGGTCAGCTCGGGGAAGTCCAGGGCCACGTCGTCCAGGTACGGGATGGGGCGGCCGGTCTCCGAGGTGCGCAGCGGGCCCGTGTGGCCGACCTGGGTGCAGAACGGGATGCCCAGTTCGACGCACTCCGCGTAGAGCGGGTAGTAACGCCGGTCGTTGGGCGGCAGTTCCCACAGCCACGGCACGACACGCAGCGCCCTGAACCCCAGCTCGCGCACCGCTCGGCGCAGCTCGCGCACCGCGTCCATCGGCCGGCGCAGATCGACCGACGCCACCCCGAAGAGCCTCCCGGGCGCCTGGGCGGCGAACCCCGCGACCTCGTCGTTGGAGATCAGCGCGCCCTCCGGCCCGTGCCAGGCGCTGATCAGCGCCTGGTCCACTCCCCCGGCGTCCATGGCCGCGAGCGTGCGCGCCACGGGCAGGTCCTCCGTGAGGGCCGGTTCGCCGGTCCAGCGGCGCAGTGACGCGAACATCTCGTGGCCGCTGAAGCGCGGTGTCGGGTGCTGGGCCCATACGTCGATGACGGGCACGGGACGGTCCTCCCTCCGACGTGGCCTCCGGCACCGGCCGCGTTCCCGGGTACCGGGACGGCGCCCGCGGCGCGGACCGGTCCGCGCCGCTCACCGGGTCAGGCTGCCCGGAATACCGGCGGGGCACAACAGCCCCGGCACCGCCCCGGTGCCCGGGAACGGGTCTCGGCCCATCGATCGTCAACTCATGGTTGACGGTATTCCTGGCGTCAACCTATGGTTGACGCATGACGCAGCCCATAAGCTCGAACCACCCCGTACGCCTCGACGATCTGATCGAGGCCATCAAGAAGGTCCACTCCAGCGCCCTCGACCAGCTCTCCGACGCGGTCATCGCCGCCGACCACCTGGGCGAGGTCGCCGACCATCTCATCGGCCACTTCGTGGACCAGGCCCGGCGCTCGGGCGCCTCCTGGACGGAGATCGGCGCGAGCATGGGCGTCACCAAACAGGCGGCCCAGAAGCGCTTCGTCACCAAGGGCTCCGACCAGCCGCTGGACCTCGACCCGAGCCAGGGCTTCAGCCGCTTCACCCCGCGCGCGAAGAACGTGCTGATGGCGGCGCAGAACGAGGCCCGCACGGCGGGCAACGACGAGATCGGCCTCGCCCACCTCGTCCTCGGGCTCCTCGCCGAGCCGGAGGCCATCGCGGCGGCGACACTCGTCACCCTGGACGTGCCGCTGGACACCGTCCGGGAGGCCGCGACCGCCGCGCTGCCCCCGGCCGCCGCCTCGGTCCCCGAGCTGATCCCGTACGACGCGAAGTCGCGCAAGGCACTGGAGCTGACCTTCAGGGAAGCGCTGCGCATGGGGCACAACTACATCGGGACCGAGCACATCCTGCTCGCCCTCCTCGAACTCGAGGACGGCCAGGGCGTGCTGACGGGTATCGGCGTGGACAAGGGGAAGGCCGAGGCCGTCATCACCCGCGCGGTGGCCGCGGTCGCGGCCCGCCAACAACAACAGCAGTGACAGCGGCGAGGTGAGCGTCGGGAGGGGGCGCGGGCGCGGGATGTCCGGCGCCCGGTGGGACGATCAGCCCTCTGCCCCCGACCCGAGAGCGACCACCAGTGACCGCCACACCTCCGATTCCCGCCGACCCGACGGTACTTCACCCCTTCCCCGACCAGCCGCGCGTCGTCCTGCTCAAGCCGCTGGTGACGTCCGGACTCATCGAGGCCGGGGAGTTCTCGTACTACGACGACCCGGACGACGCGACCGCGTTCGAGACCCGCAACGTCCTCTACCACTACGGCCCGGAAAAACTGGTCATCGGCAAATTCTGCGCGCTGGGCACCGGGACGCGGTTCCTCATGAACGGCGCCAACCACCGCATGGACGGCCCCTCCACCTTCCCGTTCCCCATCATGGGCGGCTCCTGGGCCGAGCACTTCGACCTCATCACGGGGCTGCCGGGGCGGGGCGACACCGTCGTCGGCAACGACGTCTGGTTCGGCTACGACACCATGGTGATGCCCGGCGTCCGCATCGGGCACGGCGCCGTCATCGCCTCCGGCTCCGTGGTCGTGGACGACGTGCCCGACTACGGCATCGTCGGCGGCAACCCGGCCAAGCTCCTCCGCAAGCGCTACAGCGACGCGGACATCGCCCGCCTCCTGGACATCGCCTGGTGGGACTGGCCCGTCGAGCACCTCACCGAGCACCTGCGGGTCGTCATGTCCGGCACGGTGGACGAACTGGAGGCGGTCGCGCCGGGCGGGTGACGGGGGGGGCGGCCGGGTTCCCGGTGTCACCCTGCTCGGCGACGTCGAGACCGCGCTCGGGGGCCAGTTCGCCTAGCGCCGCGCCCAAGCGGGCTGACCGGCCACCCCTCGCGGGCGGCCGGTCGGCACCGTCAGGGCATCCAGCGCTCAGCCCCGGTCCGCGTTCACCTCCGCTCCCCCGGATCGCGGGGCCCGGCAGCCAGCGGGACGCCGGTGCGGCGGGACTGGGCGACCGAGGCGGGCGAGTCCTTGCTCTGTGCCGCCTCCAGCGGGATCACCGGCGGTGTCTGCGGGCGCTCGGGCGGCGCGGTGAACCCGTCGAGCCGGGCGCCGCCCCAGACGTAGGGGTCGGCCTGGGCACTCCCGTAGGGGGACCAGGCGAGCCGGGTCTGGCCGGTCTTGTCCTGGGTGTCGGAGTCGTACAGGAGGAAGTTGGCGGTCAGGTTCCGTGGGTCGACGGCCGCAGGGAGGTCGCTCAGCGGGATCTCCGCCTCGACGGTGTAGCCCGCGTACGCCGCACCGTCCTGCGCCCCCTTCCCCTCCTTCTCCTTGAGGGTGGAGGCGATGTCCATGCCCGGCGCCGTGGTCGAGGCGGGGCCCTGGTGGTTGTCGGCGTCGCGGCCCGCGCAGGGGCCGCCCTCCTTCGTGTAGGGGAGGATCCCGGCCTTGAAGGTGGTCGAGGTGTCGTCCGAGGTGCCGCGCGGGTCGAGGTCGATCTCGACGGAGTCGGTGCGCCAGTGCCGTTTGCAGTCGGACTGCTCCAGCGCCGTGCCGCGCTTGTCGTCGGTGACGTCGAAGAGCACGTAGAGGCTGTCACCGTGCCAGGCGGTACGGGCCGTCGCCGCGCAGTCGGCCGTTCCGTCGCACTCCTCGTTCTGCCAGTGCCGCAGCGGCAGTTCGGGGCCCGGGTACTCGTCCGGGCCCGCCTTGCCGTCGACGGTGGGCTTCCGCTCGGCGCGGGGCACGCTCGTCGAGGGGTTGTCGGGGTAGTCCGGCTGCGCCTCGTTGGCCAGCCAGGGCATGCCCGCGCGGGTGGCCCAGTCGCGGAACTCCGCGTAGAGGGGCTTCAGTTCGCCCTGGGGCCGCACCTCGGCCTTCACGGGTTCGCCGCGTTCGGCCAGTACGGAGAACCACTCGCAGCCCAGCTCGTCCCGGGGTGTGGTGACCTTCGGCGGGAGCATGGTGTCGAAGCCCTGGGTGCGGAAGACGCGGGCGGCGTCGCGCTCGACCTGCGCCCATGTCGTGCCCGTCTCACGGGAGATGGCACCCGTCCACGCGCCCGTGACGGGAAGGCCCGTGTGCGGGTCCTCGCCACGGTGCGCGGCGCACTTCTTGCCGACGGGCCCCTCGTAGGCGCCGTTCTGCGCGAGCAGCCGCGACGGCTGCCAGGGACGGTACTTCTCGCGGCTGATCTGTTCGGGGAAGGCGGTGCGCTTGCCCGCCAGTCGGAACGCCTCCGCCGCCAGCCGCGCCCCTTCCTGGTGGGCGCCGTGCTGGTCGAAGGGGCGCGGGTCCATGGTCACCACGGTCTTCGGTGTCGTCGCCCTGATGAGGCGGACGAGGCGCTCCAGGGTGTCCTGGCGGTTCTCGCCGACGG
Organism: Streptomyces daliensis; assembly: GCF_054782395.1. Lineage (NCBI taxonomy): Bacteria > Bacillati > Actinomycetota > Actinomycetes > Kitasatosporales > Streptomycetaceae > Streptomyces > Streptomyces daliensis. The sequence continues at coordinate 99,875 of NZ_BAAGSO010000088.1, read as the reverse complement.
CCCAGAGCTTGTCGGCCAGGGGTGCCGAGAGCGTGTACCAGAAGTCGGGCTTGTCGAGGTAGAAGACGTTGCGCACCCCCGCGTGCGCGACGGCCTCGCGTTCCTCCGTCTCGCGGATCAGTCCAAGCTGGGGGCCTTCCTCGGGGCCCACCGCGTTCCCGCCGCCCTCGCCACGGGTGATCGTGACGACGCCGGTGCTCAGGCCGTGCCGCTCCTTGAGCTGGCCGAGGGTGGCCAGCGACATGGATTCGTCGTCCGGGTGGGCGCCGATGAACAGCACGTCCGTGTGTGCCGGGTCCTTCTTCTCCCGCCCGGCCTCCTCTTCCCCGGCCTGCTCCTGCCCGGTGAGGGGGTGCCGTGGTGCGGCCTCGGCCGGGGGCGGCGCTGCGGCGACCGCACCGCCGAGGAGTCCCGCCAGCGCCAGCAGGGCCGGTCCGGCCCGCCGTACAGCGTTCTTCATGTCTTGAGCTCTCTCTCCCGTGGGGTCGTGCACGAGCGGGGATCTCAGATCCGCGATGGAACGACTCGTATGGTGCCCCGCCGTCCGGCCGGTGAGAAGTGCTCATGCCCGTCCGGCCGGGCGGACGGTGTGTTCGCCGCGGGCACCCCCGCACCGCACCGTTTGAGCGGCAGGCCCACGGCTACTCGCCCTGCCATGCGGTTCACCTTCTCGCAGCACCGAAGCCCGGCACCCTCTGCCTCCGCGTCGGACGGCGCCGTACGGGTCCCGCCGTCACGGGTCACGCTGCCGGGGGCGCTCGACGCGCTGGAGCGGGCCGAGGCGCTCGACCGCGCGATCGGCCCCGTCCAGCGCGTGGTGCGCGGACTGCCGCTGGGACGACGGCTCCGCGACGTCCTCCACGGCCGCGCACTGGGACATCCGCTCCATCCCGCGCTGGTCCAGCTTCCGATGGGGGCCTGGCTGTCGGCCGCCGTGCTCGACGCGGTACCGGGAGCGGAGAAGAGCGCCCGCCTCCTGGTGGGCGCGGGCGTGGCGGCGGCTCTTCCGGCGGCGCTGGCAGGGTGGGTGGACTGGTCGGAGCAGCACGAGCAGCAGATGCGCACCGGCCTGGTGCACGCGGCGTCGAACGCCCTGGCCGTCGGCCTGTACGCGGGCTCATGGGTGGCCAGGGGCCGCGGGCGGACGGGACTGGGCCGCGCGCTGGGTGCGGCCGGGCTCTGCGCAGCAGGCGGCGGCGGTCTCCTGGGCGGCCACCTCGCCTACCGGCAGGGAGCGGGCGCCAACAAGACGGAACCCGTGCCGCATCTGCTGGAGCCCGGCTGGCACACCCTGTGCCCCGTGACGGAGCTGACCGTGGGTCAGCCCGTACGCAAGGAACTGGGCGAGGTGCCCCTTCTGGTCGTGCGGGAGCCCGACGGCGAGGTACGTGTGCTCGCCGACCGGTGCAGTCACCTCTCCGGTCCGCTCTCCGGAGGCGAGATCTCCGATGGCTGTGTGACGTGCCCCTGGCACGGCAGCGTCTTCCGCCTGTCGGACGGCTGGAACGTACGGGGCCCGGCCACCGCTCCCCAGCCCGCCTTCGAGACACGGGTGAGTGGCGGGAACGGTGACGGAGGCGGGACCGTGGAGATCCGGCTTCCCGGCGCAGGCTGACGGGCCTCCCCTCTCCCCCGCGCCCACGCCCGCTCTCCCTCCCACCGGAACAGAAGTGTGTCCCGCGCCACGGGTCACGGCTGTTCCCCGTGAGGCTTTGCGGGGACTCGCCTTCTGCCCCGGCGCCGACGACACGGCCCGCCGGGGGAACGCGACCGTGGACGAGGGGAGTTGAGGGAACGTTGAGGGCTGCGCGAGAGGCCGGGGGCGCGGGGAAGGGCAAGGGGACCGCGAAGGCCGGACCCCAGCAGGAGCGGCAAGGGCAGCACGAGCGACAGGAACAGCAGCAGGGGCAGGGGCAGCAGGAGCCCATGGTGCGTCAGGGCCGGTCCGTCGCCGAGCGGTGGCAGGCGGCCCTGCGCGCGCCGGGCCGCCTGTGGCGGGGCCTGAAGCGAGCCAAGGAGCACTCGGGGCCCGAGCGGGACACGCTGTTCCTGCTGTTCAAGAGTGCTGTCGCCGGGGTGCTCGCCTGGGCACTGGCCCAGTACGCGTTCGCCTCCCCGCAGCCCACCTACGCGCCCTTCACCGCGCTGCTGGTCGTCCAGTCCACCGCGTACCGCTCTCTGTTGCAGTCGGTGCGCTACGTCATCGCCGTCGTCCTCGGCGTGCTGGCGGCCGGGGCCGTCGGCCCGACGCTGGGCGAGAACGCCGCCGCGTTCGCGGTGATGCTCGGCCTCACCCTGGCCGTGGGACGGTGGAACCGGCTGGGCAGCCAGGGCATCCAGGTCTCGGTCGCGGGAGTCTTCGCGTACAACGCGCTCTCGGGCACGCACGAGCAGATGCTGTGGCAGATCATCCTCATGGCACTGCTGGGCGCGGGCGTCGGCATCGCCGTCACCCTGCTCCTGCTGCCGCCCCTGCGCTACCGCGCCGCCACGCAGGGCGTCCACGAGATATCCCACACGGTGGCCACCCTCCTGAACGACATCGCCAGGGGGCTCGGCGAGGGCCTGCCGGAGCGGGATGTGGTGGCCGACTGGCTGCACCGTGCCCGTCGGCTCGACGCCTCCGTCGACAGCGCCAGGTACGCGGTGGAGTCCGGTGCCGAGTCCGTCGTCTACAACCCCCGTCGGCTGCTCCCCCGCAACACCCTCCCCACGAGTTTCGCCGGGTACCGCACGTTCGTCGAGGCCCTCGCGCGCGCCAGCGAGCAGATCCGCAGCATCTGCTACGGGCTGCTGCGGATCATCGACGACGAGTCCGGGCCCACCCCCGGCGACGACTTCCTGTGCCCGTACGCGGACCTCCTCGGCACCCTGTCCCGGGCCGTCGGCCAGATCGGGGCGCACGAGGACGGCCAGCACCGGCGCAACCCCTTCGACCAGGCGCTGGAGGACGGGCGCGCCCGGCACCGCGAGCTCACCGCCGCGGCGGAGGGCACCGCGGCCTGGGCGAGCCACGGCGTGCTGCTGACCGACGCCGACCGGCTCATCGAGGAGTTCGCCCACGCCCACTCCCAGGGCGCCGTCCAGCCGCACCCGGAACACCACAAGGACTGAAGCGGAACCGTCCCCGTAAGGGTCAGGACAGCCCGTAGATCTGGCCGGTCTGGCCGCCTTCGACGGAGCGGACGTATGCCTGCGCGACCTGCGCGAGGTCGACAGGAGGCACGCCGGGGAAGAAGTCGCCGTAGTCGGCGAGGCTCTCGGTGAAGACCGTGGGGCTGACGGCGTTGATGCGCAGCGGGGCGATCTCGATGGCGGCGGCCCGTACGAAGGACTCCACGGCGCCGTTCGCCATCGAGGCGGCGCTTCCCGTGGGGATGGGGTCGCGGGCCAGCACGCCGGTGATCAGCGTGAAGGAGCCCCGCTCGGCGATCCGGGACAGGCCCTGGCGCACCAGCTCGATCTGGCTGAGCACCTTGCCGTGGAACGCGGACTCGTAGTCCTGGGGCGTCATCTCGCTTACGGGCTTGTAGGGCACGTCGCCCGCCGCGCTGGCCACCGCGTCCACGGGGCCGACGCGTTCGTAGAGCGCGGCGGTGGCGGCGGGGTCGGCGATGTCGCAGCGCAGGTCGCCGCTGGTGCGGCCGACGGTGAGGACTTCGTGGCCGCGTCCCGCCAGTGTCTTGTGGACGGCGGCGCCGAGCTTTCCGGCCGCCCCGATGAGGAGAATCTTCATGCCCGCGACGCTAGAACCGTCCGGACGCGGAGGGAAATGCCGTCCGCGCCACAGTTATGCTTGCTGGTTATGAATGTGGAGCTGCGGCATCTGCGCGCGCTGGCCGCGATCGGCGACGAGGGCACGGTCACCGGGGCCGCGGCGACGCTGCGCGTCAGCCAGCCCGCGCTCTCCCGCACCCTCGACCAGATGGAGCGCAGGCTCGGCACGCGCCTCGTCGAACGCACCACGCGGCACCTCGCGCTCACCGAGGCGGGGCAGCGGCTGTGGGAGCACGCCCACCGCATCCTGCGCCAGCTCGACGACGCCCTCGCCGAGGCCGCGTCCGGCGGTCCTGGACCGCTGCGTGTCGGGTTCGCCTGGTCGGTGCTCGGCCGCCACACGGTGCCGCTGCTGAGCGCGTGGCGCGAGGCGCACCCGGACACTCCCGTGCGGGTGCGGCGCTGCGACGATCCGGAGGGCGCGCTGCGCCGGGGCGAGGTCGATGTCGCGTTCCTGCGCACGGGTTCCGCGCCGTACGGGCCCGACCCGACGGCGCGCGCGGAGCTGGCGGCTCTCGACCTCTACACCGAGCCCCGTGTGGCGGCCGTCCCCGACAGCGGCCCGCTCGCGGGACGGAGCACCGTGCGGCTGGACGACCTCACAGGACGTCCCGTCGTGCTCTGCGCCACCGCGGCGACGACCGGTGCCGAGCTGTGGCCGGGCGCGGGCCACGGGCGGGCACCGCGCACGTTCGAGGTGCCCGGTGTCGACGAGTGGCTCACCACCATCGCGACCGGCGAGGCCGTCGGGGTCACCTCGGAGGGCACGGCGGAGAGCCATCCGCATCCCCGTATCCGCTATCTCCCGCTCGTGGACGCGCCTCCCGTGACCGTCCGCCTGGTGTGGCCGCGCGAACCCGTCCACCCGGCGACGCACACGTTCCGCGACTTCACGGCACGCCTGCCCCTCTCCCCCGCCCCCTCGTCCGACGTCGACGGCCCACGCGACCGGGACCACCACGCGGTACCGCCCCAGCCCCAGCCCCAGCCGACGAGGGGACGCCAGCGCGGACGCCCCACGACACACTCGGCCCGCCACTCGAACCACTGAGGGGACGCGCCACCGACCGCGAGGTCAGTGCGCGATGCTGTCGATCAGGTCGCGGGCGCCCTGGCGCAGGAGGGCGACGGCGACGGAGGTGCCGAGCGTGGACGGGTCGAGCCGGCCCGCCCACTCGTGCGCGTTGAGGACCGTCTTGCCGTCCGGCGTGAACACGCTGGCGCGCAGGGAGAGTTCACCGCCGCGTGTGGTGGCGTATCCGGCGATGGGGCTGTTGCAGTGCCCCTGGAGCACGTGCAGCAGCATGCGCTCCGCCTGTGTCTCGCGGTCCGTACCGGGGTGGCCGAGGCCGCTGACGATCTCGCTCGTCGCGGTGTCGTCCTCGCGGCACTGGAGCGCCAGGACACCGGCCCCTACCGGCGGCAGCATCGTCTCCACGGACAGGATCTCCGTGATGACGTCCGTGCGGCCGATGCGCTCCAGCCCCGAGACGGCCAGCAGGAGGGCATCCGCGTCCCCTGCGGCGAGTTTCTCCAGGCGCCTGTTCGCGTTCCCCCGCATGGGCACGCACTCCACGTGCGGGTAGGAGGCGGCCAGTTGCGCGACGCGGCGCACCGACGAGGTTCCGATGCGGGTGCCGGGCGGCAGCTCGGCGAGGGTGCGGCCCTCGCGGTCGATGAGCGCGTCGCGGACGTCGTCGCGTTCGAGGAAGGCCGCGAACGTCGTGCCCGCCGGCAGCGGACGGTCGGCGGGGATGTCCTTCACGCAGTGCACGGCGAGGTCGGCGGCACCGGCGAGCAGCGCGGCGTCGACCTCCTTCGTGAAGGCACCCTTGCCCTCGACCTGCGAAAGGTCCCCCATCCAACGGTCGCCGGTCGTCTTGACCGGCACGACCTCGGTACGCAGCTCCGGACGCAGCACGGCCAACTCGGCGCGGACGCGCTCCACCTGGGCGAGGGCCATCGGGGAGTCGCGCGAGACGATGCGGAGCGGATCAGACATAGAGGCACGATAGCCCCTCCAGCGCCCGCCGCGTCGAGGACGAAGAGCCCTTCGACGAGCGCGCGGGGCCCCTCAACCGCCCTGCGGAGAAGCCAAGTTCACCCGTTCGGCCGCTCTCGTCGGGTAATCTGCCTCTCGCATCCCGACTCACTTGGTCAGACCCGCTGGGGGAGGTCAGTCCAAGGAGGGAGGTGCGAGGCTTGAACGAACAAGAGCGTTCGAAGCCGGAGAAGACCGCCACGCCGCGAGGCGGGTTCGGCCGCCAGGTGGCGGCGGGACTCGTGAGCAGGGCCGTCTGGTGGTTCCTGCTCGTGCTGTTCAGCGGCGACGAGTAGCGCGACGAGCGGGGCCTCGGCGGAAGCCCCGGCCCCGCTCACCCCTCGGGGCGCGCGACACCCCGTCCCCCCGCGAGGTCCCTTACCGCGAGACCGGCGTCCGCGTCGGCCTTGGTGAGGAGGTCGGCCATGGCGGCGGAGGCGCGGTCCGCGTCGCGGGCCCGGACGGCTTCGAGGACGGCGCGGTGGCTGGGGACCGGGTCGTCGGCCACGCCGTGCGGCGCGTGCACGATGCTGTCCCGCGCGTGCAGCACCGGCTCCATGAGCTGGTCGAGCCGGGCCAGCATCTCGTTCCCCGAGGCGGTGAGCAGCGCCCGGTGGAACGCGACGTCCGCTGCCGCCGCCTCGGCGGCGTCGTCACCGGCCTGGCCCATGGCCGTCAGCGCCCGCTCCAGCGCCGACAGGTCCTCGTCGGTGCGGCGTTCGGCGGCGTGCCGCACCGCGGCGGGTTCGACGATCATCCGCAGCTCGCCGAGGTCGCGCAGCAGGCTTTCGCCCTTGCCCGCGGCCACGCGCCAGCGGATGACGTCCGCGTCGAGCATGTTCCACTCGCCGCGTGCCCGTACGAACGTCCCGCGCTTCTGCCGCGCCGCGACCAGCCCCTTGCCCGCCAGCACCTTGAGGGACTCACGGATCACCGTGAGGCTGAGGTCCCACTCCCGCGCCAGCGCCCGCGGATCGAGCGTGTCGCCCTCGGCCACCTCGCCGGAGACCAGGCGGTAGCCGAGGTGTTCGACCACCTGACCGTGCACGCCCCGGCCCGCGTACGACGTCATCCGCGCCGCTCCCCCTCTCCCTCCGCTCTCGCCGCACTCGTCACGGCTGGGCGTCCTCCGCGCACACGGCGATGAACTCCCGTGCGCGTGCCCGCAGCGCGCCGAGATCGCCGCCGTGCGCGGCGTCGCCGACGAGGGGTGAGCCGACGCCGACGGCGGTCGCGCCCGCGGCGAGGTAGTCGCGGGCCACGGCGGCGTCCACGCCTCCGACGGGCACGAACGGCACCTCCGGCAGCGGGTCGCGGAGCGCCTTGAGGTAGGAGGGGCCGCCCGCCGAGGCGGGGAAGAGCTTCACGGCGTCGGCTCCGGCCCGTACGGCGGCGACGGCCTCGGTGGGGGTGAACGCGCCCGCCAGCACCGGGAGTCCTGCGTCGGCAGCGACCCCGACCGACTCGGCGACGGCGGGGGTGACCATCCAGCGCGCCCCCGCCTCGGCGGCGGCGTGCACATCGTCGGCGGTGAGCACCGTGCCCGCGCCCAGCGCGGTGCCGGGGGCCAGTTCGCGTGCGGCGCGGGCGATGACGCCGAGTGCCTCGTCGGTGTTCAGCGACACCTCGATGAGGAACACGCCTTCCTCCGCCAGCGCGAGGACGGTACGCAGCGCCGCCTCCGCGTCGCTGCCGCGCACGATGGCGACGAGGCGTTCGCGGCGGAGCCGGGCGAGGAGGTCGGGGCTGTCCATGGCGATGTCTCCAGGTGGTGCGGGGTGTCGGGGTGCGGTCGCTGGCCGGGGGGGCGCGAGGAACGGGCAGTGGCGGGTCACCACTCGGCGAACGAGCCGTCGTGGTGCCGCCAGACGGGGTTGCGCCATGTGTCGTAGCCGTCCGCGGCGCGCACCGCGCGCTCGTCCACCTCGACGCCGAGGCCCGGCGCGGTGGGCCGGGCGAGGTACCCGTCGTGGAAGCGGAACGGCTCCTTGTCCGCGACATAGTCGAGCACCTCGGCGCCGGTGTTGTAGTGGATGCCGATGCTCTGTTCCTGGATGAGGAAGTTCGGGGTGCAGAAGCCGATCTGGAGGCTGGCCGCCAGGGAGACAGGCCCGAGGGGGCAGTGCGGCGCCACGGGCACGTCGAAGGTCTCCGCGAGCGCGGCGATGCGGCGGACCTCGGAGATGCCCCCGGCGTGGGACAGGTCCGGCTGGAGGACGGCGACCCCGGCCTGGAGCGCGGGCAGGACGTCGCTGCGGGAGTAGAGCCGCTCGCCCGTGGCGATCGGCACCGGGGAGGCGGCGACGAGACCGGAGAGCAGGTGCGGGTACTCCGGCAGCAGCGGCTCCTCGGCGAACAGCGGGTTGTACGGGGCGAGGTGGGGCAGCACCTTGCGCGCGTTCGCGGCGGTGAAGCGCCCGTGGAAGTCGACGGCGAAGTCTCCGTCGGGACCGAGCACCTCGCGCGCTGTCTCGGCGCGGGCGACGATGCCCTCGATGTCCCGTACGGTGGCGAGCCGGTTCATCCGGCCGCTCGCGTTCATCTTCACCGCGGTGAAGCCCGCCTCCACCTGCCGCTGCACGTGATCGCGGAGCTCGGAGGGCTCGTCGCCGCCGACCCAGCTATAGGCGCGGACCTTCTCGCGCACCGGGCCGCCCAGGAGTTGGTGCACGGGGGCGCCGTAGTGCTTGCCCGCGATGTCCCACAGCGCTTGGTCGAGCCCGGCGACGGCGGAGGAGAGGACGGGGCCGCCGCGGTAGAAGGAGCCCTTGGTCATCTGCTGCCACAGGTCCTCGACGCGCAGCGGGTCCGCGCCTATCAGGAACTGCCCGGCCAGCTCCTCCACGGCGGTGCGCACCGTCGCGGCACGCCCCTCGACGACCGGCTCGCCCCAGCCGACGTGCCCCTCGTCGGTCTCGATCCGGCACAGCAGCCAGCGCGGCGGCACGGCGAAGGTCTCGACACGGGTGATCTTCATGGGGGCTCCTGACGGAGGGGTGCGAGAGGCGTGCGGGAGGATCCAGTACCGCTATTAAATATGAATTAATCGTCGAGGCCAAGGGCCACCGAGGTGCCGGCCCGACGAGGCCGCCCCCTCCGGACCCGCCCTGATCAGCGGTGTTTCCCCCGGCCCGCGGTGCGAGGCAGGCACTTCCGCGGTGCGGAACGTTGCCGGGAACGGGAAATGCGGCGGCGGCCACCTCGCGGGGAGGATCGCGGAGAAGGCCCACGGGCGAGGCCGACCCGCCGGGTCCGCGCCCTGCGCATGGCTCACCGAGCAGGCGGCGAAAGGCACGATGGCAAGCAAAGACAACAGAGTCCGTCCCGGTGCGAAGGACCGCGGCCCCTCGCTGCGGCGGGTCAGCTCGGCGGACTACGAATCCACTCCCCCGCGCATGATCGACCCCGCGCCGCTGACCCGGCTGCTGGCGGCCTGGTCTGGCACGGGAACCGAGGAGGCCGCCGCGCAGGCGACGCGGGAGCTGGCCGAGGACGACCGCGACGGCCCGATCCACCTCGTCCGCGTGCTGGCAGCGCTCGACGTGGCCGCGCGCAGGACGGGCGGCAGCCTGGCCCACCTCACCGACACCCCCGCCGTCACGGCCACCTGCGGCGGAACGCTCCACCATCTCGTCGAGGTCCTCCACTCCGGCGGCCTCCAGGCGGCCACCACGGCGGCCCGCGACCTGGACGCCCAGGCCCGCTTCCTCGCCCTGACCGCGCTGCGCCCCCACTGGCAGGCCCCGCTGCACGCCCTCACGGCGCCGCTCCACGACGCGCAGGTGATGCCCCGCAAGAGGCCGTGGGGGTTCTGACGGAGGGCCGGGCTCCGCGGACCCCGACGGCCTGAACAGCACCTCCCCGCCCGGTGCTCCTCTCCGTACGCCCCCGCACTCCTGCCCATACGCCCCGGCACTCCTATCCTTACGGCCATGAAACGCACCTCCTTCGCGCAGTGGCCCTGCTCGATCGCACGCACGATGGACCTGCTGGGCGACTGGTGGACGCCGCTGGTGCTGCGCGAGGCGTTCTACGGAGTGCGCAGGTTCGACGAGTTCCAGCAGTCCCTGGGCATCGCGCGCACCACCCTCGCGGGGCGGCTGCGGCGCCTGGTGGACGAGGGGCTGCTGGAGAAGCGGCTCTACCAGGAGGAACCGGCGCGCTACGACTACGTCCTCACCGAGATGGGCCGGGACTTCTTCGGCGTCCTCGCGGCGATGTCACGGTGGGGCGACCGCTGGCTGGGCGACGGGGAGGGGCCGCCCGTCGTCCTCCACCACGACCGGTGCGGCCAGGAGAGCCACGCCGAGGTGACCTGCGCGGCGTGCGGGGAGGCCATGACGGCGGAGAACACCCGCCCCCGGCTGGGCCCCGGCTTCCCGTCGAAGCTCGCACAACGCCCCGACATCCAGGAGCGGTTCACCCGCTGAGCCACCCCCGCCCGGTCGCCCGGCCGTCGCGAGGGAGAACTCTTGACGGGTGAGTCCAACTACGAAACTCTCATGCTCAGCCCCCGTTTCCGAGGGTCTTCCACAGTTCCGTAGGCATGAGGAGGCGTCCGACGATGGAGTGGACCGGCGCGCGCTACGCGGACGGGCCGACCGCACAGGCCCGCACTTGGATCGGCGCGCCACCGGAGGCGGTGTGGGAGCTGGTGTCCGACATCGCCCTGATGCCGCGCACCAGCACCGAGCTGCGGTCGGTCGAGTGGCTGGACGGCGCGAAGGGCCCCGCGCCGGGCGCGCGCTTCCTGGGGCGGAACGAGCACGAGGCGTTCGGCACCTGGGAGACCACCTCCCAGATCGTGGAGTGCCGCGCGCCCGAGGTCTTCGCCTGGTCCGTCCACGACCCGGCGTCCCCGTCGGCCACCTGGCGCTTCACCCTCGAACCCCGCGACGGCGGCACCCTGCTGACCCAGTGGGTACGGATGGGCCCGGGGAAGTCCGGCCTCTCCGACGCCATCGAGCGGATGCCGGAGAAGGAGCAGAAGATCGTCTACGTACGCCTCAAGGAGCTGGAGGCGAACATGACTGCCACCTTGGCCGCCGTCAAACAGCGGGCCGAGGGCGTACGGGTAGAGGACGTTCGGGCGGAGGGCGCCTGATGCGTACCGCGACCACCGTCGAGGCGTCGGGCGGCAGTTGGCGGGAGACGGTCGCCTTCGTCACGGAGGCCGAGAAGCTGGGCCTGGACATCTGCTGGGTGGCCGAGGCGTGGGGCTCGGACGCGCCGTCGCCCCTGGGCTATCTGGCCGCACGGACGGAACGTCTGCTGCTCGGCTCGGGCGTCATGCAGCTCGGCACCCGCACCCCGGCGGCCGTCGCGCAGACCGCGATCACGCTGTCGCAGCTCTCGGAGGGCCGCTTCCTGCTCGGTCTCGGCCCCTCGGGGCCGCAGGTGATCGAGGGGCTGCACGGTGTGCCGTTCGCCAGGCCGCTGAGCCGGACGCGGGAGACCGTGCGGATCGTGCGGCAGGCGCTCGCGGGCGAGAAGATCACCTGGGAAGGGCGGGAGTTCCACGTCCCGCTGCCCGGCGGTGAGGCCCGGCCCATGCGGCTGTCGGCCAGGGTCGAGCACGACATCCCCCTCTATCTGGCCGCGCTCTCCCCGAAGATGCTGGAGCTGACCGGGGAGGTCGCCGACGGCTGGCTGGGCACCAGCTTCGTCCCCGAGGGCTCCAAGGCGGCCTACTTCGACCACCTGGACGCCGGGTGCGCCAGGGCCGGGCGCAGCCGCGCCGACCTCGACATCTGCCAGGGCGCCGAAGTTGCCTTCGCCGAGGACGAGGAGGCGCTGCGCGCGATGGTCGCGGGGCGCAAGAAGGAGCTCGCCTTCAGCCTGGGCGGAATGGGGTCGGCATCCACGAACTTCTACCACGACGCGTACAGCCGTCAGGGCTGGTCCCAGGCCGCGGCCGAGGTCAGGGAGCGCTGGCAGGCGGGCGACCGCGAGGGAGCCGCCGCGCTCGTCACCGACGAGATGGTGCTGGGCACCACGCTCATCGGCACCGAGGACATGGTCCGCGCGCGGCTGCGCGTGTGGCGTGACGCGGGCGTGGACACGGTCCGCCTCTACCCCGCGGGCGACACCCTGGACGCCCGCCTCACCACCCTGGGCCTGGCCCTGGACCTGATCCGCGGCCTCGACCTGCCCGGCTAGGGCGCGCCCCACGTTGGCGACAGGCCCCCTGACCTGCTGATACACTCCTTCTCGTGCCTACGGGCGCAGCACGGGACGTGGCGCAGTTTGGTAGCGCACTTGACTGGGGGTCAAGGGGTCGTGGGTTCAAATCCCGCCGTCCCGACAGGTAAAGCAGCAGGTGAGGGCGGGTCTTCCGGCATGGAGGGCCCGCCCTCATCGCTGTTGGGGAGAATTCTGGGAGAAGATCTTGGAATTTTCGGCCCTGACGATCCCTAGTGCGAGGCCCGCAGGAGGCGGTCGAGCCCCGCGACGGGCGATCCCGGAGAGAGTGCCCGGCGCTGCGCCAGAGCCTCCTCCCACAGTCGGGTGAGCCCCTGCATGAGGTCCCGTCGCATCGCGTCCGTGACATGGGAGTAGCGGGCCGACATCGAGCTGTCGACGTGTCCCATCCGTTCGTCCTTGAGCACCTTCGGCGTTCTTCGCGTGTCCATGTCGACGCTGTGCGAGTGCCGTTTCCCGTGCGGCTCGGCGATGATCTCGGCGCGAGGTGCGTGACGTCCGTGCGACCGTGCGCCGCGGCAGCGTAGCGTGACAGCGGTGCGACCGGGGCACGTTGGCATGAACAGCACCCGAAGAGAGCAGGACGATGCCCCAGGACGTCGATCTCTACATCCCCTTCCCCTCCTTACTCAGCGCAGAGTTCGAACGCGTCACCGCGAACCAGCTCATCTGGCCACGGAAACACCGGCTCACGCCGAGCAGGGAAGCGGAGGAACGACACCTCGCCCTCACGCTGGCCGAACGGGGAGCCCGCTTCCACCCCCACGCGACCGGCCCCGACCTCGACCTCGGGTGCGACCAGCAGCATTGGCTGTTCCTCTTCGACGACATCTTCGAAGGCAGATGGGGCCAGGACGCCGAGCACGCCGCACATGTCGTGCGGCAACACGACGGTGAGGACTTCATGACCGGCCTGACCGCGTTCTGCGCCGAGCGGGAGGTACGGTCCGGCTCGCTGTCGTTCATCGGCGGTTTCCGCAACGCCCGTCTGGTCGGGTCCTGCACTCCCCTGAAGAATCCTGAAGCCCCCCTCTGGGACGACGTCAGCGTCGACTACCTGGAGGTGTTCGGGGGCGGCACCCTCGCCTGGGACACCGAGGAGAACGTGCTCGCTCCCCACATCCACGTGGCCGCGGGCATCAAGGGAGCCTCCGCAGAGGGACGCGTGTCCCATCTGCTGGAGGCGACCGTCCAGTTCATCTGCGAGATCACCGTGGTGGAGTTCACCGGCGACGGAGGAGAACCGCCGCTGACGCGCCGCCGAGCGCCGGAGCTGTACAACGTTCCCCTCCTCAGCTTCGCGACCTCCTGACGAACAAGGGAGCGACGTTACGCAGAGAGCTTCGGTTCCGGGCGGGGCTCCGAGCTCCGCATCGTCGGCCCGGGGGTGCTCCCACCACGCCAGCGCGACACGATCGGCGGCGGGAAAGGCTTCCCGCCGTGTGCTGTGGTGCAGCCCAGCACGGCCCGCAAGCTGAGCGGACATCACTCACGTCCGCCAGTTAGGGCTGGTCAGGCTCTTGGCCGGCGGGCCCGCGGGGAGTCACGATCAAGGTGTCGGCCGGAGGCTGCGAAGCCGGATGAATCGTGGGTGACTGGCCGTCCGCCGCGCCGTCCCCCGGAGGCGAAGCCGCAGAGCCCGCGTCGGGTTGCCCGCGCTTGATGGCCGCGTCCACCGCGGCACCGATGCGGCGCAGTGCCGCCAGCTCCTGAGGACCGAGATCATCGATCAGGTACTCGCGGACTGCGGCGACGTGTCCCGGCGCCGCTGCCACCACTACGTCGTAACCGGCCTCGGTCAGCGTCGCGGTGGTGCGCCTTCCGGAACCGGGGATCCGCTTCCGTGCGAGCAGTTCGCGCTTCTCGAGCCGACCGACGACATGGGAGAGCCTCGACAGTGACGCCGCCGTTCGCGCGGCCAGGGCGCTCATCTGCATGGTGCGATCCGGCTGCTCGGAGAGGACCGAGAGCACCATGTATTCAAAGAAGGTCAGCTGAGCCTCGCGCTGCATGCGCGCATCCAGCGCGGCCGGCAGGCTGATCATGATCGCGGAGTTGGCCAGCCACGCCGCCAGCTCGTCGCCGTTCAGCCATCGCGTCTCGGCAACCGGACCGGTGGACTCCCCCGAGTCGGAGCCTTCGTCGGCACGAGCCGTCGCCTCGGATGCCGGCCCGTTCCGTGGTCGCCGACGGCGCCGGCCGTTCGTGTCATCTGCCGTGCTCGCCATGAGGACATCCTAGACCCACTTATTGACGCGTCAAGTTCGAAGGAGTAGAACTTGACGCGTCAAGTTCGCTCTGCGGCGCTGAGGCCCGCCCCACACGGAATGGACAACAGATGCAGTCCACGTCGCTCGGCAGGCTCGATGTCCCGCGCATCGGCCTGGGTGTCATGGGGATGTCGGCGTACTACACCGGCGCCGGCCGGGACGGAGCCGAGTCGATCCGCACCATTCGTCGCGCCGTCGACCTCGGTGTCACCCATCTGGACACCGCCGAGGTGTACGGCCCCTACGTCAACGAGGAACTGCTGGGTCGCGCGATCAAGGGCCGCCGGGACGAAGTCGTCCTCGCCACCAAGTTCGGCCTCGTCTCCCACACCGGCCGGCCGGGCCCGGACAGCACCCCCGCCAACATTCACACGGCTGTCGACGGCTCACTGCGTCGGCTCGGAACCGACCGCATCGACCTCTACTACCAGCACCGGGTCGACCCCAACACTCCCATCGAGGAGACGGTGGGGGCGCTGAGCGAGCTGGTGGAGGCGGGCAAGGTCCTCCACGTCGGACTGTCGGAGGCGGCAGCGGCGACCGTCCGCCGGGCCCATGCGGTCCATCCCGTGGCCGCTGTCCAGAGCGAGTACTCGCTGTGGACGCGGGACCCGGAGGCCGAGGTGCTGCCCACGCTGCGTGAGCTCGGCATCGGACTGGTTCCCTACGCACCGCTGGGACACGGCTTTCTCACCGGTGACATCCGCACCCTGGACGGCCTGGACGCCGCCGACTGGCGTCGCTCCAATCCCCGGTTCACCGGCGACAACCTCACGCGCAACCTGCGCATCGTCGACCAGGTACGCGAGGTCGCCGACGAGGTCGGGGCCACGCCCGCGCAGGTCGCTCTGGCCTGGCTGCTCGCGCAAGGAGACGGCATCGCGCCCATTCCGGGGACGAAACGCATCGACCGCCTCAAGGAGAACAGCGCCGCCGACGGCATCCGACTCACCCCGGGCCAGATCGCCCGCCTGAACAACCTCACACCGGCGTCCGGCGAACGCCATGCCGAGCCCGACATGGCCGCCGTCGACCAGTGAGAGAAGCGCGAACGCGCCGATTCGCCCCGCGCACCACACCACGTCTTGCTTCAGTGAAAGAAACGGAACACCACATCATGTCAAGCAATCTCATTCGGGTCGGCATCATCGGCGCGGACACGAAGGCGAGCTGGGCGGGCGCATCGCACATACCCGCGCTGGCGGCACAGCCCGACTTCCACCTGGCCGGTGTGGCGACGCGGCACGAGGAGAGCGCGCGCGGCGCTGCCGAGGCGTTCGGCGCCGAGCGTTGGTTCGCGGACCCCTACGCGCTCATCGGTGACCCTTCGATCGACCTCGTCACCGTCGCGGTGAAGGTCCCGGCCCACCGCGAGCTCGTCCTGGCGGCCCTCGCGGCGAACAAGGCCGTGTACGCGGAGTCGCCGCTGGGCGCGACCGTCGCGCAGACGGAAGAGATGGCTGAGGCGGCCGGCTCACTGCACACCGCGATCGGCCTGCAGGGCCGGCTCAACCCCTCGGTACGCCGCGCGGCGGAGATCATCGCTGAGGGCCGGCTCGGGCGGCTGCTCTCGGCGCGAGTCGCCGCGACGACCTTCGGCAACGGCCCGGAGTCGGTGAGCGCGTACGAGTACTTCGACAAGGCAGCGTCCGGAGCCGGTTTCCTCACCATCGCCGCGGGCCACGTGCTGGATGTGGTCGAAGCCGTTCTCGGCGACATCACCGAGATCGACGCCCGCACCGAACTCCTTTGGCCACAGGTGAAGTTGGTCGACACCGGCGCGATATCCGTCCGCGAGGTCCCGGATCACCTCGACGCCATCGCCAAGACCTCCTCGGGGGCGCCGGTCGGGGTGCAGATCCTGGCGGGCGTGCCCGCCCCCGACGCCCACTTCAGTCTGGAAGTACGCGGCTCGGAGGGCTGGCTGAAGCTGACGGGCGACCACCCCGCGGGCGTTCAGGTCGGCGACCTCACCCTCTCGTCGAGCGTCGACTTCACCGCGCCCGACCGCCCGGTCGCCACCGGCGCGGGACCCACCGCCGCCGACATCTGGACGGGCGCCTCCATCAACGTCGGCGAGGTCTACGCCAGCCTGGCCCGCGACATCACGAACGGCACCCACCACACCCCGGGATTCCAGCACGCCGCCCACAACAGCCGTCTCATCGCCCGAGTCGAACAAGCCGCCCGGACCGGCGTCCGGCAGTGACACCACCGCACCTCGCGGCACCGTGCATTACCGCCATGACGGATACGGCGACCGATCCGCGGGCACGGGCGGCCGACATAGGTTCGGACCCGCTGAAGGGTTCCTGAGGCCCACCCCCCTATCAGGGAGTCGTTGATGATTTCAGTCCCTCGTCACCATGGCCCTCGCGGCGCTTCGCGGCAGGCTCACGGCGTATGACCACCTCCGCGCGCGCCGCTGTTCTCGAAGCGCAGGACGGGCCCTTCGAATTCCGCGACATCGAGATCGAGGACCCGCGGCCCGACGAGGTACTCGTTCGCATGGTCGCGACCGGAATATGCGCGACCGACGCTCAGGTGCGGGCACAGCGCATGGCGACGCCGCTGCCGGTGGTGCTGGGACACGAGGGAGGAGGAGTCGTCGAACGCGTGGGGGCCGCTGTCACCACCGTCGAGCCCGGTGACCACGTCGTCCTCTCCTACCACTCGTGCGGCCGCTGCAAGCCGTGCATGTCCTCGCACGCGGCCTACTGCGACAACGTCTGGGCGGCCAACTTCGCAGGTGCCCGCCTGGACGGCTCGAACGGTCTCCACGTCGCCCACGGTGCTGAGCCGCACGGTCACTTCTTCGGCCAGTCCTCGTTCGCCACCCACGCCCTGACGCACCAACGGAACACGATCAAGGTCCCCCGCGATCTGCCCCTCGACGTCATGGCTCCGCTGGGGTGCGGGCTGCAGACGGGCGCGGGGGCCGTACTCAAGGCCCTCACCGTGCCGGCGGGAGCGTCCTTCGCGGTCTTCGGCGTGGGAGCGGTGGGCCTGGCTGCGGTCATGGCGGCACATGTCGCGGGTGCCACCACCATCGTCGCCGTCGACGTCGACGCCGGCCGCCTCGATCTGGCCCGCGATCTCGGAGCGACGCACCTCGTCGACCCCGGCCGGGTCGAGGATCTGACCGGCGCGCTCCGCGCCGTCGACGAACGCGGTCTGGAGTACGTCCTCGACACGAGCGGCCGCCCGGAGAACCTCGACGCCGGGGTCGGCGCCCTGGCACCGATGGGCCGATTCGGCTTCGTGGCGTTCCACGAAGGAACGGGCGCCATGCTCGACGCCGGCCGGCTCACGCTCGGCCAGTCGCTTCAGGGCATCATCCAGGGCGACGCCGTCTCGTCGCTCCTGATCAACGACCTTGCCCAGCTCTATCGAGCGGGCCGGTTCCCCATAGACCGACTGCTGTCCTTCTACGACTTCGCCGATATCAACACCGCGTTCGAGGATGCGGGCTCAGGCCGCGTCACCAAGGCAGTCCTTCGATTCACGTCACCGGGATAGACCACCCGTTCGACAACTTCCCAAGAACACAGAAAGGCGTCCCGCCTATGTGCCAGAGCAGTCAGATACCCATCAGCGTCGAAGAAACCCCGAGCTTCTACGGGATCGACCACTATGGATTCCCCCGCGCTGGGGCGGACGACCCGTTGGACCCCGCGGGCTATTACCCCCCGTATTTCCAGAGCGAACACTTCCAGAAGTACGGCTACCACGTGGAAGAACTGCGCGGCGGCTTCTACTGGGTCACCAGTGCCGGCTACGACGCCGCATTCGTGGTGACCGAGGAGGGCGTGGTCGCGATCGACGCACCCCCGACGCTGGGCGAGAACATGCTGGCGGCGATCGAGGACGTCACCGACCGACCGGTGACCCACGTCATCTACAGCCACTGGCACGCCGATCACATCGGCGCGGCCTCCGTGTTCGGTCCCGACGTCGAGATCGTCGCCCACCGCATCACCAAGGAACTCCTGGAACGCTTCCCCGACCCGAAGCGCCCCCTGCCGACAAGGACGTTCGACGACGAACTCGTCCTCGAAGTGGGCGGCGTGAGCCTGCAGCTCTCCTACAGGGGAGAGAACCACTGCCCCGGCAACATCTTCATCTACGCACCGCGGCAGAAGGTGCTCACGGCCGTCGACATCGTCAGTCCGGGAAGCGTCACGTTCATGCACTGCGACGCCTCGCAGAACATCTCCGGCTGGTACGAAGCTCAGTCCCAGATCCTCGAATACGACTTCGACTACTTCGTCGGCGGGCACCACATGCACTACGGCACCTACGAGCAGGTGAAGCTGTGTGTGGAGTACTTCACCGACGTGCTCGAGGGGGCGACTGCGGCGGTCGAGCGGTTCAGCCGCTCGGATGCGCTCGCCGACATCGTGACCGGCACCGGCTGGAACAGGATCTTCGTCGGTACCGAGAACTGGATCAGCTCCATGGCGAACTACACCACCCGCCACGTCCTCGAGAAGGAGACGAGCGACGGCCGGCTCTGGTGGGAACGGCTGGCAGGAGCCACCACCCAGACCAAGTACCACGCGTACACCGTGCTGGAATCGATCCGCCTCGAACGGCCCCGGCCCGACTACCGCCTGCGGGGCGAGAATCCTCCGGTCTTCCTGACCTGACACCGTTCTGAACGGTGCGAGCGAATGACCCTTGTATACCTGGGAGTTCGCATGCACATCGGTTTCTCGCTTCCTCAGTACGGCGCGATGTCCGACCAGCTCGAATCAATTGGAGAATCCGAAATGCCTGCAGTCCTCGTCCATGGTGTACCTGATACCCACCGGCTCTGGGACACCGTCCGTTCCTATCTTCAACGCGAAGATATTGTGACGATCGATCTCCCCGGGTTTGGCGTACCCATACCAGCGGGATTCACGTCGACGAAGGAAGAGTATCTCGATTGGCTTATTAAGAAGATCGAAGAAATCGGCGAACCCGTCGACCTGGTCGGTCATGATTGGGGGTCTCTGCTCACGGGTCGTCTCGCGTCTATCCGGCCAGATCTGGTGCGGACATGGACAGGCATCAGCGGACCAATCGATCCGGAGTATCCGTGGCACTATCTTGCCAAGATCTGGCAAACGCCGGGCGAGGGTGAGAAATGGATGGCGGACCTCGACCTCGAGGCGTTCGCAGCAAGCCTCAACGAGGCTCAGATGCCGCGCGACGCGGCAGACGAAGCGGTCCGGCATATCGATGCCACTATGAAGGCAAGCATTCTCGCCCTTTACCGTTCGGCGATCGAGGTCGGGGCGGAGTGGAAGCCAGGTTTGAGCAACGTGACCGCACCAGCGCTAGTGATCTGGGGCCTGGACGATCCGTTTCTTCCTCACCGCTTCGCCGACGAGCTCGGTAATGCCACACGCGCACGTGCCGTCTTCAAGCTGCGCAGCTCGCACTGGCCGATGATAGAGCGTCCGGCCGATGTCGCGCGCGAACTCGAGGCCCACTGGGCTCACGTGTAAAACCTGCGCTTGGGTCACTCGGGCTCAAACTCCGCAGCCGCTACGCGAACGGCAATAATTGCTCGCTCGCCATGGTGAGCCCGAGTGCCCACGCATTTGTCCGGAAACGAATCATCGTGACGCAGCCCGGAGAGCGTTGCCGGGGCTGCACACGGCAGGAGCATCCTAATGACGAATTCAGCAAATACCCGGATCGGCGTCGGCCTCATCGGGGCTAGTGCCGATCGGGGTTGGGGCGGAATTGCTCACGTCCCGGCGCTGCAGGCGCTCGACGCGTTCCAGATCCGCGCCGTCAGTACGACTCGTATGGAGAGCGCGAACGCGACCGCTCGTCGGCTGGGCGCCGATCTCGCATTCGACACACATGAGGCTCTGGTCGTGCGACCGGAGGTCGACCTGGTGGTGGTTGCGGTCAAGGTGCCGGAGCACAAGCAGATTGTTTCCGACGCGCTGGCCGCAGGCAAGATGGTTTATTGCGAATGGCCGCTCGCAAGAAACCTATCGGAGGCCGAAGCGCTGGAGGGGGTTGCCCGCGAGCGGCGGCTGCGGACGGTTGTCGGATTGCAGGGCGGCCTGCACCCGCCGATCCTCTTCCTTCGCGACCTCATCGCGCAAGGCGTGATTGGCAAGCCGCTCAGCACGAGCATCCGAGCGCATTTGACCGACGACATGTGGGTCGGCCGATATGACCCGCCGGTCGAGTACATGGCTCACGCAAAGCATGGCGCCACGCTTCTGAGCATCATGCTCGGCCACGGGCTCGAACCGCTTGCGCGCGTGCTCGGCACGTTCGAGAGTCTGTCCGCCGTCGTCGCCAATCAGCGCGGTGACGGCGTCCGCCTCTCCGATGGCGCGTCGCTGCCGAAGGACGCGCCGGATGAGATCGTCGTCGCCGGCGTTCTCGAAGGCGGGATCGTCACGTCGCTGCACTACAGTGCCGGGCAGTCTGCCGGCTCGGCGACGGTATGGGAGATCCAGGGCACCGAGGGCAGTGTGCGTGTGGAGTCGGCGTCGGGCTACATCCATTTCACCGATTTCACCATCACGCTGCGCCGCGGCAGCGAGCCTGTCCAAGTGCTACAGGTCCCCCCCGCTTATGCGGCTCCTGACCTGCAACTCGACGCACCCGCAGCGGGGGTCGCCCGCCTCTACGCCCAGTTCGCCGCCGACCTCCGCGACGGAACCGCCGAAGCGCCGGATTTCGCGGTCGCACTCGACCGCCACCGGGTACTCGAGGCGATCACACGGGCCGCTGAAACAGGTCATCGGCAGCATCTGTCCCGCCCCGACCGAATGAACTCCAATCTTTGAACCCGGGAGAGGCACTGCCGCAGGACCCGAGGAGATGGCGATCCGCGAGCTAACCCTGACCTGATCGCACAGAGCTGACCCGCGCCGTGCAGCGCTCATCCGCATCGCCGAGGCCGAGGGCCGCGACCCGGCCGGCATCGACGCCATCCTGAGGGTCAGCCCCACCACCGAGTCAACCGTGCCGGAGATCGCGGACATCATCCTCCGTACGGGAGACGAGACGGACGTCGACCACGTCTTCGTCGACTTCGTCCACCTGGCCGACCAAGGCGTGGACCAGGCCCTGGAACTGCTGCGTCAGACGATGGAACTGTGCCGCTGAAAGCCGAGCCGCAAGACGGCGCGGTCCGCCCCGGGGGCCGCGTCATCGCGTCGGTCCCTCGCGCGCGGTCGAGGTGGCGGCATAGAGCCAACGGCGCAGGACGAGGGTCACAGCCGGCATCATCAGATACGTCATCAACGTACTGAACAGCAGCGCGAGCATCAGCACCCGCGCCACAAGCGGCCAAGCACGGAGCGCCGGCCCCAGAAGACCGTTGCCGATCAGGGAGATCGGGAGTACGGCCGCGAAGGCGGCGAGCGCCATCTTCCACCGAGGCGGCGCCGTCGTGGGCGTGTCGTGCGCAGTGGTGAACAGGGTCTCCATGCCGGAGAGTTCGCGACGCGCCACCTCGCTCTGATGATGGCCCTCGCAGTGGTCGAACAGTGCGGCCCGCTCAGGTGACGTCGTCCAGTGCCGCGCGGACTCCTGGTCGCGGAACCGGTGGATCAGAACCCATGGCCCGGCGGCCGTGGCAGGCCGGAACAACCCGTCCCCCAGGTGTCCGGGAAACGCTGAGGCGGTGTCGGTCACCCGCCCGAACCACTCCCGGAAGTCCTGCTCGTAGCCGGGTTCCACAGCGCGCGCGGTCAGCAGGGTGACGTCGGCCGGGCCGACGTCGTCCGTCTCGGTCATCGATTCTCATTCCGCCGTCGAGAGCTGTCAGAGCTGCGGTGCCACATGCACGAGGTGCTTGGTCTCCTGGAATTCCTCGATCCCGCGAATGCCGTTCAGGCGGCCCACTCCCGACTGCTTGAAGCCGCCCTCCTCGAACTGGTCGTGGACCATGGCCCATGTGTTGGTCCAGACGGTCCCGGCCCGCAGCTCGCGGCCGACGCGCAGGGGGCGGTCGACATCACGGGTCCAGATGCTCGCGGCCAGGCCGAACTCGGTGGCGTTGGCACGCGCCACGGCATCGGCCTCGGAGTCGAACACCTCGAAGGTGGCGACCGGCCCGAACACTTCGCGCTGCACGATCGGCGAGGACACGTCGGCGACCTCGATCAGGGACGGGCCGAGGAGCGCCCGGTCCCGCTTGCCCCGCACGAGGACGGTGGCGTAGTCGGCCGCGGCGGCCACGGTCTGTTCGACCCGTTGGGCGTTTCCTTCGTCGATCATGGCGCCCATCTCGCTGGCGGGGTCGTCGCCGGGCCCGACCCGGACCGTTTCGAGGGCGGCGACGAGCCGCCGCCGGAGTTCGTCGGCCACGCCGCTCTGGACCAGTATCCGACTGCCCGTCATGCAGAACTGGCCCGCGAACATGGTGACGGCCTTGGCGAGCACGGGCACGACGGCGTCCAGGTCGGCGTCGTCGAAGACGAGCATCGGCGTCTTTCCGCCCAGCTCCATGGACAGCGTTTTCAGCGTCGGGGCGGCCTGTTCCATGATCACGCGGCCGACCGCGGTGGAGCCGGTGTAGCTGATCACGTCGACGTCCGGGGAGGAGACCAGCTCCGGAGCCCCGGCGTTTCCGCTCTCGGTGAAGACATTGAACACGCCCGGGTCCAGGCTCGGCGTGTCGGCGATGATCTCGCTCAGCACTCCGTTGACCAGGCCGGTCTGCGCCGGCATCTTCATGACCACGGTGCAGCCGGCGGCCAGGGCGGGTGCGAAGGATCGCGCCGAGAGGATGACCGGTGAGTTCCATGGCACGATCACCGCGGCGACGCCCGCGGCTTCGCGCAGGGTCATCGAGTACATGCCGGGCCGCACCTCCCCGGCCCTGCCGTGGTCGGTGAGGGAAAGCGCCGCGTGGTAGCGGAGCTTGGGCACGGTGCCTTCGACTTCGAGGGCCGCCTCGGCGAGTACTTTCCCGTTCTCCCGCGCCAGGAGGGTGATCAGTTCGTCCTTGCGCTGCTCGAGCCGGTCGGCCAGTTCGTGCAGCGCTGCCGCACGCCGGTGACGGTCGCGGGACCAGGCGGTGGAGTCGAAGGCCCTTCGGGCCGCGGCCACGGCGGACCTCGCCTCCCGCGCACCGCCGTCGGCGAAGGTGCCGAGCAGGCCGTTGGTCGCGGGGCTGCGTGACTCGCCGCGGGCGCCGGAGTCCTGCCACTGCCCGTCGATGTAGTGGCGCGCGTGGGGCAGGGTTTCGGATGTGGGCATGAGGTGACCTCTCGTCATGCGTCGCACGGCGTTTCGCCGCGGCGCGGGACAACGTCAGCGACGCTACAAATCAGGGCCGGTGAGCGAATCGGGCGGGCAATCCGTCGTTTTCCGCCGGAGGCGTCGTGCGCCCGCTCCGCCGCGGCCTCCCTGCGCTCACGGCGGCTCACAACCGGCGTGGAGGTCGCTCAGCTCGGTTCGGGTGTTGATGCCGAGCTTGGCGAACACGTTCCCGAGGTGGTGGCCCACCGTGCGGTGGCTGATCCGCAGCTGTACGCCGATCTCGCGATTCGTCAGCTGGTCGGCGGCCAGTTGGGCGACTCGCTGTTCCTGGGCGGTGAGCCGGTTCATCGCCCTGGTGTCCGAGCTTCCCCGGCGTCCCGGCGCTCCGGTGAGGTCCTGCTCGCGCTGCGCGCGTTGGCGCAGCGGCTCGGCACCGAGCCGGTCGAACGCCTCCAAGGCGGCGCCGATCCGGACGCGCGCATCGGTCCGCCGGCGGCCCCGTCGCAACCACTCGCCGTAGGACAACTGAGCGCGCGCGTAGAGCAGCGGGTGGGATCGGGCACCCGGCACGTCGAGTGCGGCCCGGAAGGCACCCTCGGCCCGGGCGCCGCCGAGGAGCCCGCGCGTGACGTGCGCCGCACAGCGGGCCCACGGTGCTCCCGTGCGCCGCTCCCAGGCTTCGAGCACCCGTACCCGTTCGTCCGCGAGGTCGCTTCTGCCGACGCGCACGGCCGCCTCGGCCGTGTCGAGAGCGGCCAGGAGCGCGAAGGTCGGGTGTTCCGCGCCATGGCCCGGCTCGGTCAGGCGCACCAGGATGTCCAGTGCTTCCTCGGGACGCTCGCGAAACAGCGAGGCCATGCCGCGGTTCCAGTGCGCGGCGGCGCTCAGCGCGCGGACGCCCTGCGGGAGTGACGTCTCCAGAGTCCTGGCGGTGGCCTCCGCGACGGCGTGTTCGTCACCACGCGCCGCGGCGAGCCAGCCCAGGCTGGTGCGGCAGTGGGAGGCGATGTGGTCGGCACCCAGGTCCTGGGCCAGCCGCAGTCCCTCAGCGGCCGAGGACTCCGCTTGCGGCCAGCGGCCGGCAGCGTTGTCGAGCATCGCGGTCTGGGCCAGGGCGGCGGCGAGCCGAGCGCGCTCGTTGCGCCGCCGCAGGTGCGGTAACCGGCGGCGCAGCGCGTCCGCCATCGGCTTGTCGATCCCCCAGGCCAGGGCGAGGGGTGTCGGCGGCAGCAACGGCAGGATGGTCGTACGGGCCCGCGCGGCGGCATCACCGAGGTCGGGGGTGTCCGCCGGCGCCGCGTCGGCAGACACGTCGTCGCTCCACCAGGCAAGCGTGCCGGGTAATCCGGTCCGGCCCTCGACGTCGTCTTCGCGCAGCAGCTCCAGCGCTCTGTCCCGCAGGTCGCCGCGTCCGACGGACCAGGCGGCGCGCATGGCCAGCGTGCCCAGTTCCAGCGCCGTTCCCGGTTCCGGGACGCGCTTCATGTCGGTGATCAGGAAGTGGTGCGCCATCTCGGGCATGCCTCGGGCGAACTCCATGATCCCCCGCAGACCCCGGCTCCGCCGGGCGACGTGAGCACCGGGGGCCAGCCGTTCCGCGTCATCGAGCAGGCGCTCCGCCGTGGCTGTCCACCCGGCGTCCCAGGAAGCCCTGGCCGCCTCGGCAAGGCGTTGTGAGGCGTCGATCGGTGCGGCCGACAGTTCGGCGGCCCGCCACCACGCCCGTGCCGCCGTGTTCGTGGCCCCGCGGAGCCGGGAGCGGGCGGCGGTCCGTTCGAGGAGCCGCGCGACGTCCTCATCGCGTCCGTGGGCCAGGGCGGCGAGATGCCATGCGCGCTCCTCCGCCTCGTCCGGCATCGTGGCGGCCAGGGCGCGGTGAGCCCGGCGCCTCGTCGCGGCGCCGCAGCCCTCGTAGACGGCTCTGCTCACGACGGGGTGGCGGAAACCGACGCGGTTGCCCGCCACGTGGAGCAGGCCCGCGTTGGTCACTTCCTCCCAGACGGCGTCACCGGCACCCGACGCACGGCCGGCCCGCTGCACCGTGAGCCGGTCGCCGTGCTCCTCGGCCGCCGCGAGCACGGTCAGCAACTGCGCCGGAGGGCTCAGGGCCTCGATCCCGGCGCGGAAGGCCCGCTGCAGGCGCGGCCCGACGGGCGGTCGTCCTCGCTTCCGGCGATGCTCGGCGTCGTCGAGGTCGCCCCCGAGCGTGGCCAGTTCGTGCAGCGCCAAGGGGTTGCCCCCGGCCTCCCGGACCATGTTCCGCGTCGTCGCCTTGTCGGTGAGCGGCGCCACGGCCGCCACAAGCTGCCGCGCGCTCTCGTCGCTCAGGCCGTCGACCCGCACGTCGGCCACGCCTTCCCAGGGCCGGGCGGCCGGATCGCTGTGATCGGCGAGCACGACGACCACGGGATGCGCTCCTACGCGTCGAGCGACGAACCCCAGGCACAGCGCGGTGGCCTCGTCGAGCCACTGCCCGTCGTCCACCACGACGAGCACGGGCTGCCGCTCGGCGAGTCCGCAGAGCAGCGACAGCACGGCCGCCCCGACCATCAGGCGGTCCGTCGGCTCACCGCTCAGCCCGAGCGCGGTACGCACAGCGGCGGCCTGGGCCGTCGCCAGCAGCTCGACACGGTCGGCCAGCGGTCGCAGCAGCCCGTGCAGCCCCGCGAAAGCCAGGTCCGACTCGGGCCGGGTGGCCGAGTGGCTCAGCCGGACGAAGTCCGCGGCCTGGCCGTACACGTGGCGGAGCAGAGCTGACTTGCCGATACCCGGCTCGCCCCACACCACGAGCGCGCCACCGCTCCCGCCGCGGGCCTGCGTAAGCAGCCCGTCGAGAACCGCGGTCTCCTCGCGGCGTCCGAACAGCTCCGTCGGCGCTGCCGCTGTCGCAGCTCCGTCACCGGGCCCGCCACGCGCCCACCGCATCACGTCACGCGTTCGGACTGGACGAGTTCGCGGGCGCGCGGCGCGACCTCGTGACCGAAGAGGTTCAGGTCGGCGGGCTCGTCCGAGGCGAGGATGAACCCGGATACGCCGTACTGCAGGGCGAGGTCGGCGATCTGTTCGGCCCAGTCGCCGGGAGTCCCCTGCAACAGGCCGCCGCCGGCGCCGGACGTGAATCGGCCGCTCAGGTTGAGCAGGCGGCTGACCGCCGCGGGCTCCCGACCGGTGGCGGATGCGGCCTCGTCGATCTGCTCGTTCATCGCGCGCAGCGATGCCGGGCCCTCGGGCAGGAAACCCAGGGAGGGCAGCCAACCGTCGGCGATCTTGCCCGTCAGCCGGAGCATGCGCGGCTTGTAGGCACCGATGCGGATCGGGATGCGATGGGCGGGTGCCGGGCCGCGCTTGGCGCCGTTCACGGTGTAGAACTCCCCGGTGACACGGAGGGGCCCGGTCTCGTCGGTGGCCCACAGCCCCCGGATCACGTCCACGGCCTCCTCCACCGCCCGCACGGCCTGGGCCGGTTCGAGCCGGCGGCCTCCCATCGCGACGATGCCGTCCCAGAACGCGCCCGCTCCGATGCCCAGTTCGACTCGCCCGCCGGTCAGCCGGTCCAGGCTCGCGGCGGCGCGGGCCAGCACGGCCGGGGGCCGCAGCGGAAGGCTCAGCACGTTGCCGCTGATCCGGATCCGTTCGGTGCGTGCGGCGACGTACGACATCAGGGTCCAGGTGTCCTGGAACGCCGACTGGTAGGGGTGGTCCTGGAAGCTGACCAGGTCGAGGCCGGCCCTCTCGGAGGTCAGGGCCAGCTCGACCGGCGCCTGAGGCGGGCGGGCGGTGGGGGTGATGAAGCTGCCGAACCACAGTTCGTGGCCGTAGTCGCTCATGGGGTGCTTCCTCCGGGGTGGTTCGCGGCGGGCGTGAGGGCGAAGTTGTCGCCGAACACGCCCTCGGGGTCGTAGACGCTCTTCAGCTCACGCAGACGCGAGAGGGTCCGTGGGGGCCAGGCCGCGGCGATCCGCTCGGCCCGTAGGCTGGACTCGAAGCTGATGTAGAGGCCGTCGAGGAAGGGGCTCAGCCGGGCCCAGGCCCGGTCGACCACCTCGTCGGCACCGCCCATCACCACGAGCGAGAAGTTCGCGTCGCGGTGGGCGTAGGCCGTGGCGTCCGCGGGGACATCGGCGACGGCGCCGCCGACCGAGCGGAGCTGGAACCAGCCGATCGCGCCGCTGCGGATCATGCGAGCCGCCGCCGCGGCGAACTGCGGGGTCACGTGCCGGAGCAGACCGCTGCGTGAGACCGGTTCACCGTGGGAGACCGGTGGGTCGTCGCTCGCGTTGTCCATCACGGCCGCGTAGGACGTGATGACGATGTCCTGGGCGTACATCTTGGAGATCGCGGCCAGTGGCTCCAGCCGGGCGCGCACGGTCTCCGGGTCCGAGGAGTCGACCATGGTGCGGCTCACCGCGAGCGCTGGTCGTCCGCCGCGCGGGGGCGCCACGATGACGAAGCTGGTGAGGTCCCGCGGTGAGTCCTCGACCGCCCGGCCCCACTCGACGAGGTAGCGCTCGAGGTCGCTCGCGTCCTGGGTGAGCCGGGCGAAGGCGAC
Source organism: Streptomyces daliensis (assembly GCF_054782395.1). NCBI lineage: Bacteria > Bacillati > Actinomycetota > Actinomycetes > Kitasatosporales > Streptomycetaceae > Streptomyces > Streptomyces daliensis. Next base: position 71,806 of record NZ_BAAGSO010000088.1, on the reverse strand, counting down.
CGCGCCCACGTCGTCGGCCTCGAACTCGAAGGCAGTGACGATCCCGAAGTTCGCGCCCGCCCCTCGCACGGCCCAGAAGAGATCGGGGTTCTCCCAATCGTCGGCCCGGACGGCGGAGCCGTCCGCGAGCACCATCTCCACGGCCCGCAGGCGGTCGATCGTCAGGCCGTGCCCGCGCGCGAGGTACCCGATGCCCCCCGCCGTGGCGAGACCGCCCACGCCGACACCCCCGTAGTCGCCCGAACTCAACGCCCAGCCGTAGGGCTCCAGTGCGGCCGCCACCTCGGCCCAGCGCGCACCCGGGCCGATGCGCACCCGGCGTGTCTTCCTGTCGAGCACCTCGATCGCATTCATCAGTGACACGTCGATGACGATCCCGCCGTGATTGGTGGAGCGGCCGGAGACCCCGTGTCCGGCGCTTCGCCGAGACAGGGCCACGCCGGGATGCCGGCGGGCGAACGCGAGCGCTTGGGTCACCTGCTCGTTCGTCGCCGCCCGCAGGATGATGCCGGGCGCACCGCCGCGCAGATATCCGGACCGCAGCCGGGCGTAGGCCGGATCACCGGGCTCGACGACCTCGGCCATCTCCGGCGGAGTGCCCTCGTAGTCGATCCCCGGCAGGCGCCTGGCGCGCACGGCGGACCGCCTGACCCGCGCGCCCGACCATCCGCGCGGAAGCACCGCGTCCACGGCCGCCCGCAGGGCCGGGGCAACCTCGCTCGCGAAGCCTGCCGCGACGTCTCGCTCCACGGTGTCCAGCACGATGGTGCCCACCCCGTGCTCGACGACGAGTGGCAGCAGGTCGTTCACCCAGTCCGCGGCGGTCCCGGTGAACCTGCCTGTCCGCTCGCCGAAGCCACCGCGGATCGTGACCCGTCTGCGGATCTCGCGGGGATCGCGGCCTGCCCCTCGCGCCGCCTCGTCGACTGCGCGGTTGCCCTGCGTCAGCGTGACGGCGTCGCACCCTGTCGACCACTCGTCAGCCCGCAGCCCGACCAGCCGGAGCAGGTCTTGGCCCTGGCCGTCCACGGAGATCGGCACGTCGTGCGCGGGCGCGGCCTTCTCAGCTCCCGCGAGACGGTAGAAGCGGCCGGTGAACCGGCCGAGGCCACGGTCGAGGACATTCCAGAGCTCGCGAACGACGGCGATCGCTTCACCCAGTGCCGCGACCGAATCGGCTGTCCCGGACGCGGCGGTTGGCGGGCCCGCTCGGAAAGCCAGTTCGACCCTGCCTTCGGTGAGCCGATCCAGGCTTGCGACGGCGCGTGCGAGCATCGCCGGATGGAGGGTGGCTGGGCGTGCCTCCAGCACCAGTCCGAGAGAGACCGTCGCCGCGGCGATCCAGGACGCCACAGTCGACGGTTCGAGATCGTCGCCGCCGGTTCCGGCCGGGACGACCAGCAAGTCCAGTCCCCACTGCTCGGCCAGGCCCGCCACTGCGACCAACCGGCCGGGTCCGCAGTCGGCGTCAGAGGGCAGGTGCAGTCCGAACCTCAGCGCGTGCCCGTAGTTCATCGCGCGTGGTGACAGGCCGAGTGTGCGTTCATGGACCAAGGCTGCACGGCGATGATCACAGGCAACAAGCGGGACATGACCAGGTCATCAAAAGTGACACGCTCCAGTATCGTGACCGTATGACCGGTCCTCGACAGCCCAATGATTCCTCCGCCACCGCGGGCCAGAGCCGCCCGGAAGCGGGCTATGAACACATCGACGACGACGTGTGCCGCAGTTTTCAGCGCTCGGTCGAGATCGTGGGCAAGAAGTGGAGCGCCGCGGTGCTCCTGGCGGCGATGCGGGGCGCGCGCCGATTCGTCGACTACCGAGCGCGGATCCCCGGAATCTCGAACCACCTGCTGTCCCAGCGTCTGCGTGAGCTCGAAGGCCACCAACTGATTGAGCGGCTCGTGGTGCCGACGACGCCGGTCCAGATCACGTACCGGCCCACCGAACAAGGCGCCAGCCTGATGCGTGTCCTGCATCCGCTGATCGAATGGAGCGCCAAGAACGAGGACATGGACACCTGACGAGCTGGTCGCATGCCGCCCACGCACCCGATCCGTTGCGGACTGGGACCGGTGATTGCGCGGGCGGCCGCTCGCGGTGTGGCTTCAGCGGTGCGGGGACAGGAACGGGTTACGGGACCAGGACGATCTTTCCCGTGGTGTGGCCGGCCATGATCTTGCGGTGGGCAGAGGCGGCCTCGCGCAGGGGGTAGCTGTCCGCGATCACGATGCGCAGGCGGCCTGCTGTCGCGGCTTCCGTGAGCTGCAGGCGGGCGGCTTGGCGGATCTCGGTGCCGGGATCCGCGCCCGGCACACCACCCAGGAGCTTGATTCCCGCGCGAGCCCCGCGCTCGTGGCCCGCGATGGTGGCGATACGCAAGCGGTCCGGCACGAGCTCCACGGAGACGTCCACCGCCTCCTCGGTGCCCACGAGATCGGCGGCCGCGTGCACGCCCTCCGGCGCCACCGCGCGCACCCTGTCCGCCAGTCCCGGACCGTAGACGACCGGGATCGCTCCCAGCTCTCGCAGGAGGTCGTGCTTGGCCCGGCTCGCCGTGGCCACGACCGTCGCGCCGCGTGCCACCGCGAGCTGCACGGCCACGAGACCGACGCCTCCCGCGGCACCGTGGATCAGCACCGTATCGCCCTTGCCCAAGCCGATCGCCTCAAGCGTGTGTACGGCTGTGGCCCCGGCGGCCAGCAGCCCGCCGGCCTGCTCCCAGGACAGGGCGACGGGCTTCGGCACCACGGACGGGGCGGGCACGACGATTTCGGCGGCGTAGGCCCCCGGTGCGGAGTGGGTGATCACTTCGTCACCCACCGCGATCGGACCTGCGGGGCCGATCGCGTCGGTACCGACGGCTGTCACCACGCCCGCCGCCTCGACACCGAGCCGGACCGGCAGTCTCTCCGGATCGGTACCGAAGGCACCGCTGTATGACTGGTAGTCGAAGGGATTGACGCCGGCCGCGCGGACCTTGATCCGTACCTCGTTCGGCCTCGGCTCCGGGACGGCGACATCGATCACCGACAGGACCTCGGGACCGCCATATGCGCCCGCCACTACCGCAGTTGTTTCGCTCATACGAGAGGACAACAGGTGCGCGAGGTGCCCCATTCCTTCGGTCCGACGGGACCGGTCACCCGGGCCAGGCACGGTCGCGTCGTTCAGGGCCGGGGCGCCGCCCCGTGCGGGGACTCGTCCACGGATGCACGGCGAGAGCGATCTTGCCGCGCGGGCGTCCGCGTCCTGGGTCGACGGAGCCGCCTTCCAAGAGGCTGTGGGCGTGGGCGACGTCGGCCAGCGGCAGCACGGCGCCGATCACCGGCCGGAGTGCTTTCCGAAGCCACCGAAGGCGGTCAGTTTCATGGCGGTGCCGCGTTCAGCTCGTGTGAGCAGGGGCTGACCGGGGTCTCGCTCGAGCCGATTGGGCTGCTGGGTGAGCGCCGGTGCGCCGGTGCGGTGTCTACGTTGTGGGTCACCTCCGCCTGGGGCGGCCGGGGTAGGACTTCCCAATGAAGATGTCAAGCCGCAGCGGTGTCGGGCGGTGAAGCGTGATAGCACGCACCGTCACGAATCATGGTCCACAGGACATTGACGCGCCGTCGTGCAAGGGCCAGCAGAGCTTGTTTGTGTCCCTTCCCCTCGTTCCTCTTGCGCCGGTAGTACGCCTTCGAGGCTGGACAGGACTTCAGGCTCGACATCGCCGACAGATACATCACTCGCAGCAGGCCACGGTGGTGGCGCTTGGGTCTGCGCAGGTTGCCGCTGACGCGTCCGGAATCGCGGGGCCGCGGTGCCAGGCCGGCGAAGCCGGCCAGCCGGTCGGCGCTCCCGAACGCGTCCAAAGCGCTTAGCGGCACCGCATGACACCAGCCCTACACCCAAGATCCTAGCCATCTCCGCCGCCGTCACTCACTCCCGCCAGCAGGGTCCTCGACTACCTTCAGCCAGTGCTCGACGCCATCCGCATATGCCCGGACTGCCTAGGTGGCGCCCGGCCGCCGTCCAGACTTGCCCGACCCACCTCCCAGCCCGCACCGGCAAGGCCGGGCGCCGCTCCTTCGAGGCGATCCGACATGATCTGCGCCGGACATCTGGCGTACGTACGGACCCGGCGGACCTGGCCGCAGCGCTCAGCAAGCTGCTGGGCAGTTCCCGCTCACGCGTCGCGGTCCCGGCCCACTGGGGGAAACGGCGCGAAACAGGAAACAGCCCTGAACCGGACCACCGTCCTCCCGACCTTGTGAACGGGAAAAACAGCCAGAGGCGGTGGTCCTGTCGCTCCTGGCCAGGCCTCCGTGACGCGGAGGGCAAAGACGGGCCCGGCCAGGACGGCCTCGGAGGAGGATTGCGCGTCCACGCGCTTCCCTGTTCACACGAAGGTACGAGCATGCGCTGCTGGACGGATACGGCCAGAGGGGCAGGGGTAACGCCAGCCGTCCTGAAGGATTCGCCATCGTGGCAGATGCACTCCCCCGCCTCTGAGCAAGAAGAGCATCACGCGTCGGTCACCGGGACTCAATGACCAGTTCGGGCTACGAGGCTTCGCCCCAGAAGACGAACTCCAGGACACCACTGAGGAAACGTGTGCCGTCTTCGCGCACCGCGCAGATCTTTGGCACTACGGGCTGGGGCCGGGTCCGGGCCCAGCCGGGCGCTCTTCGAGCAAGCAGAAGTGAAGCAGTCACGGCGATGACGGCACGTGCTCGTACGCGCTCCTCGGAATCCCAGTACCGGAGCCCGACGCAGCACCTGCGCCTACAAGCTCTGGGAGAATTCTGGGAGATGATCTACCTCGCCGGACCCAGACCTGCGCCATTCCCTCGCAGCGGCTCGATGTCAAATCCGCACTCGCGCGGATCGTTGAGGATCGGATCGCCCCGGTACTCCGTCACGGTAGGACACTCGACCCGCTGAACGGACCGGCCGCGTCCGGTCATCTGCGTGGTTCCAGCAGCGCGGAGTCGGTCTCCCGGGCGACTGCCACGATTTCCTTGATCAGGAGCCGGGTACTCGCGGACGGCGGCCGGTCGGCGACCGTGCTGATCCCGATCTCGCGGGGCACCGTGTCAAGAGCCAGGGGCAGTACGGCAAGCAGGGGGTCCCGTGCGCCGATCAGCATGGGCAGTGGAGCGACGGCGTCTGTTTCCAGCAGAACCGTCCTCAGCGTGAGGATCGTCGAGCACTCGATGATGTTCGCGGGGAGGGGGAGGCCCCGGCAGTCGAAGAGTTCGTCGATTTCCTGGCGTAGCTGGGTATTGCGGCCCGGCAGGATCCACGGCAGGTCCATGAGGTCCTCGATGCCGCTGGTGGGTTTCCCGCGGCAGGGGTGCTCATGCCGGACGACGAGGCGAACCGGTTCGTCGTAGAGCCGCACGTGACGCAGCGTGGCGTGCGGGCGGGACGGCTGGAGTCGGCCGACCAGAACGTCCACCTCGCCTCGGGAGAGTTGCAGGCCGAGTTCCTCGGGCATCGCCTCGACGACCGAGACGGTGAGGTGCGGGTGGGTCTTCTTGAGCCGTATCAGGGTCTGCGGCAGCAGGGAGTAGGCGCCGGCGAGGATGGTTCCGACCCGGACGGGCTCCATGCCCAGCCGCTGGAGTTCGTTGATACGTCCGGCGGCGGCCCGCACATTGCCCACGACCGCCCGGGCGTGCTCGATGAAGACGTCGCCGTACTGGGTCGGGCGGACACCGCGCGGCCCCCTGGCGAAGAGTTCGACGCCTGCGATCGACTCGATCTCCTGGAGGCTCCGGGTCACGACCGGCTGGGTGACGTGCAGCGCCTTTGCGGCACCGACCAGGGTGCCCTCATCGGCCACGACAGTGACGAGCACGAGGTGGCGCAGTTTGAGCCGACCGTCCAGGAAATGATCCACGTTCATGTCGCGCCATCTCTCCGTAGCATGATGTTGGTCTTCGGTATAGCCATACATGCATAGCGCCGACGGGAGAAGCATTAGTCAGGACCCGGCCCCTGCCAAATGATGGGGCCATGTCTTCGACACTCCCCGCAGAGAGCGTACTGAGCAGCCTGACCTCTGCTCTGGCCTCCGGTGATGTCCGGGTGGTCGACCTGACCGCCCTCCTGTCGCCGTCGACGCCCGTGCTCGACCTTCCGCCGGACATGGCGCCGATCCCCCACTTCGAGCTGGAGGAGCTCGCGCGGTACGACGAGCGAGGGCGCACGTCCTACCAGAACGGCATTCACACCGGTGAGCACGTGGGCACCCACTTCGACGCACCGTGCCACTGGGTCACCGGCGCCGACAAGGAGGACGTCGCCCAGGTACCGGCCCGGCGCCTGACGGCTCCCGCTGTCGTGATCGACAAGGCCGCCGAGTGCGCGGCCGACCCGGACTTCCTGCTGACGCCTGACCATGTCGAGGAGTGGCAGCAGGACAACGGCCCGCTACCGGACGGCGGCTGGCTGCTCTATCGGACCGGCTGGGGCGCGCGCTCGCACGACCAGCGGCTGTTCCTCAACGCCGACGACAGCGGGCCGCACACGCCGGGTATCACGGCCGAGTGCGCCCGCTGGCTGGCTCACGAGTCACCGATCGTCGGACTCGGCGTGGAGACGGTCGGGACCGACGCCGGGCAGGCGTTCGCCTTCACCCCGCAATTCCCCGCGCACCACTACCTGTTGGGCGCGGGCAAGTACGGAGTCACCCAGTTGCAGAACCTCGACCGGCTACCTGTCACCGGCGCCGTCCTGATCGTCGCTCCGCTCCGCATCGCCGGAGGGTCCGGCAGTCCGGCGCGGGTGCTGGCCCTCGTAGAGAACACAGAGAACGGAGCAGGCCAGTGACCGTGCTCGTCCACGAGGCCATCGGCAAGCAGCTCACCGATCTCGGTGTCCGTATGGCCTTCGGCGTCGTCGGCAGTGGCAACTTCCACTTCACCGACGCGATGGTGCGCGGCGGCGCCCGGTTCGTCGCCGCACGCCACGAGGGCGGCGCGGCCACCATGGCGGACGCGTACGCCCGTATGTCCGACGAGGTCGCCGTGCTCTCCCTGCACCAGGGCTGCGGTTACACGAACGCCCTCACCGGGATCACCGAGGCCGCGAAGAGCCGGACGCCTCTGCTGGTGCTCACCGCCGAGGCCGCCGATCCCACCTCGAACTTCGCGCTCGACCAGGCGGCCATCGCGACCGGCATCGGAGCGGTCGCCCTGCGCGTCCGGTCTCCCCGCACCGCCCTCGATGATGTGGCGCGGGCCTTCGCGATCTGCCGCCATCAGCGGCGCACGGTCGTCCTCAACGTTCCGATCGACGTTCAGGACGCGCACCTGGACGCGGAGGGGCCCGCCCGGGAGTACCGCCCGGTCGCCGAACCGCGGCCCGACGACAGTGAGATCGCCGCGTTCGCCGAGCTGCTGGCACGCGCCGAGCGGCCGGTCTTCATCGTCGGACGTGGTGGCCGCTCCCCGGGGTCCGCGGAGGCCGTCCGCGAACTGGCCGTCGAGGCGGGCGCCCTGCTCGCCACATCGGCCGTCTCCCGCGGGATGTTCAACGGCGACCCCTGGAACATCGATGTCTCCGGCGGCTTCTCCTCGCCGCTGACTGCCGAACTCGTCGCGGGTGCGGACCTGTTGGTGGGCTTCGGCTGCGCCCTGAACATGTGGACCATGCGGCACGGCCGGCTCATCGCGCCGGACGCGGCCGTCGTCCAGGTCGACATCGAACCGGGGGCGATCGGCGTACACCGTGACGTGGACCTCGGGCTGTGGGGCGGTGTCGCGGGGACGGCCCGGGCCACGGCCGCGTGGCTGCGGGCCAACCCGCCCGGCGCGCGTACGGGTTACCGCACTCCGGACGTGGCCGAGCGGCTCCGGTCCGGCCTGCGCTGGAACCAGATCGGGTTCGAGGACAGGTCGGCGGACGGGCGGGTCGACCCGCGCGGTCTGACCGTCGCGCTCAACGACATTCTGCCCACCGAGCGGATCGTATCGGTGGACTCGGGCAACTTCCTCGGCTACCCGAGCATGTACCTCGACGTGCCCGACGAGTACGGGTTCTGTTTCACCCAGGCGTTCCAGTCCGTCGGCCTGGGCCTGGCGACCGCGATCGGTGCCGCGCTGGCGCAGCCCCACCGGCTCCCCGTGGCCGGCTGCGGCGACGGCGGCTTCCTGATGGGACTGTCCGAACTGGAGACCGCCGTACGCCTTGGCCTGCCCATGCTGATCGTCGTTTACAACGACGCCATGTACGGCGCCGAGGTGCACCACTTCGGGCCCGGCGCCAGCGGCCTCGACACGGTGGCCTTCCCCGACACGGACATCGCGGCGCTCGCGCGGGGACACGGGTGCGAGGCGCTGACCATCCGCAGGCCCGAGGACACGTACGCCGTGAAGGAGTGGCTGTCGGCCGGCCCCGTCCGCCCCCTGGTGCTGGACGCCAAGATCGCCTCGGACGGGGGTTCCTGGTGGTTGCAGGAGGCATTCGGGCACTGAGGCCCCGGCTGGGGCACAGGCATCCCTGGGCCGCCGGATCGAGCGTGAATCCCCCGGCCCCGTCACGAAACGGAACAGCACACCTTGATGAGAAAGACGACAAGCGACGTCTCCGTCATGGGCGCCGGTGAGTCGCCCTACACTCGGCATCCGGCATCCGGCACGACCACGGAACAGGTACTCGCCGACGCCGTACGTCGCGCACTGTCCGATGCGAACCTCCAGACCGCCGATGTCGACGGCTTCGGTGTCTCCAGCTTCACCCTTGATCCTGACCACGCCATCGACCTGGCCTGGCGGCTCGGGCTGCGGCTGCGCTGGCTGACGCAGGACACCAACGGCGGGGCGAGCGCGGGCACGATGCTGCAACACGCCGTGCGGGCCGTGGAGTCCGGTGACGCCTCGGTGGTGGTGCTCGTGGCCGGCGATCTGATGGACCGGGAAGTCCACCTCAAGATGGTGGCCGAGTACAACCGGGCGACCGCCGACCATTTGGTTCCGCTGGACATGCTCGGCCCGAACGCTCTGTTCGCCTTGCTGACTCAGCGTCAGATGGCGGCCGAGGGGCTCACACGTAGCGACTACGGGCGACTCGCGGTGGCACAACGCTCCTGGGCCGCCCTCAACCCCGGGGCCGTGTACCGCGAGCCGCTGACGCTCGACGACTACCTCAACGCCCCGATGGTCGCCGAACCCCTCGGCCGGTACGACTGCGTGCCGCCGGTCACGGGCGCCGATGCCGTGGTGGTCGCGGCCGACGAACGGGCCACGGGCACCCGGCGGGCCAGGGTGCTCACCGTGTCGGCCCGTTACAACAGCGACGACCAGGCGGGCGACGGCCTGTCCACCGGCCTGGCCGACTGCGCGTCCGAGCTGTGGGACACCGCAGGGCACGGTCCCGCCGACATCGACGTGGTCAGCGTGTACGACGACTACCCGGCCATGGCGCTCGCCCAGCTCAAGGATCTCGGTCTGGTCGCCGGCGGTGAGATGCCGGCGTTCATCGCCGAGCGCGTCGCCACCCGCGAACTCGCCGTCAACACCTCCGGTGGACAGCTCTCGGCAGGACAGGCGGGTTCCGCGGGAGGCATGCACGGACTCGTGGAGACCGTCAGGCAGCTGCGCGGCCAGGCCGGGCAGCGGCAGGTCGACAACGCCAGGATCGGCCTGGTCAGCGGGTACGGGATGGTGCTCTACCGCTACGGCGCGTGTGCCAACGCCGCCCTTCTGGAGGCCGCCGTATGAGTGTGACCGTGCAGAGCTGCCAGAAGTGCGGCGGCCAGTGGTTCCCCGCCCGGTTGATGTGCCCCCGCTGCGGGGGCACCGAACTGGCGCCCCGAAGCGTCGAGCGCGGTGTGGTCGAGCAGCTGACCCACCTCGGCGACGTCGTCATCGCGTCGGTGGCCTGCGACCCCGAACCGCTGCTCGTGGCCAGGTTGTACGGGCCGGCCGAGACCGGTGACGTCGTGGAACTCACCGATCGCCCCGACCTGTCCGGCCGTCCCGTCGCCTTCGTACCGCCGGGCGACCGGCCCCGAAAGGAGCTGTCATGAGCAACCTCGCCGATACCGCCGACGTCCCCGGCCTCACCCGGGCGAGCATCCCCGCGCTGCTGCGATGGCGCGCCGAAGTCACCCCGGACAGCATCCTGCTGCGCTGCGGGAACACGCGAAGGACCGCAGCCCAGATGCTCGAACGGGTCGCCGTCGCGGGGGGCCTGTTGCGCCGGCACGGGGTGGAGCGGGGCGACCGGGTGGCGCTGATGGCGTCCAACCGGGTCGAGTTGCTGGACCTCATTCTGGGCTGCGCGTGGATCGGTGCCGTCGCCGTGCCGATCAACACCGCCGCACGCGGTGAGCAGCTCCAGCACATCCTGACCAACTCGCAGGCGGAGCTGCTGGTCGTGGAACCCTCTTTCCTCGCGCAGGTGGAGGCGCTGCCGAGCACCGCCGCGCTGCGCCAGATCTGGCTGCTGGACGAGCACGAGGTGGCCACGGTGCTGCCGGTCCCCGTCGACCTGCTCCCGGACGACGGCCGGGCCGTGGAGCCCGTGGCGGTCGGCCCCGGCCATCCCGCGGTGATCCTCTACACCTCGGGCACCACCGGGGTCTCCAAGGGAGTCGTCTGCCCGCACGCCCAGTTCTACTGGTGGGGCCGCAACGTCGCGGCCCAACTCGGCATCACCGCGTCCGACGTTCTGCACACCTGCCTGCCGCTGTTCCACACGAACGCGCTCAACGCCTTCAGCCAGGCGCTGGTCAGCGGCGCGCAGTACGTCATCGGTCCGCGCTTCTCGGCCTCCCGCTTCTGGTCGGACGTGACCGCCAGCGGGGCGACCCGCACCTACCTGCTGGGCGCCATGATCAGCATCCTGGCGGGCCGGCCGCCCGCAGAGCACGACCGGGCGCACCGGGTGACCGCGGCCCTGGCACCGGCCACCCCCGCCGGGCTGCTCCGGGAGTTCGAGGAGCGGTTCGGTGTCGTCCTCATCGACGGCTACGGCTCGACCGAGACCAACGCGGTGATCTCCGCGAGCCGCACCGAACAGCGGCCGGGATACGTCGGCCGTCTCCAGGAGGGGTTCTCCGCCCGGATCGTCGACGAGAACGGATTCGACGTCCCCCCGGGCACCCCGGGCGAACTGCTGCTGCGCAGCGAGCAGCCCTTCGCCTTCGCCTCCGGCTACCACCGCATGCACGAGGCCACCGTCGCCGCGTGGCAGGACCTGTGGTTCCACACCGGTGACCGGATGGTGATCGAGGCGGACGGGTGGATCAGGTTCGTCGACCGCATCAAGGACGTGATCCGGCGGCGCGGCGAGAACATCTCCTCCGTCGAGGTCGAGAGCGTCCTCGCGCAGCACCCCGGCGTGCGTGACGTCGCGGTGTACGCCGTGGACTCCGAACTCGGCGAGGACGAGGTGATGGCCGCCGTGGTCCCGGCCGAGGGGAAGGAGCTGGACTTCACCGAGCTGCTGTCCTTCTGCGAGCCCCGGCTCGCGTACTACGCGATTCCCCGCTTCGTGGCGCTGTGCCCGGAACTGCCGCTGACCGAGAACGGCAAGGTCCGCAAGGCCGTGCTGCGGGAGTGGGGAGCCGCCCGCGCCGACTGGGACCGCGAGGCCGCCGGTGCCGGATCGCGGCGCGACCAGCCCCACACGGCCCGCTCCTAGGGAGCTTGGCCATGACCGAGCACCGCGACTTCGCCGGTGGCCGGTCCCCCGACGACCGCTTGGCCGAAGCGGCGGCCATTACCGGACAAGGCCCGGCCGTCAGCGGCGGCCACTGAACCACCTCCCCTCGGGCGGATCCCGCCCCGGCGCATCCCCCTTTCCCGGCCATCGGGACGTCACCGCGTGATCCTCGACGTCCCGATGGCCACCGTCCTCCTTGAGAGGTAACGCGATGAGCCCCACCACCCCGCACAAACCGGCAGCCGGACCGCCGTCGATCCGCAAGGTCGCGATCGCCAGCCTGACCGGCACCGCACTCGAGTGGTACGACTTCTTCCTCTACGGCACCGCCTCGGCGCTGGTGCTCGGCACCCTCTTCTTCCCCGAGGCCAGCTCCCTCGCCGGCACCCTGGCCTCCTTCGGCACCTTCGCTGTCGGCTTCGCGGCCCGCCCCCTCGGCGGCATGATCTTCGGTCACTTCGGAGACCGGCTGGGCCGCAAACCGATGCTCGTGATCACCCTGCTCGTCATGGGGCTCACCACCTTCCTCATCGGCGCCCTGCCCACCTACGCACAGATCGGCGTGTGGGCTCCGGTCCTGCTCACCCTGCTGCGGGTCCTTCAAGGCATCGCGGTCGGCGGCGAGTGGGGCGGCAGCGTCCTCATGATCAGTGAGCACGCCCCCGCGGGACGACGCGGCTTCTACTCGGCCTGGAGCCAGGTCGGCATCAACCTCGGTTTCATCACCTCCGCCGGAGTCTTCGCCGCGGTCCAGGCCCTGTCCGACGAGGCGTTCCTGTCCTGGGGCTGGCGCCTGCCCTTCCTCCTCGGAGCCGTCCCCGCGCTGGCCGGTCTCGTCATCCGGCTGAAGATCGAGGAGACACCGGAGTTCCAGAGCGTCCAGCACAAGGGTGAGAGGCAGCGACTGCCGGTCCTGCACGCCCTGAAGACCCAGCCGCGCTCCATCCTGATCACCGCCGGCGCCCGGATGGCGGAGAACGGCGCGTCGTACATCTTCCTCGTCTTCTCCCTCGCCTACGGCAAGCACATCGGGGTCGACAACGGCCTGCTGCTGACCGGGATCATCGTCGCGAACCTCGTGGAAGCCGTCTCGATGGTGGGATTCGGCGCCCTCTCCGACCGCATCGGCCGCCGCCCCGTCTACATGGCGGGAGCGGCCACCCTCATCGTCTTCGCGTTCCCCTTCTTCTGGCTCGTGGACACCGGCATCCCCGCGCTCGTCTGGCTCGCCTTCGTCATCGCCATCGGCATCGGCCACGGGGCCATGATCGGAACCCAGCCGAGCTTCTTCACCGAGCTGTTCGGCAAGAGCTCGCGCTACAGCGCCATGTCGCTGGGCCACGAGCTCGCCTCGGTGTTCGCGGGCGGCCTCTCGCCACTCATCGCGACCGCTCTCCTGGCGGCCACCGACTCCTCCTGGCCCGTCTCCCTGTACCTCGTCCTCCTCGGCTGTATCACGCTCGTCTCGGTCTACTTCGCCCGCGAGACGGTACAGCGCGACACCGCGCCCACGCCTGACCAGCGGCCGCAGCCCGTCGGAACACACGAGTAGCGCTCCGCGACCGCATACGAGCCCCACGGGCCCTTCGCGCGGTCGGCGCTCAGCCGGGTTGAGCCGTCCGTGGGTGCATGGAGTGTGCGATGGCGATGAGCGACTGCGTCATGGCCTCCGAGGCCGGGCTCAGACGGCGTCCGGCCGCGCGGGTGATCCCCACCCGGGTACCGACGAGGTCGAGCGTGACCGGCAGCGCGGTGAGCCGAGGGTCGCTCGCGCCGATGAGTTCCGGCAGCGCGGCCACCATGTCGGTCTCCACGAGGAGCTGGCGGACGGTGAGGAACGCGGTCGCCTCGACGAGGTTGGGGGGCAGGGAGCAGTCGTTGCGGTGGAAGAACTCCTCGAGTTCCGTACGCAGCGCCGTCTCCACCCCCGGCAGCACCCACGGGTAGGCGATCAGCTCGTCGAGCGGGATCCGGGTGCGTGCCGCGAGCGGGTGCTCACTGCGAGCGATCACACGGATGGTCTCCGCGTGCAGCGTCTGCTGGATCGTCCCCTCCGGGGGAACCGGCGCCAGACGGCCGACGATGAAGTCGGCCTTGCCCGCTGCGAGGTCTTCGAGCAGCGCCTCCGGCATCGCTTCGCGCACCACGATCCGCAGCGCTGGGCGGTCCTGCTTGAGATGAGCGATGGCCCGAGGCAGCAGGAGATTGGAGCCCGCGAGATGGGTGCCGATGACCACGTGGCCGCGAGTGGCGTCGGCTATCTCCGCGAGATGCCGGCTCGCCTGGTTCATCTCGGCCAGCGCCGAGCGCGCGTACTGGGTGAAAGCGTCTCCGAACTCGGTGGGCTCGATCCCTCGCGGGCCGCGTTCGTAGAGGGTGACGCCGAGGATGCGTTCGAGGTCCTGGAGGCTGCGGGTGACCACGGGCTGGGTGACGTGGAGCGCGGCCGCGGCGCCGACCACGCTGCCCTGGGCGGAGAGCGCCTCGACGAGCAGGAGATGGCGGAATTTCAGCCGACCGTCCAGCATCCGCGGTATTTCCATGCTGTGAACGGTAGACCGCCTTCCGCGTAGCGGCATAGCCGAACGGCTGTGAGAATCATCGTGGGCATACCTGCTGGCGGAGCCCGGTCCGCAGGCCCGGTGACGGGCTCGTTCGAGGGCACGTCACCGGGCTGGGCTTTCACCTTCGGATGGCCGGTTCGCGGGTCAGTGGCCGACGGGCACGCGCCCGACCCAGCGCAGCGCGTTGCCGCCGGCGATCGCCTCGCGCTCCGCGGCGCTGAGGAAGTCGGCTTTCCGGAGCACCTGGCCGACGGGCCGTTCGCCCAGCGGGTAGGGGTAGTCGCTGCCCAGCATCACATGGTCCGCACCGAGGGTGTCGACCAGCGTACGCAGAGCCACGGGGTCGAAGACGACGCTGTCCACGCTGAACCGGCCGAGGTAGGCCGAGGGCGGTAGCCGCGAGGTGGCGATGAGGTCCGGGCGGCGGTGCCAGGCGTTCTCCAGGCGCCCCAGCCAGAACGCGAACGAGCCGCCACCGTGCGCGAAACAGATCTTCAGCTCGTCCGAGACGCGGTCGAACACGCCGCCGAGGATCATGGCGAGCAGGGAGAGGTGGGTCTCGGCGGGCATCCCGGTCAGCCACTGCGCCATCCAGCGGCCGAGGCGCGGGGAGGAGGGCATGTCCCAGGGGTGCACGAAGACCGGCGCGCCGCGCGAGGCCGCGTGCTGGAGGAAGGTGACGACACCCTCCGCGTCGAGGTCCTGGTCGCCGACGTGGTTGCCGATCTCCACCCCGACATGCCCGGCGTCCAGGCAGCGGTCGAGTTCGCGGCAGGCCGCGTCGGGGTCCTGTAGCGGCACCTGGGCGAACGGAATGAACCGCTCCCTGTCGGGTGCGCAGATCTCCAGGGCGAGATCGTTGAAGATCCGGCAGACCTTGACCGCCTCGGCACCGCTCAGGTCGTACCCGAAGAACAGCGGTGTGGGAGACACCACCTGAGCGTGCACCCCGTCGGCCGCCATATCGGTGAGCCGGGCCGACACGTCCCAGCAGTTGGATTCGATGGGCCGGAACTCGGTCTCCCCCACCATGATCATCGCCTGGCGTTCGGACTCCACCCGCAGCCAGGGCCGTCCGGGGCCGAGGTCCGGCCAGGCGGCGGGGACGTAGTGGGTGTGGATGTCGATGACAGCGGACACCGGATCAGCCCTTTCCGGGGTGCAGCGTGCCGCAGTTGCCGCACGTGCGCTGTTCGACGGAGGCGTGGAAGGCGTCGAAGACCGGCGGCAGGTCGGCGACGATGTCCCGCACCTGAAGTTCCACCGAGTGCACCTTCGTGCCGCACTCCAGGCAGAACCAGCCGAACTGTTCCGTCGTCCCCTCGGCGCGTACGCGCTCCACCACGATGCCGATGGAGCCTTCCTCCGGACGTTGCGGGGAGTGCCAGGTGTTGCCGGGCAGCAGCCACATGTCGCCTTCGCGGATGTCCACGCGCTGCGGACCGTCATCGGTGATCACGTTGACATGCATGTTGCCCTTGACCTGGTAGAAGTACTCCTCGTACGGGTCGAAGTGGAAGTCGTACCGCTGGTTGGGGCCGCCGACGATCTGCACGATGAAGTCACCGCTGGTGTCCCACATCGCCTTGTTGTTGACCGGGGGCTTCAGCAGGTGCTCGTGCTCGGCGAGCCACTGCGGGAAGTTGAATACCGGAGGCAGTGACGATGTCATGAGTTCTCCTCGGCGGTACGGGCGGACCGGCGCACGGCGACGGCCTGGATCTCGATGAGCAGATGCGGGTGGGGAAGCTGGTGGACCGCGACGGTGGTGCGCGCGGGTCCTGAGGCGTCGAAGTGCTCGGCCCATACGCGGTTGTAGCCGCCGAAGTCGTTCATGCTGACCAGATAGGTGGTGACCTGGGCCAGGTCGTCGAGGGTGCAGTCCACGGCGTCGAGGACGTCGCGGATGTTCTCGATCACGGCCCGGGTCTGTGTCTCGATGTCGAGGTCCGTCACCCCCAGCGCGTCGGCGCTGGCCCCGGCGAAGGTGTTGTCGGGGCGGCGGCTGCTGGTCCCGGAGACGAACACCAGGTCGCCGACGACCTTGACGTGCGGGAACCGGCCGCGGGGAGTGGCCTTCCCCGCGACCACGCGAGACTCGTCGCTCATCGCTGCTCCTCCATGGGTGTGCCGGTGGTGGTGACGCGGACGGAGCCGAGCCCCGGGACGGCCGCACTGACCGTGGCTCCGCCCGGGAGGGCGACCGCGGCGGTCGCCGCGCCGGCCAGCAGCACGGAACCGGCGGGCAGGACGACCCCCTGGGCCGCGGCCATGCGTACGATCGCCGGCAGGGCGAGGACCGGGTCACCGAGGATGTCGCTGGTGCTCCCGGTCGCCGCGACCGCGCCGTCGATCTCCAGCGTCACCGGCCGGTCGTCGAACCGGACCTCGGTGGAGGTGAGGTCGGCCGGCTGCCAGGCCCCGGTCACGAACCCGGCCGCCGAGGTGTTGTCGGCGACGACGTCGGTGAGCGAGAACTGGAAGTCCGTGTAGCGGCTGTCGATGATCTCCAGCCCGGGGGCGACCGCGTCGACGGCGGCCCGCAGTTCAGCCTCGGGATCGGACGAGGCACGCGCGTCGAACCGTGCGCCGAGGCGGAAGGCCACCTCCGGCTCGACGCGCGGGTGGATGAAGTCCTCCATGGCGACGCTGCCGCCGTCGGCGTACTCACCGCGCGCGTACAGCCGGCCGAAGATGACGTCGGAGACGCCCATCTGCAACGCCTTGGCCTTGCTGGTGAACCCCAGCTTCACACCGACGAGCCGGTCACCGCGGGCCGCCCGCAGCTCGGAGCCGAGCGCCTGCACACGGTAGGCGTCGTCCAGGGTGAGGGAGGCGGACCGGCTCAGCTGCGCGATCGCCTGCCTGGAGGTGACGGCCTCATCGAGAGCGGTGGCGTACCGGGAGAGAGGGGAGGTCGTTTTGGTCACAGTGCCACGCACACATTCGTCGTCTCGGTGTAGAAGTGCAGCGAGTGCTTTCCGCCCTCGCGTCCGATGCCGGAGCGGCCCGTCCCGCCGAAGGGGGCACGCAGATCGCGCAGATACCAGGTGTTGACCCAGGAGAGGCCGACGTCCATCGCCTGCGCCACTCGGTGGGCGCGGTTCAGATCACTGGTCCACACGGCGGCGGCCAGCCCGTAGTCGGTGTCGTTGGCCAGGCCGATCGCCTCTTCCTCGGTGTCGAAGGGGATCAGCGCGGCGACCGGGCCGAAGACCTCCTCGCGCACGGTGCGACAGGAGTTGTCCAGCCCCGTCCACACCGTCGGTTCGATCCAGGCGCCGCGGGCCAGGTCCGCGCCGAGATCGGGTATGCCGCCCCCGGCGAGGACCTCGGCCCCCTCCTGCACGGCGAGGTCGAGATACGACATCACCTTGGCCCGGTGCTTCTGGGAGATCAGCGGTCCTGTCGTCGTGCCGGGGGCGTGCGGGCGGCCCAGGCGCAGTCCCCGGGCCCGCTCGGCGATCCCGGCCGCCAGCTCGTCGAAGAGACCGCGCTGGACGTAGACCCGCTCGGTGCACAGGCAGACCTGGCCGGTGTTCAGGAACAGCGACCTGGTCAGCCCGTCGAGGGTCCGCTCCAACGGGGAGTCGTCGAAGACGACGGCCGCGTTCTTGCCGCCCAGTTCGAAGGAGACGGGCACCACGCGCGGCGCGACCTCCTTCATGATGGTCGCCCCCGTCGAGGACTCACCGGTGAAGGTGACCCCGTCGATCCCCGGGTGCCGGGTGAGGAACTCACCCGCCGAGTCCGGGCCGAAGCCGTGGACGACGTTGTAGACGCCGCTCGGCGCGCCCGCCTCGGCGATGACCTCCGCCAGCAGGGCCGCCGTCGACGGGGTCTCCTCGGACGGCTTGACCACCACGGCGTTGCCGCAGGCCAGGGCCGGTGCCACCTTCCACGTGAGCAGCAGCAGCGGAAGGTTCCAGGGCACGATGACGGCCACGACACCGAGCGGCTTGCGCACCGCGTAGTTGAGGGCCTGCCGCCCCTCGGCGCTGTCGGTCAGATACGAATCGAGGCCCGCGGAGGCGATCGTGTCGGCAAAGGACCGGAAGTTCGCCGCAGCGCGGGCCACGTCCAGTTCGCGGGCCTGTGCCACCGGTTTGCCGGTGTCCCGGATCTCGGCGTCCACGAACTCTTCGAAGCGCTCCTCGATCCCGTCGGCGATCCGCCTCATCAAGGCGGCTCTCTGCTGGTCCGTCGTGCGGCCCCAGCGGCCCTCGAACGCCCGGCGCGCGGCCCGTACGGCGGCATCCACCGTCTCCTGCCCGGCCTCGTGCACCACGGCGACACGGGACCCGTCGACCGGACTGAATTTGTCGAACGTGTCCGCGCCCTCGATGAATTTCCCATCGACGAAATTGCGGAGCTGAACGATCTCGGTTGGCGAATCGTCAGTCATGAGGGAACCGTACGAACGCCTTCCATGCCCGTCCAATGCCGATCCGGGCTTCTGGTATAGCCAAGCGGACATGGCGGTATCCGGTGATGCGGAAGGGCGGGCGCGGGTGCCGCGCGGAGCCCGAGCCCGGCGGGGCGCGCTCCCGGTATGACCGTGTGGCGATAGGTGCGGACGAAGTAGGCATTACCCGAGGTGCCGCGGGCCTGGCGAAGATACGGATCACTGCACACCCGGAGCCACCAGGGCGCCGGCGATGACGAGGAGGCGCAGTGGCCGGAAACCAAGTGGTCCGACCAGCGGACACCAGTGAGTTCTTCACCTGTCGGCGCCCGGAGGACTACCACCCCGACTGGCCGGGCTTCTACCGGCACGCCGCACACCGCCGCCAGGAGCTGCGCTCGCGGGTGCCCCACCAGGTCGACATCAAGTACGGCCCCGACGCCCACCAGCTTGTGAACGTCTACCACCCCGGACCGACCGCCGTCTCCACCGGCGCCGGATCCGGCGACCGCCCGGTCATCGTGTACTTCCACGGCGGCCGCTGGCGCGAGGGCCACCCGGCCTACTACGACCACCTCGCCGGCCCCTGGGTGAACGCCGGCGCGGTCTTCATGTCCTTCGGCTACCGGCTCGAACCGCGCCACACCATCGCCGACGCGGTCGCGGACGCGGCCCTGGCGGTGGAGTGGGCGCGCACGAACGCCGCTCGCTACGGTGGCGCCCCGGAACGCATCACCGTGGCCGGGCACTCCGCGGGCGGCCATCTCGCCGCGATGGTCACGCTGACCGACAGCTCCCCCGGTCCGGTGGCCGGTGCCGTGTGCATGAGCGCGCCCGCCGATCTGCGCGGCATGGTCGAAGACCCGGCGCAGGCCGTACGGCTCAGCCCCGCGCTGCGGGTGAGCCGCGGCCCCGAGCGGGTGGTGGTCTCCTTCGGGGATCCGGAGCCCAACCGGAAAGCGGACGACGACTTCCTGCTGACCCGCCAGGGCCGGCTGCTCGCCGAAGCGCTGACCGCCGCGGGCAGGCCGCCGGTGACCGTGGCGCTGACCGGGACCGACCACATCGGCACCGCCACCGCCTTCGCCGAACCGGATTCGGCGCTTTTCGACGCCGCACACCAGGTCGTTTTCGGAGGCTCCCGATGAGAGACGGCGAGCGTACGGCAACGGGGAGCGGGCGGGGAGGCGTCCTGGCGAGCTTTCGCGGGATGCGCTTCGACGTGGTGGGACTCGCCTTCCTCGCGGTACTGCTCGACGGTTTCGACTCCGCGTCGCTCTCCTTCGTGCTGCCCTCTCTGGCCGAGCAGTGGGGCGTCACCTCGGCAGGCTTCACCCCGGCGGTGGTGCTGACCAACATCGGCGTGGTGCTCGGCTACCTCGCTTCGGGCACGCTCGCGGTGCGGCTGGGCCTGCGGCGGATGCTGATCTCCGGGACCGTGCTGTTCGCCGCGGGCTCGCTGGTCACCGCCCTGGTGCTGCCCGCGCAGTCACTGACCGCGCTGAGCACGGTCCGGCTGATCACGGGCCTCGGGCTCGGCGTGGTCCTGCCCGGCGCCGTCTCCCTCGCTGCCGCACACCACCCCGACCGGCAACGGCAGTCGGTCTCCGTCACGGTCACTCTCGGGCTCGCCTTCGGCGGGACGGTCGCCGGTGTCTTCGGCAGCAGCCTGCTGGCGTCGCTCGGGGCCACCGGGGTGTTCTGGCTCGGCGGCGCGCTGCCGCTGCTGTTGGCCGTGCTGATGGTCCGTCGGCTGCCGGCCGCACCGGCGCCCGCATCCGAGCCCGTGGCAGCGGACAGCACGGCGTCCGCTCCCGGAGCCGACGACACCGCGTCCGTCGCGCGCGAGGCGCGGGTCGGCGCGCTGTTCGCCCCCGGACTGCGCGCCGGCACCCTGCTGCTGTGGACTTTCTCCTTCCTGGTCTTCATCGCCAGCTACACCCTCCAGTCCTGGGTGCCCACACTGCTGACCGAGTACGGTTTCTCCGCCTCGCGGGCCCCGATCGGCCTGGCCTTCCTGAGCTTCGGCGGGGTGGTCGGCGGTATCGTGCTCCTCTTCCTCGCCGCCCGTAAGGGGATCACGTTCGCCCTGATGGTGATGCCGGCGATCGGCGCCGTGTCGATGGTCGCCGCGGCCACCGTCGGGACCGGCCACACCGCGCTGCTGCTCGCGCTCGCCGGTTCCGGTGCGGGTGTCACGGCAGGCCAGATCGGTCAGCTCACCCTCGCGGTGGCGATGTACCCGCCGGGCACCAGGACCGCAGGAGTGGGCTGGGCCGCGGCACTGGGCCGGGTCGGGTCGATCGTGGGTCCCGCGGCGGCCGGTGTCCTGCTCGCGCTCTCGCTCCCCGGCGACGACATCGTGCTGCTGACCGCGATTCCGGTGCTGGTGGCGGCCGTGAGCGCGGCGGTGCTGTGGCGCAAGACCCACGCGAAGGACCGGACAGACAGGCGCGATGACGCGGAGCGGAAACGGCGGGAAGTGACAGCGCGATGAGTGGTTGGTTCGATCTCGGTGACGTCGCGGTGGTGCCGATCGTGGAGACACCACGGCTGCTCATCGATCCCGTGGAGTTCTTCCCCGGCTACCCGCTCGGGCCCTCCGGCTGGACCGCCGAGGAACCCTGGTACGACCCCGGGCGAGGACGGCTGGTCTACACCATGCAGGCATTCCTCGTCGTCACCTCGCACGAGCGGATCCTGGTCGACGCCTGCGTCGGCGACGGGAAGCAGCGGGCCAGACCGGAGTTCGACCGGCAGGACAGCGGATGGTGGAAGCGGTTCGCGGCCACCGGACTGGCCGCCGACGAAGTGTCCACGGTCGTCCTCAGCCATCTGCACGTGGACCACGTCGGCTGGGCGACGCGGTGGTCGGACGGCCACTGGCGACCGGCCTTCCCGAAGGCCCGGCACGTGCTGACCGCTCCGGAGTACGACTACTGGCGCTCGGATGCGGGGGCCGCGGCGATGACCAGGACCGGCGACTACCTGGCCGACAGCGTCGAACCGGTCGCCGAGGCGGGACTGCTGGACCTGACACCCCCGGACGCCGAGCTGGGCCCGCATGTGCGACTGTGCCCGGCACCAGGTCACACCCCGGGCAACACGGCCGTCCTGGTCACCGGCTCCCGGGCACGGCTGCTGCTCACCGGCGACATCCTCCACCACCCGCTCCAGATGATGGACCCGGACACCAGCACCCGCTACTGCGTCGACCCCGAACTCTCGGCTCGCACCCGCAGGCGGACACTGGAGTGGCTGGCCGACACCGTGACCGCGATGATGCCCGCGCACTTCGCCGCCCCTTCCGCCGGCCGCGTCGGGCGCCTCGGCTCCGGGTTCACCTTCACCCCTGCCACTGATCTCCATCGCCCGGGCCGGTACGTGGTGGCGGGCGGGCCCGGCGCCGTTGACGATGCGCCTGGAGCTGTGACGAGGAAGCGCCGTGAGGACAACGGCTGCCCAGGCCAGGCCGGGTAATCTGTCGATCATGCGGGTAAAGGCTGCGGCATGATCGACGGTCTCGAACGGGCTGTGCGGATACTGGACCTCTTCTCCTCCGACGCTCCCGAGTGGACAGTCAGCGACGTGTGCCGCGCGCTCGCCCTCCCCAAGACGACGACCTGGGACCACATGCAGTCCATGACCGCTCTCGGCCTGCTGCGGCGCACGGGGCGTGGCCGGTACCGGCTGGGCTGGCGTGCCTTCCAGCTGGGGCTGCGTGCACGGATGACCTCGGAGATCTCCGAGCCGGCCTGGTCGGAGATGCGTGACCTGGTCGCCGCCCACCAGGAGACGGTTCAGCTGGCGTCACGCCACCACGGCGAGGTCGTCTACCTGGAGAAGCTCGCACCGCACGCCGGAGTACGGGTCAACGCGACCCGGGTCGGCGAACGGCTCCCGGCGCACTGTACGGCGGCAGGCAAGGCGCTGCTGGCCTCTCTTTCACCCCGTGAGCTGCGAACCCTCTACGGCGAGGGCGGACCGCGGCCTCTCACGGACCGTTCCCTCACCACGCTCCCGGCGCTGGAGGCGGAGCTGGTCACGGTGCGTGAGCGCGGGTACGCCCTGGACGTCGAGGAAGCGGTCGAGGGCATGTGCTGCGTCGCGGCACCGGTCGGCAACGGGCACGGCGACGTCGCGTGGGCGCTGAGCATGAGCTTCCTCGAGTACCGGCTGTCCACACATGCGGAGACGTACGCCCGTGCCGTGGTCGAGGCGGCTCAGCGGCTCTCCGACCACGCGCTGTGACCTGACCCCGTTGTTCGGCTGAGCCGAACGACGCATTGTCGGTGCAATGTACGGCGGGCTACGGTTCTGGAAACACCGCGCCTTCCGGTAAATCTCGGAGCCGGTTCGCACTGGCCGCGCCATTCACGCGATTCGTTGTCGCGTCGATGCGCCGCACGTCCTCCAGCGCGTTCATTTGGTTCACAGCAATGGAGTTTCCTCGATGACGAACGCAAGCAATAAGGCGAGTCGGCGGATCGGAATCGACATCGGAGGTACTTTCACCGACCTCTTTGTTGTCGAAGGAAATGGTGAGTCCCGTATCTACAAGTCCCCGACCACCCCGCACGACCCGTCCGTCGGCCTGCTGAATGGACTGGCCAAAGCGGCCGACAGCTTCGGGGAGTCGCTGGAGGATTTCCTCGGCTCGGTGTCCACAATCGTGCACGGAACGACGATCGCCACCAACGCCGTGCTGACGCACCAGGGGGCGAAGACCGGCTTCGTCACGACGCGTGGCTTCCGCGACCTGCTGAACATGCGCCGCGGTATACGGGAGCGGCAGAACGATTCCAAGTACGCGCCGCCGCCCCCGCTCGTCCCCCGGGAGCTCATCGCGACGGTCCGTGAACGTATCGATGTGTCGGGAAACGAGGTCGTGGCGCTCAACGAGGACGACGTGCGTGCGGCGGCGCGTTACTTCCGCGAGCAGGGCGTCGAGGCGGTCGCCGTCTCCTATCTGTGGTCTTTCTTGGACCCCGCCCACGAACAGCGCACCGCGAAAATTCTGCGCGAGGAACTGCCCGGCGTATTCGTCACGATATCCAGCGACGTGGTGCCCCAGATCCGCGCCTATGAGCGGCACAGCACCACGGTGTTGAACGCGTTCGTCGGCCCAAAACTGCAAAACTACCTGGCGAACATCGAGCGGCAGTTGGCCGGCCGGAGCTTTTCCGGGACTCTGCTCATCGTGCAGTCGAACGGCGGGGTGATGTCGCCCGAGGTTGCCAGCGACTCGGCGGTCAACGCGCTCATGTCCGGCCCGGCGGCAGCGCCCGGGGCGGCCCTGCGGTACGCCCGTCGGCACGGTGCCGAGGACGTCATCGCGGTCGACATGGGAGGCACGAGCTTCGACGTCGCGCTGGTGCGTGACGGTGAGTCGCTGCTCACCGGCGACAGCGAGATCGCCGGGTACCGGGTCGCCCTGCCCATGCTGGACATCCACACGGTGGGCGCGGGCGGCGGTTCGCTGGTGTGGGTGGACTCCGGCGGCATCCTCCGGGTCGGCCCGCAGAGCGCCACCGCCAACCCGGGTCCCGCCTGCTACGGCCGTGGCGGCGAGAACCCCACGACCACCGACGCCGACCTCCTCATGGGGTATCTGAACCCGGACATGTTCGGGGACGGCGCCTTCACTCTGGACGTCGAAGCGGCGCGGACGGCCGTCGAGGAGAAGGTCGCGAAGCCGCTGGGCCTCTCCGTCACGGAAGCGGTCGAAGGCATCTACCGCGTGGTGAACGCGACCATGGCCGAGGCCGTCAGCGCGGTGTCGGTCAAGCGCGGTGTCGACCCCCGCGAGTTCACCGTGGTGGTCGCGGGCGGCGCCGGCCCGATCCACGCCGTGCCGATCGCGCAGGAACTCGGCATCAACCGCATCATCGTGCCGCGCGAGTCATCGGTGTTCTGCGCCGTCGGCACCCTACTGACCGATCTCAAGCACCTGTACGCACGTACCTTCGTCTCGGACCTGGACACCCTGGACCTGGACCGGGTCGGCGAGCTGTACCGGGAGATGCGGGAAGAGGCCGTCGAGACGCTCCGCTCCGAGAACGTGGCGGACGACGCGATCGACCTGGTCTTCAGCGCGGACGTGCGCTACATCGGTCAGTTCACCGAGATCGAGGTGCCTCTGGCGTTCGACGGTGAGCTCACCCAGGAGTCGCTCAAGCAGCTGGCCAGCGACTTCGAGGCGAAGCACGAGGCACTCAACGGGTACGCCATGCCCGGTGAGCCCACCGAGCTCATCAATGTGCGCCTCACCTCGCTGGGGCGCACCGCCAAGCCTGCCCTCGCCGACGAGCCCTCGGCCGGCGAGGACCCGGGTACGGCCCGCAAGGGCGCCCGTGAGGCGATCTTCTCCGGCCGGACCGTCCGCACCGACGTCTACGACGGCCTCGCCCTGCGCCGTGACAATCGCGTCGTCGGCCCCGCGATCATCGAGCAGCCCACCACCACCGTCGTCCTCGTCGAGGGCTACGTCATGACGGTGGACGCGCAGGGCAACTACGTCATCGAACCGGCGAACCGGCCGGCCTGAAGGGAATCAAGCAGATGGCACAGACGCACCCCACGTCCAATCCCATTCTCGTGGCCGTGATCGGCAGCGCCCTGGACGGCATCACCAGCGAGATGGGCCAGACGATGCTGCGTACCTCGCGATCGCCGATCTTCGTGGAAGCCCGCGACTTCGCGACCTCTCTCTTCAGCGCGGACTGCCGGCTGCTCGCCCAGACCCACTACATCCCGGTCATCGGCGGGGCGACGCCGTTCGCCCTGCGCGCCATCGCGGAGTTCTTCGGCGACGACGTGCACGACGGTGACATCTTCATCCACAACGACCCGTTCAACGGCGGCTCGCACCTGCCCGACATCACCATCGCCCGGCCGGTCTTCTGGGACGGTGGACTCGTCTTCTGGGCCACGACCAAGGGGCACAACGTCGACGTCGGCGGTGGCGGCGTCGTCGGGTTCAACCCCGGCGCGCGGGACGTCCAGGAAGAGGGCATCCGGATCCCGCCGACCCGCGTCGTCGAGAAGGGTGAACCGCGCCGCGACGCTTGGGAGTTGATCCTCTCCAACGTAAGGATGCGCGCCCTGGTGGAGAGCGTGCTGAACTGCCAGATCGGTGCCACCGCCATCGGGGAGCGGCGCCTCAAGGGGCTGCTGGAGAAGTACGGTCCGCAGACCATCGGCGCCGCCACCGACGAGCTGCTGCGGGCGAGCGCACGGCAGGTCCGCGCCGAGATCGCCGGGATACCCGACGGTGAGTACAGCGCCGACGCACTGCTCGACAACGACGGCATCGACAAGGACCGGTCCTACCGGGTGGCGCTGACGATCAAGGTCGAGGGCGAGCACCTCACCTTCGACTTCGGCGAGAGCGACCAGCAGGCCAAGGGCTTCATCAACAGCACGATCGCCAACACGGTCGCCTCTGCCCACCTGGCCCTCTTCGGCTGCATCGACCCGGACATCCGCTACAACGACGGTGCCATCGAGCCGATCGACGTGGTCGCCCCGGCCGGCTCGCTCACCAACCCCGACGACCCGGCACCCGTCGCCGCCTGTACCGTCCCTACGTGCGAGGCCATCGCCTCGGCGGTGTGGGTGGCCCTCTCGAAGGCCGTCCCCGGCCGCGCGCACGCCAGTTGGGCCCGCTGGTGCACGCCCGCCACGATGGGCATGAACCCCCGCACCGGGCGTCACTTCGGCGATCTGCACTTCCTTGGCAAGGGCGGCAGCGGCGCCACCGAGGGCTTCGACGGCTGGGACCACCTCTCCCCGTCGAACACCCTGGGCGGACTGCGCGCGCCGGACCCCGAACTGCACGAGCTGGACACCCCATACCTGCTGGAAGAACTCGAATACCTCCCCGACAGCGCGGGCGGCGGCCAGTGGCGAGGTGGCCTCGGCGTGCGGTACCGGTGGCGGGTCCTGGCCGACGACATCGCCTGCGCCACCTACGGCAGCGGCTTCATGCCCGAGACCGCACCGGTGGGACTGCTCGGCGGCTGCCCCGGCATCGTCCAGCGTCTGACCCTGACTCGCGCCGGTGCCGAGCCCGTCGAGGTCGACTCCAACGCGTTCTACACCCTCAACAAGGGCGATGTCTTCGAGGTGATCGCGAGCGGTGGCGGCGGGTTCGGTGACCCGCGTCTGCGCCCCGCCGAGCTGGTGCGGCGCGACGTGCGAGAAGGCGTGGTGTCGATCGACGCCGCCCGCACCGTCTACGGCGTCGACATCGACCCGTACACCCTGGACGTCCGGCAGGACGAGACCCGGGACCTGCGCGCCGCCGGCTGACCACCGGCCTTCACAACCCCTGCGAGCGACAAAGGAAGTCCCCCATGGCCCACATCAGTCTCGCCGTGGCCGCGAGCCACGCTCCAGGTCTGATCGGCATGTTCGATCAGGCGCCCGAAGCATCGCAACAGATGGTCACCTCCGCCTACGGTTCCCTGACACGACAGATCCGTGAGGCCGATCTCGATGTGCTCCTCATGGTGGCCAACGACCACATGGCCAACAACCGCATCCGCGAGTACCCGGACTTCGTCGTCGGTATGGCGCCCGAGCACCGCGGCCCGGCCGAATTCTTCAAGGACTGGCTGGGGTGCGGCGAGTACGCGATCCCGGGGCGCCCGGACATCGCCGAGAAGATCCTCAACGGCCTGAACCGGCGCGGAGTCCCCGTCTCCGCGACCCGCGAGAACCTCAACTTCGACGACAACATTTCGGTGCCGGTGGTCAAAACCGGGATCGAGGCCTCCGGCGTTCCGATCGTGCCCATCCTCCAGAACGTCACGGTTCCGCCCTTCCCCGACCAGCACCGCTGTTACGAGATCGGCCGGCAGCTCGCCGATCTCGTCGAGAACGACCTGCCGTCCGGTCTGCGGGTCGGCCTCTTCGCCACCGGTGGCATGAGCCACGAGCCCGGCGGCGTACGGGACTTCTGGATCGACGAGGAATTCGACAACTGGTTCCTCGGCCTCCTCGGCAACGGCGACCACGAGAAGGTCCTCTCCGAAGTCACCCTGGAGCGGCTGGACCAGGCCGGCATCGGCGGTACCGGAGAGCTGCTGAGCTGGATCCTCGTCATGGGCGCGATCGGCGAGCGGCCCTGTGACGTCCTCGGCTACACCGCCTGGGACAAGTGGCGCTGTGGCATCGGTGCCGTGAGCTGGGACATGACGTCGGCACCGGCCGGACGCTGAGAAGGGAATCACCATGAGTCTGGAAAGCATCAACCGCGCTCTGGTCTCGCACGATCTGGTGCAGGACCTGAAGTGGAACGCCGTCCTTCGCGAGGAGTTCGTGAAGAACGAGGCGGCCGTGCTCGACCGCTATGAACTGACCCCGGCCGAACGTACCGCCATCGAGGAGCGGGACTTCCGCACGCTGTACGACCTCGGGTTCCACCCCTACCTCGGGGCACAGTTCGCCCGGATCCTGTTCGCCAACAACAAGTCCGGTGCCACCAGTGCCGTCCAGCATCTGCTGGCCTCGATCCGCCGGGAACCGGCTCCGGGCCACGGCGAAGCGAGCCGGGTGTGACGCGGCAGCCCAGCCGTCCGGCCCCGGCCGGGGGAGGTCGCACCCACGATCTCCCCGCCGGTCCTGACACCGTCCGGGTCGGGGTGATCGATCCCGCCGCGCCGCCGGTGCTCACGATCGACCCCGGCGATGAGGTCACCCTGTCGACCTGGGGGCATTGGGGAAACCGGGTCACCCCGGACATCGTCATGGAGGACTTTCCGGCCCTCCGAGCGGCCTTCCCGGACGCCCTGGGCCCCCACTCCCTCACCGGCCCCGTCCATGTGCGCGGGGCCCGTCCCGGCGACGCCCTGGTGGTGGACGTGCTGGCGCTCACGCCCGCGGCACACGGGTTCAACCTGGTGGTGGCCCAGCCCCGGGGGCGGGGTGTCCTCCGCGACCGGTTCCCCACGGGGACGATCCGCCACTTCGAGCTGGACCGCGGCTCCATGACCACCACGCTCGGTGGCCACGTGCGCGTACCACTCAAGCCGTTCCTGGGAATCATGGGAGTGGCGCCGGCCGAGGGCGGTCCACGGAGCACGGTGGAGCCCGGCCCCTTCGGCGGCAACATGGACCTCTCCGCACTCGTCGTCGGCGCCCGCCTGAGACTGCCCGTCTTCCGGGACGGCGCCGGCTTCTACTGCGGTGACGGCCACGCGGTCCAGGGTGACGGCGAAGTGAACCAGACCGCCATCGAAACCGGCATGGACCATGTCCGGTTGCGGTTCACGGTGGAACAGGGCGCGCGACTGTGCACTCCCCGGGCCGAAACGGAGACCCATTTCCTCTCCACCGGTTTCGGAGAGAACCTCGAGGAAGCCGCCCATGGCGCGGTGGACGACCTCGTGAACTGGCTGGTCGAGGAAGGTCTCGACCCGGACGATGCCTACAGCCTCTGCTCCATCGCCGCGGATGTCCGCGTGACCCAGATGGTGAACAACGTCGTCGGCGTACATGCCGTCATCGAGAAGCTCACCCGCCGGCCGTGACCTGTGCCCGGCCGGCCCGGGACAGCTCAGTGAAAGGAAAACCGATGGCCACCCCCGAGATTCCCGGGTACCGGACCCCCGCCTTCTTCGGCCTCGACGACAAGTGGCTGCCCACGGACGACGGCGAGCTCACCCACTACCACGAGTTGGGGGAAGGGACTCCGGTCCTCTTCCTGCACGGCTCGGGGACCGGTGTCACCGCCGCCGCCAACTGGTGGCTCAATCTGCCCGGCCTCGCGCAACAGGGACGCTGCGTGGCGATCGACTCCATCGGCTACGGCCAGACCGTCGTGGCGCCGGACACCGCATACGGGATCCGGGAGTGGGGCCGGCACGCGCTGCGCGTCCTCGACGCGTTGGGCATCGACAGGACCTGGATCGTCGGCAACTCGATCGGCGGCTGGGTCGCCCTGCAACTCGCCCTCGACGCTCCCGAGCGGATCCTGGGCATCGTCTCGATGGGCACCGGAGGCGCGAAGAGGACCGCGGCGCTGGCGGGCCACGCCAAGCCCGAACTGTCGCCGGCCGGGATCCGCCGCACGCTGGAACAGTTCGTCGTGGACACGGGCCTGGTCACCGACGAACTGGTCGGCCTGCGCTATCAGGCGGCCCTGAACGACAGCGCGTCGAGTCGGCTGAAGGAAGTCGTGGCAGCCCGCGACCGGGACCGGGACGCGCTGCCACTCGACTTCGGCGCACTCTCCGAGGTGGAGATCCCTCTGTTGCTGGTTCACGGGATGCAGGACGTGGTCATCCCGGTCTCGCGGACGTGGGAACTGCTGAACACTCTCCCGAACGCCGACGCGCACCTCTTCAGCCAGTGCGGACACTGGTCCCAGGTCGAACGCGCCGAGGAGTTCAACGAGGTGGTCGGTCAATACCTCCGCAGGCACGCAGGCCGCTGATCGCCGAGGGGCCCGGCCGGTCGTCGTCGTGCGCACCGACGACACGAACACGGTTCCTCGACGCGGGTGCTCAGGTACCGCCGCGCATCGTCCGGGACAGGCCGAGCGCGGCAGTGCGCACCGCGGGGGCGAGCCGTGCCGGGTGGAAGCTCGCCCTGGGCACCGCGACGGACAGCGCCGCAACGGCCCTGCCCCCCTCGCCGAACACAGGGGCCGCGATACAGCTCACCCCTTCGACGGCCTCCTGCTCCTCGTAGGCGAGGCCCGAGACCTGAGCCTGCTCGATCGCCGAACGCAACCGCATCGGGTCGGTCAGGGAGTGGCGGGTCAACTGGGGCAAGGGGCCCGCGAGCACCTCCTCAACCAGTTCGGCCGGGGAGAAGGCCAGCAGCGCTTTGCCCACTCCTGTGCAGGTCAGAGGCAGGCTGCCGCCGATGCGCGAGGGTAGTGCGAGGGAGTCATGGCCGTGGATGCGCTCGACATAGACCACCTCGTGCCCCTCGCGGACTCCCAGGTGCACGGTGGCACGGGTCGCCTCGAAAAGGTCCTGCAAGAAGGGTAGGGCGGCCTCGCGCAGATCATGCCGACGCGGCACCAGCGAGCCGAGCTCGAAGAGCTTTCCACCGAGGTGGTAACCGCGTTCACCGCGCTCGAGCAAGCCGAGGTCCACCAGAGAGCCCACCAGTCGGGAAGTGGTGCTCTTGGCAAAGCCGGCCCGCTCCGCCAGCTCCGTGAGGCGGAACGGCCCACCCGTTGGGGGGAAGCACTCCAGCAGGACTACTGCCTTTTCCAGCATCGTACCGTTCGACTTGTTCCGCGACATGGAACAAATTTTGCCGCACACACCGTGTGTCGTCTATCCAGGAACTGTTCGCCACCGCCCTCCCGGAAGGTTGCCCATGACGTCACACCACTCCCCCGACACGCTGCCCCCAGAGGCACGCAAGACGGCTGATGCCCTCTGGGACGCCGAGCAGACCGGCGTGCCGTGTCCGCCGGTACGCGACCAGCTCCCGGCCGGAGACGTTACTGCCGCCTATGCCGTACAGCGCGTCAACGTCGAGCGCCGGCTCGCGCGGGGCCGTCGTCTCGTCGGCCGCAAGATCGGCCTGACCTCACCGGCCGTTCAGCGGCAACTGGGCGTCGACCAGCCCGACTTCGGCGCCCTGCTGTCCGACATGGCGGTCTCCGACGGCGGCACGGTGCCGCACGGGCGGCTGCTCCAGCCCAAGGTCGAGGCAGAGGTGGCGCTCGTTCTCGCCACTGACCTGCCGCATCCCGAAACCACGCTCGCCGACGTGCTGCGCGCCGTGGACTTCGCGCTCCCCGCCCTGGAGATCGTCGACAGCCGGATCGCGGACTGGGACATCAGCCTGCTCGACACCGTCGCCGACAACGCCTCCTCCGGCCTGTTCGTCCTCGGCGGCACACCCGTACCGCTGACCGCGATCGACCTTCGCGAGGCAGGTATGCGGCTCACCCGTGACGGCGAGGAGGTGTCCCGCGGCACCGGCGCCGACTGCCTCGGCGGCCCCCTCAACGCGGCCGTCTGGCTCGCGACGACACTGGCCGCCATGGGCGACCCGCTGCGCGCCGGGGACGTCGTGCTGACCGGTGCCCTCGGCCCCATGGCCGCCGCCCTCCCCGGCAGCCGCTTCACAGCAACCATCTCCGGGCTCGGCTCCGTGCGTGTCGGTTTCGCACCGCCCGCCCCCGACCAGAAGGCAGCGCAGCAGTGACCAACACGACGCCCCCGTCCCGCACCAAGGTCGCCATCATCGGCTCGGGCAACATCGGCACCGACCTCATGATCAAGGTACTCAGGCTGTCCGAGAGCCTGGAGATCACCGCCATGGCCGGCATCGACCCGGACTCCGACGGTCTCGCCCGGGCCCGCAGGCTCAAGGTCGCCACCACGCACGAGGGCATCGACGGCCTGGTTGCCATGGACGGGTTCCAGGACGTGCGCATCGTCTTCGACGCCACCTCAGCGGGTGCGCACCGCCGTCACGACCAGATTCTGCGTGAACACGGCAAGACGGTCGTCGACCTCACCCCCGCCGCGCTCGGGCCGTACGTCGTACCGCCGGTCAACGCCGAGGAACACCTCGCGGCTCCCAACGTGAACATGGTGACGTGCGGCGGCCAGGCGACCATCCCCGTCGTCGCCGCCGTGAACGCCGTGACGCCCGTGCGCTACGGCGAGATCGTCGCATCCATCTCCTCCCGCTCGGCCGGTCCCGGCACACGGGCCAACATCGACGAGTTCACCGAGACCACCTCAGCGGCGATCGAGAAGGTGGGCGGTGCCACGCGCGGCAAGGCCATCATCGTCCTGAACCCGGCCGAGCCCCCACTGATCATGCGGGACACCGTCTACTGCCTGGTCGACGACTGCGACGAGGCGGCGGTGGCCGCTTCGGTGGAGGAGATGGCCGCCCGCGTGCGGACGTACGTCCCCGGCTACCGCCTCAAGCAGCGGGTCCAGTTCGACAAGGTCGCCGCCGACGACCCGCTGCGCACCCTCGCAGGGCCGGACACCGGCAAGGACGTGGTGAAGGTCTCCGTCTTCCTCGAAGTCGAGGGAGCGGCCCACTATCTGCCCGCCTACGCCGGCAACCTCGACATCATGACGTCCGCGGCACTGCGCACCGCCGAGCGCATCGCCGCACACCACTCCTCGAAGGCGGTCGCACGTTGACCACTGACCAGAACACCGCGCCCGCCCTGTACGTCCAGGACGTGACCCTGCGGGACGGCATGCACGCCGTCCGGCACCGCTACAGCGCCGACCAGGCCGGCGCTATCACCACCGCGCTGGACGCGGCCGGTGTGGGCGCCATCGAGATCGCCCACGGTGACGGCCTCGCCGGCTCCAGCGTCACCTACGGCGTCGGCGCACACACCGACTGGGAATGGATCGAAGCGGTCGCCGACGCGGCCACGCGAGCCGTCCCCACCACCCTCCTGCTGCCCGGCATCGGCACCCTGCACGACCTGAAGCAGGCACACACCCTCGGCATCCGCTCGGTGCGGGTGGCCACCCACTGCACCGAGGCCGACATCTCAGCGCAGCACATCGCGGCGGCGCGAGAGCTGGGCATGGACGTGGCCGGATTCCTGATGATGTCCCATATGGCCGAGCCCGCCGAGCTCGCCCGCCAGGCCAAGCTCATGGAGTCCTACGGCGCCCACTGCGTCTACATCACCGACTCAGGCGGACGCCTGACCATGGACGGGGTACGCGACCGCGTCCGCGCCTACCGCGACGTCCTCGACCCGGCCACTGAACTGGGCATCCACGCCCACCACAACCTCGCGCTCGGCGTCGCCAACACCGTCGTCGCCGTGGAGAACGGCGTCACCCGTGTGGACGCCTCGCTGGCCGGGCAGGGAGCGGGGGCCGGAAACTGCCCGCTGGAGGCGTTCATCGCGGTCGCCGACCTCATGGGGTGGGAACACGGCTGCGACCTCTTCCCCCTGATGGACGCCGCCGACGACGTCGTACGGCCGCTCCAGGACCGCGAGGTCCGCGTCGACCGGGAGACGCTCACCCTCGGTTACGCCGGTGTCTACTCCAGCTTCCTGCGCCATGCGGAGGCCGCCGCCGCCCGCTACGGCCTGGATACCCGCAGCATCCTCGTCGAGGCCGGCCGCCGTGGCATGGTCGGCGGCCAGGAAGACATGATCACCGACATCGCTCTCGATCTCGCGTCGCAGCCGTCGGCTTCCTGACACGGGCCGGATCAGGTGAAACGGGGCTCAGGTGAGGTCGAGCACTATCTTTCCGATCGCCTCTCCCGCCCGCAGTCGCTTCACTGCCTCCCCGACGGAGTCCATGGCGTACCGCTCGAACGGGAGCGAGAGGACCCCGGAGGACAGCTCGGTCAGCAGTCGGGCGGCCTCCCCGGCGACCTCCTCACCACGGCTGATCATGTTGACGGGGAGGAGTGAGACGTCGGCCAGGAAGAAGTCGGCCAGGTCCATGGTGAATTCCCGGCCCGCGGTATAGCCGAGGAGGGCGGCTCGGCCGCGCGGGCGGACCAGCTTGAGGGCGTCGCGCAGAATCGTGCCGCCGACGGTGTCGATCAGGACATCGACCGGGCCCCCGATCGCGTCCTCGGACAGCTCGGACGCGAGGACCGGGGTGGCGGGAGCGGGAACGTGCGGCAGCTTGGCCGGGCGGCCGACCGCGCCTGCCACCTCGGCCCCGGCCCGTGCGGCGAGCTGCACCGCCATCGCGCCGACCGCGCCGGACGCACCGGTCACCAGCACCCGCTCCCCCGGCCGCACCCGGGCGATCGGGTGCACCGCCGCCCAGGCGGTGCCGACCGGTGAGGAGTAGATGCCGGCCAGAGCGGGGTCGGTGCCCTCGGGCATGACCTCGACCGCGGAGTCCGGGACGAGCGCGTGCTGCGCCCAGGTCCCGTCCCGGCTGAGTCCCAGGCCCTCGCCGCGCAGCCGGACCAGCGCGCCCTCGGGGTGGGCGTCGGAGGCGAGAACGGTGCCGCTGCCCTGGGTGCCGGGGACGAAGGGCAGCTCCGGCAGGATGCCGAACTTTCCGTCGAGGATGTTGAGGTCGAGGTGCGCGACGGTGGCGGCCTGGACGCGCACCAGGGTGTGGCCGGGTGCGGGCGTCGGGAGCGTCCGGGCCACAGGCTTCGGCAGGGTGCCGAACTCCTCCAGGAGGAGGGCACGCGACAAACGCTCGTTCTTGCTCATTCGCACTCTCCGCTCTTCCTTGCCACGTATGCCCTGGCCAGCACACCCAATCTTCTATTTGTATGTTACATATATTTGAAACAGGACAGCCCAGGGCCGGGCCCCGGGCTCAGGCGGCGGCTCCTCACGTCTCCGGGACGCCGCGCCAGGTGTGCGGTCATCGGCCGTCCGGGTGGGGGTGGCGACGATGTCGTAGGCGCCCCGCTCCCAGCCGGGGAAGAAGTTGCGTGCGGCCGGGCTGGCGAACATGAACTGGTCCGTACTGTCCTGGTTGAGCCGACATCCATGAAGCGTTCCTTAAACTCGCCTGCTGCCTCGCCGACAGTGAGCGCAGCCAGGATTGCTCGCTGCACCTGTTCGACGGCCTTCCGGCAAGCTTTCGAGTCCGTCTCCCGCGACCGGAGCGTCGCTCCGGCGTTGGCGATGGCCAGCACGCGGTTGCTCCGGGTGCCATCCAGGGGGGCGACGCCGGCCGCCTTTGACCACTGGACACGCGGGAAGGAACTGTCGTCGATCCTGTCGAGCCCCGCGTGGTTCAGCTCGCGCCGAATCTCCTCGGTGTCGCAGAGCTGACGACGCGAGGGCCCTGGCCGCGACGAGCGTGAACAGCTTGCCGCGTGGTCGAGCCGGTCCTCCCTTCAGGTACCGGCTGCCAACTCCACGAGCTCGGTACGGGCGTCGGCTTCCGGCGAGCCCGGAGCGCAACCCGGACGGTGATCGCCAGCAGTACCGCCGCGCTGCACGCTGCGGTGGTGAAGGCGCTATGGACGCCGCGGATGATTACCTCGCTACCGTGGGTCGACATGCTCTGCATGACCGCGATGAGCCCGGCCGCGCCTGCGGCGCCGAAGAGCTGCGGGGTGGTGCTGAAGGTCGCGCTGGTGTCGGGCTGGTGCTTGGACGAGCAGAGTGGAGAGCGCCCGCCGCTGGAAGAGGGGGCCGCCGTCGTGACCACCGCCACGGGAGACCACCCGCTGGATGCGCTGCTCGCCGCGAAGAGTCTGACCGGTGTGCGGTTGCTGGTCGAAATCGCCCGTCACCACCCGCTCTCGCAACGAACTTTTACGCTTGGTCTTCGTCGACATTCGTCGCGACCTGGAGCCGTCCGCACAGCTCGGCGCTCCTCCACCGCGGGAAACCTCGCCTTGTCGTCGGCCTGCCTCGGCATCACCGAGGAGGCCCGTACGCCATCGGCGCCGTGGACCTCGCCATGACCGCCTCCGGCGGAGCCAGCCACCCGTCCTCCTCGCCACCCGTCCGTGTAATCAACTCCGTTTCTTCCATTGACATTTCACTTGGACGCCCTAATTTTGGGAGCGCTCCCATGATGGCCTTGCAACGGGAAGGAGCTCCCCCACATGCGCAGACAGAGATCATTAACCGGGCGTTCGCGGTTGTCCCTCCGTCGGCCTCTCCAGGCGCTCGTCATGCTGTTCGCCGTGGTTGTCGGCGCACTGACCTGGTCGGCCCCCGCACAGGCTCACGGCACCATCGTCAACCCCGCCACCCGCGCGTACCAGTGCTGGAAGACGTGGGGCAACAACCACACGAACCCGGCCATGCAGACCGAAGACCCCATGTGTTGGCAGGCATTCCAGGCCAACCCCGACACCATGTGGAACTGGATGAGCGCGCTCCGCGACGGCCTCGGAGGCCAGTTCCAGGCGCGGACCCCCGATGGGACGCTCTGCAGCAACAACCTCTCGAGGAACGACAGCCTGAACAAGCCCGGGCAGTGGAAGACGACCAACGTCAGCAACAACTTCACGGTCCAGCTGTACGACCAGGCGTCCCACGGCGCCGACTACTTCAAGGTCTACGTGAGCAAGCAGGGCTTCGACCCCAAGACCCAGAACCTGGGCTGGGGCAATCTCGACTTCATCACGCAGACCGGCCGCTACGCCCCGGCGCAGGACATCAGCTTCAACGTCAACACCTCCGGCTACACCGGACACCACGTCCTGTTCGTCATCTGGCAGGCCTCGCACCTCGACCAGGCCTACATGTGGTGCAGCGACGTGAACTTCGGCTGAGCAGAGAGCGCCGCACACGGCACCGGCCCCTGCCGGGCGCCGGTAACCCGCCGCCCGGCCCGCCGAACTCCGTCGGGACAGGGGACCCATCGGGCCACCCTGCCCCGACGGGGCTTCCTGCGCTCCTGGCAATGGGCCGGGTCGGTGACCTGCGGGGATCTTCCCTGTCAGGACTCTCAGCAAGTCCTATCGCTTTATCGCTCGGTGGACAGCGGGTCAACCGCGATCATTCTCAGCTCACAGCTGTACCTTTCGCCGAGATCGTCGGTCAGCCATGTCTGGTGGGTGTCGGGCAGGACCTCGGTGAGCGTCACCTGAGCTTCCGCGTCTTTCGCCGCCGCCCGCCGCACGGCCCTCGCGAAGAGATTGACGAGCGGGATGCTGCCGAAGTCCACGAAGAACGGTTTGATTTCACCGGGTGTCTTGGCGAACACCCGCTCCGGAAGGCCGTTCTCGACGCGCCAGGCGCGGGCGGCGAGAAACCTCTCCCGTTCCCCCCGCTCCTTCCGTTGGTCCGCCCAGGTGAGTTCCGCGGCGGGCAGTGTCCACGCCTCCCGTGCCACGACGAGGCGGTCGACGGTGACCCGTCCGCGGTGCCGACAGCGCGGGAACGGCTGGAAGGCGGTCGCGGTCACGTCGCTGAGGGGTTCGCTGAGCACGTCGAGCAGCGGAGCGCGGAAGGTTCCGGCGCCGTCGCGCACTTCCAGGGCGCCGGGTTCGTCGGTGGCGTGGACGAAGAGGTCTGCCAGGGCCAGGAACCTGCCGGGCGGTTCGATGCTGGGGTTGCACGTGCTCCAGTAGACGGTGTCCGGTGCGGGCATCGCCGTCGGCGGGCTCAGCCTGCTGCTGGTCGTGGCCAGCAGGTTCTTCTTCGGCGGCACCAGGTAGATCCGTCGGCCGCCGTGGTCCGCCGCGTCGTAGCCGCGCAGTGCTTCGGGGTCGGGATGGTGCTCGACCGTGGAGCGGTGCTCCAGGGTGTTGAAGGCTGCGTGTACTTCGCCCAGAACCGCCTCGTACTCGCCCCGTCGGACGGCTGCTTCCGAGGCTGCGGCGATCATCACGTCCGGAGCATGGTGAACGGCGGCCGAGTGGGCGGGGCGGGCGGCCGGGAACGCGGCCCGCACCCGGTCGGCGAGCATGCCGGAGGAGAGTTGCGCGGGCATACCGGTCTCGGGGCGCGCCGCCGCCCCGAGCACATGCCTCCACCGCTGCTGGAAGTCGACGGTGGCGGCGCGTGTCTCGTCGGAGTCCGTGCCGTGACACCCCAGCTTCTGCCCGGCGTGCTCCAACAGCTCCACGAGCGGCATCGCCGCCCCGGGGTGGGCGGCCGTCCAGTCTCGGTGGGCCGCGAAGAGGTAGGCGCCGTACTCCGCCGCGATGCGGTTGGCCAGCCATCTGGCGCTGTCCAGCACCAGACCGAGCGGGCCGGCCAACTCGGCACGCAAGGCCGTGCCCAGCTCCACGTGCACATCGCGGACCGTCTCTTCGAACACGAGGGTGCGGGCTGCGTAGGTCTGTCCGTGGAGCCGTCCGGCCTCCATGCCCGTGACCTGCTCGAATTCGGTGTTGAGCCGGTCGAGCGCGGCGGCCAGCCGCTCGGCGTCACCGGCTGGCGCCGCGACGTACGCCCGCGCGCCGAGGAGCCGGTCCAGATCCGCCAGCGCCTTGTTCCGCAGAGACCGATCGCCGATTCGGCGCAGCTTGTCACGCAAGGTGATCTCGGGGTGCAGCTCAAGGGGCCCTTCGAGACCGAGCGTGATGAGCCTTTCGCCGAGCAGCCGGTTCAGCGCCGTCATGGCCTCGGCCTCGGAGCCGTAGGGAAGGCCGGGCCCGGCGAGTTCACGAGCCACCTCGACGGCCGGGCGCTTGCCGTCGCACGCCTGCAACAGCGCGGCCTGGGCGGGCGACAGCTGCAGTGAGGAGCCGGACGCCCGCCGAAGCAGGCCCCCCTCTTCCACGGCCACGTTGGGGTCACGGCGCGGCAGGAGCCAGGGCGTCATACCGGGGTCCCGGCCCAGCGCTTGGGCGACCGCGTCGACGGCCCAGCTCTCGAAGTACACCGCCCGGTGACGGAGGAACCGGCGACCCGGCTCGACCCGGAGCCGGCCCTCCTCGCACACGCCGCCCGCGGGCCGGGTCCACTGTCCCCATGCGGTGGGCCCGAAGAAGCCGATGGTGTCGTTCTTCAACGCGTAGCGTTGCAGGTAGTTGACGATGGTCTCCTGGTGTTCGCGCCCCTTGCTGTTCCGGGGGGCTTCTGGGACGGCTTTGTCCAGGCACCTGGGGAGCAGCGCATGGTTCTGCCAGGCCACCGCTTCCCGGAAGCGGCCGTCCGCGGCCGTGCGCCGGACGACCTCGCCGAAACGTGCCACCGCGGTGTCGAAGGCGCGGTGGTACGCATCGGCTGTGACCGTCCCGGAGAGCAGGGCATCGGCGGTACGTGCCAGGTCCGGGTCGGCCAGTTCATCGACGAGGCGGGCGGGGAATCCGGCGCCGCGCACCAGCACGTCACGCCACACGTGCCATCCGGTGGCGCCGAGCGGCACCAGGTGCGCGGCGGGCGGCTCCCGGTCGGTGGGGCGGGAGTTCGGCAGGGCGGTAACGGGCGGGTCCGGCGGTGGCACTGTCATCAGCTCCTGGTGAGCGTGGTAATCGGCCGGTGGAGCGGACGCGGGCCCCTCAGCCGCACGTGGTCAGGTCCCCTCGGCGGTGTCTGCCGGCGTCATCGCGGCCGGCGAGGCACCGCCCGCGCAGAGGAATTCACTGCCGGCGGGGCACATGCCGTCCGCCGAGAACGGACAGGCCGCAGAGTCTTCGGTCCTCACCGCAGGTCCATCGCCACGTCGGCACGAGGACAAACAGGGACCAGGCGCAAACGCTCCCAAGGGAGGAAACCAGATCACTCCACCTCGGATGCGCCCCTGCCGTACCTTCACTCGCGTCACCAGCCCGAAGGCACCGTACGCAGGCGATCAAGTCGTACGCGGACCACCCGATGGAGCCGCCCGGGTGGCGCACACCCGGCACACCGCCGGGCAGCACCTGATGCCGGGCGAGCTGGGTGCGCAGGCCGTAAAAGGGTGAGGCGCCCCGGACGGAGCCGCAGGAGGCGATCTGACGGGGCCCGTCGCGCGAGCCTCAGCCCCGGGCCAGGGCGATCACGCCGTCCAGCCGCTCGCCCGCCTCGTAGATCATGTACGGCACTCCCCCGTCGGTGCCGAAGGACGGCGCGGCGGCACGGCCGTTCTCCGGCGCCGCGCTGCCCGAGTCGTAGAAGACGCCGAGGTGGTCGCGGCGGGAGAAGTCCGTGCCGACCTCGGTGAGGAGAATGTTCCCGCCGCTGCCCTTGTCGGTGTGGTAGACGACGTACGTCCGCCCGCCGCGCGTCAGCAGATGCGCGCTGGAGACGTCGGAAGTGCCGACCTCCGCGTGGTCGATGAGCGGCGCCGGGTCGAACTCCCAGGAGCGGCCGTCCGGCGACCAGCCCCAGCCGATGTCGCGGTGGTTGGTCGTGTCGTTGCGCATGAAGAGCATGACGTAACGGGCGCCGCGGGCGGGCAGGTCGTGCTGGAAGACCCGGGCGTAGGACGTCTCGGTGGTGCCCTTGGGCAGCATCGCGGTGGTCAGTACGGCGCGGTCGTACGTGAAGTGGACGCCGTCTTTGGAGCGGGCGAGGCGGGTCGTGGTGTTCTCGCCGTGGAAGTAGAGCCACAGCTCACGGCGTTCCGCGTGCCACATCACATGCGGGGACGAGACATGGCTGACCTTGTAGTGCGGCGCCCAGTCGTTGCGCACGACCGGGTTGCGCGGGTACTCGGTGAAGGGGCCCTCCAGCGAGTCGGCGTAGGCCAGGCAGATGCCGCCGGGGGCGTCGTGCGGGGCGTAGTAGAGGTAGTAGCGGCCCAGCGGCGAGGGCAGCTTGTCGTAGACGCCGCGCACGCAGGGGAAGATGATCTCGCCGGTGGGGTTGTACGCGAGGTCCTCCGGCTTAAGCAGGGTGCGGACGTAGCGGTAGTCGGGGAAGCCGCCGGGCACGGACGCGGACGCGGTGCCGGGAACGCCTGTGGCGAGGACGGCGCCACCCGCGACGGCCGTACCGGTGGCGGTGCGCAGGAAGTCGCGGCGGTCGAGAGTCATGAACCTGTCCCTTCAGGGGGTCGGATCAGAGGCGGGCGGCGGCGGTGACGATCAGTCCGCCGAGGGCGACGCACCACACGTACGGCAGCGTCCGCAACATCACCTGCTGCGGGCTGACGCCGGAGTACTGCGCCGCCCACACGGTCTGCGTGCTGGTCGGATCGGCGACGCCGAAGACCTGGTTGTACGAGGCGGTCAGCCCCAGCACGGCGG
Organism: Streptomyces daliensis; assembly: GCF_054782395.1. NCBI lineage: Bacteria > Bacillati > Actinomycetota > Actinomycetes > Kitasatosporales > Streptomycetaceae > Streptomyces > Streptomyces daliensis. Next base: position 30,634 of record NZ_BAAGSO010000088.1, on the reverse strand, counting down.
CGGCCGGGTAGACGCCGGCGGAGATGAGGACGCCCGCGATGCCCGCGCCCAGGCCGTAGACGTTCAGCGGTCCGCGGTACAGGCACAGCGGCGCCAGCAGTGTGAAGACGACGACGAACGCGGCCGGGTGCCCCGGGCTGACGGCCTTGACGAGAGGGGCGAGCGCGTCGATCGCGCCGGGCAACTTGACGGCGGCCAGCAGGATGCCGATCGCGACGAAGAGGGTGAGGGGCGGCGCCGCGACCTCGAACCCGGCGTACAGGGTGCGCAGCAGCCGCTTGTTCATCTCCCTCGGCCGGGTCGTGGTCACGAGCGCGTACACGACCCCGGCCAGCATCGAGGGGATGATCGCCAGCTCGAAACCGAGCGCGAGGACGAGCGGCACGGCGGGTGCGAGCAGCGCGTACCAGGGCGCGTCGCCCAACCGCCGGGCCCGGCCCCGGCCTCGGCCGCCTCCGCCGGGGCGCTCGTCGGGCCGCTCGTCCAGCGAGGTCAGCGACCAGGTGTGCGCGACGCCCTTGCGGCGGGACTCGACGAGGACGAAGAGGACGGCGAAGACGGCGGCGAACGGGAAGAGCCGCAGCATGAACGCCTTCACGGTGTCGACGGGCAGTTCCAGCGCCGTCGAGAAGAACTGCCACACCGGCAGCTCGAACGGCATCCCCGCCGCGATGCCCATCAGAATGGTGCCAGCCGCGGTCGTCTTCGGCACCCCGACGGCGATCATCGCGGGGATGCCGATGATGCCCGCCATCATCGCGGCGGGCGCCGATCCCGTGACCGTACCGATCAGCCCGGAGACGGCGAGCACGCCCAGCGCGACGACGGTCGGCCGGTCGCCGCCGAACTCCACGATCTTGCGGACCAGGGTGCCCGCGATGCCGGTCTCCTCCATCAGCTTTCCGAGCCACGAGCCGATCAGCACGGCGAGCATGGTCGAGGCCAACGCCACCGAGCCCTCCTGGAGGACGGTGTCGAGCAGACTGTTCTCGCCCGTCAGCGGCGCCCCGGCGACCAGCGCGATGGCCACGCCCAGCAGCACGAGCGCGAAGGCGGTGGGCAGCTTGCGGGCGAGCATCAGCCCGACGCCCGCCAGCATGAGCAGGGTGATCACGATTCCCATGGCGGTGCCTCAGTCCTCTTCGAGGGCCCGTGCGTCGAGGGCCCGGACCGCGCCCGCGAGCGCGGCGGTGAGCAGAAGGGGGGTGCGGCCGAGACCGCAGCGGGCCGCGGCGTAACCGTGCGCGGCGAGTTCGTCGGCGCCGACGACATGCCCGGTGACACGCCGCCGCCCGAGCCGGAGCGCGGTGTGCCCGACGCGTTCGCGCAGCGCGCGGCGCAGTGCCTTGTCGTGGTGCAGCGCGTGGTGGGCGTCCTCGTGTGCGAGCACCGCCTCCCGCAACGTCCCCCGCGGAAACCACTCCCGCCACCCGAGCGCCTCGACAACCTCCTCGCCGAGCGTGAGCGTGTCGGCGTACAACTCGACGACGGGCACGGGCCGCGACACGTACCGGGCGAACAGCAGCCGTTCGATCCCGCCCTGGCGCTCGATGACGCGCGGCACGCGGGGGCCCGGCGGCGCAGCCGCGACTGCCGCGCCCGACGGCCCGTATGCGCAAGGGGCTCCCGCCGTCACGACCTCCGGCTCCCTCAGCGCGAGTTCGGCGCCGAACGACATGGCCGCCGTCGCCCACGTCCGCAGCAGCGCCCGGTCGCGGGACTCGTGGGTGGGCGTGTTGGCCAGGAGGCGGGTGCCCAGGTCGGCGTCGTCCAGGGCGGCCAGGCCCGCGCACGTGGCGCGAAAGGCCGCCAGGTGGGCAGCGGGAAGAGACAGGAGCGTGGGCCGGGTCATGCGCGGGTCTCCAGGACGGCTACCACTGGTTCGTCCTCGGGGCGGGAGCGGAGTTCGCTGCGGGCGAGGGCGAGGAGGGGACCGGTGTCGAGGACGCCGGAGAGGTCGGCGATGCGGGAGCCGAGGAGGAGGCGGAGGGCCGGGGCCCGGACGCCGCCGTCGCCGTATGTCGTGGACTCGCTGATCAGCCGGGTCAGCAGTTCGGGGGCCTGCCCGACGGTGGTGGCCGCGACGTGTGCGTCGGCGGCGTGCAGGCGTACGACGCCGTCGGCGTCCAGCACACGGACCGGGCGGCGGGGCTTGCGGAAGCGGCGGCGGGACTCGGTGCCGTAGACGGTGTGCGCGGGGGTGGCGGCGAGGACGTCGACGGCGGCCGGGTCGGTCCTGAGGCTGGCTGCCGCGGCGGAGAGACGTTCGGCGTCGTCGGCGCGGTGGGCCCGGTCCTGGGTGCGCAGCTCCGTCGCGCCGGTGGCGATGGCGCGCACGGTGTTGGTCTGCGGGTCGACGGTGACCTCGACCTCGACCGCCGCGGGGGCCGCGCCCTGCGCGACGACGGCGGCCTCGGCCTCGCCGCGTACGGCGAGGATCTGTTCCTGCGTGGCGCCGGGGACGATGCGCTCGACCTGTTCCCGTACGAGCGCCAGCGCGACGCCGACGGGGCTGATGACCTCGCTGTGCGCGGCGATACGGCCGGTGAGTCCTGTGGTCGCGGCCAGGTGCGGGGTAACGGTCGCGGCGCCGCCACCGCCGCCGACGAGGACGGTGGCTTCGCGGTCGAGCCGGTAGTCGCGGATCATCGCGTCGACGACCTCGCGCACCTGCCGTACGCCCGCGTCCAGCACGCGGGCCGCGGCCCCCTCGACGTCCGTGCCGAGCGCCTGCGCCAGGGGCGTCAGCGCCGTACGGGCCGCCGCCGGGTCGCAGGCGGCGAAGTCGCCCCAGGGCACCCGGCCCAGTGCGTTGGCCGCGCACGTCATGGTGAGCGCGAAGCGCCCGCCGTCGGCGTCGAGGACGGCGTAGTCCGCCGGGTCGCCGTCCAGGGGGCCGACGGTGGCGAGCCGTGCGCCCGCCAACTCCTCCGGCTTGGCGTAACAGGCGTACGGCAGCCCCGCGATGTGTGCGCTGCGCGGGCCGACGGCCCGCACCGTACGGCGCGGTCCGTCGCCGTCCAGCCGCACCATCGAGCCGCCGCCGACGCCGACCGTACGCACGTCGAGCGCGGACAGGTACGAGGGCTTGCCGAGGATGGTGGCGTGCCGGACGGCGACCTTGCCGCGCCGGATCACGCTGATGTCGGTCGAGGTGCCGCCGGTCTCCAGGAAGACGCCCTCGCTGACCCGTTCGCGCATCAGCGCCCCGGCCACCCCGGCGGCGGGCCCGGACAGCACGGTCAGCAAGGGCCGCCGCCGCATCTCGGCCAGGGACATGACGCCGCCGTCGCAGCGCATCACCATCAGCGGCGCGGTCACCCCGGCGGCGGCGATGCTGGAGTCCACAAGGTCGGCGGTGGCCAGCATCTTCGGCAGGATCGCGGCGTTGACGACGGCGGTGCGGGTGCGTTTGCGCAGCCCGTAGAGCGAGGTGATCTCGTGCGCGGCGGTCATCGGCAGCCCGTACGGGCGTGCCGCCGCCAGCACCGCCTCCTCGCCGTCCGGCAGGTCGACGCTGAACGGCTCGCTCGCGACGAGCACTTCGGCCCCGTCGGCGGTGACCCGCTCGACGGCGGCGCGCACGGCGGCCGGTTCGTCGGGGTCGGGGATGTGCGCGTAGTGCAGCGGGAACCGTTTGCCGGGGGTGAGTTCGAGGCGGGCGAGCCCCGCGAGCCGCTTGGTCGGCAGGGCGCCGGGCCCGGTGCCGATGCCGAGGAGGCCGACGGGCGCGACGTCGCCCTCCAGCAGGGCGTTGGTGGCCTGGGTGGTGCCGTGGGCGAGGAACGCGACGTCGTCAGGGGCACACCCGACCTGCTTGAGCAGCCGGTCCAGCGCCTCCACGATGCCGTGCGCGACACCGTCGGCGTGGTGGTGGCTGGTGGGGACCTTCACCTGGGCGACGAGTTCCAGTGTGGCGGAGTCGATCGCCACGGCGTCGGTGAAGGTCCCGCCCACGTCGATGCCGACGCGGACGCGGTGCGAGGCTTGTGCGGGTTGCGCGGCCATACGGGAACACCTCCTTGTGTCGTACGGCGGTCGTACGGGCTAGTAGCCGCGCACGTCGGGCCAGTGGCGCTGCACGCCCGCCCGGTCGAGCACCCGGGCGAACTCCTCGAACCTCTTGTCCTCCGCCTGCACCTGGTGCGGCCGCACGCCCTCGTCCAGGCAGTGCGCGGCGAGCGCGCCCGCGGCCTCGCCGACGTTCCATTCGACGGGGTGGAGGCGGTAGCAGCCGTTGGTGAGGTGGGTGGTGCCGAGGTTCTTGCCGCCGGGCAGCAGGTTGCGGACCCGGCGCGGGACGAGCGCGCCGAGCGGGATCTCGAACGGCACCGAGCCGATGTCGACGTAGTTGTCGCCGCCCGTGGACGGGTGCAGGTCGATGCGGTAGCCGCCGACGCCGACCGAGTCGCGGTGCCGGGTGCCGCCGTACGGGCCGACGAGGTCGATGGCGACGTCGTGCTCGGTGACGGTGGTGACGGCCTTGATGCGCCGCGCCTCACGGACGTACGCGGACTTGGCGAGCCCGTCGGCGGTACCGGTGACCTCGGGGCGCAGCCGCAGCCCGGGGAAGCCGGTGCCGCCGTTGCCGCCGTCAGGGCGCGGGGCCTCGGTCTGGAGCCAGTACAGGACGGACAGCGACAGGTCACGGGCTCCGGCCAGCGCCTCCCGGCCCGTCTCAGGACCGGCGCCGGTGAACGGCTTGAGCCAGTAGTCGTTGAGCGGCCAGTTGACGAGGCTGACGTCGGAGTCGAAGGCGCCGGGACGGAAGAGCCCGCGGGCGAGGATGCGGCGGAACCCCCACAACTCCTTGTCCCCGGCGTCCGCGCTCTGGTCGGCGTTGACGTCGAGCGGGTCGACGTCCGGGTTGGGGACGAAGGTGCGCTCGACGGGGGCGAGGGTGCGCGGGTCGGGGGCGAGGAAGCCGAGGAGGGGGCCGGGCCAGAAGTCGGGGCGGTAGGAGCGCCAGAAATCGTAGCCGTCCGGACGGTCGATCGTGTGGTCCTCGCCCTCGTGGTGGGAGAGGGCGAAACAGACGGTGATGCCCTGCTGGTTGAGCGGATCGGCGGTCTCGGGGGCGTGCGGCTCGTCGTGCTCGGCGCGTGCCTCGGCGCCCAACGCGTGCTCTACTCCCGCGAGTTCGAGCAGTTCGCCGGTCTCTGTCGCGTCGATGACGTACGGCGCGGCAACCGTGTGCCGGGCGCCGTCGCGCACGTCCTCGACGGTGACGGCCCGCACGGTGTCGCCGTCGGTCTCGGCGGCGACGAGCCGGTGTTCGGTGAGCACGGTGAGGCGGCCCGCGGCGCGGTGCGGTGCGAGCATCGCCTCCAGCACGGCGAGCGCGACGCGCGGCTCGTGGCACAGCTTGCTGACCCGCCCGGCGCCGGGGTTGAGGTGCGGCAGCTCGCGGGCCTCGGCGCGCAGGGGGTACCAGCGGCGGTAGTGCTCACGTATCCCGTCACGCAACGCCCGGTAGGTGGCGGTGACGCCGAACTGCTCGACCCAGGGGTGCTCGTCCGGCGGCACGGCCTGCGCGGTGAGCTGGCCGCCGATCCAGTCGGTCTCCTCGGTGAGGACGGCGGTTCGCCCGGCGCGGCAGACGGCGAGCGCCGCGGCCACGCCACCGAGGCCGCCGCCCACGATCAGGACGTCGCACGCGGCGGGGAGGACGGTGAGGTGGGGGCGGGGGTGAGGGTGGGGCATGGGGGTGCGTGCTCCTTGCTCGTGTGGTCGTACGTGCGGAGGCGGGGTCAGGCGCCGGGCGGCGGGCCCGCCGTGTGCCCGGCCCGGAAGGCGCAGGCGACGAACGGGGTTGCGGCCGGGACGGTCGGGACGGTCGAGGCGGTCGGAGCGCCGTCCTCGGCGAGGAGGCCGGTGAGCGCGCGTACCGCCGCCGCTCCCAACTCGGCGCGGGGGATGTCGAAACCGGTGGGCTCCGGCCGTCCGGCGAGGTCGGCGGGCGGCGAGCCGAGGAGGGCGAGGGAGACGTCGGCGGGCGCGGACAGCCCGGCGCCCTCGACGGCGGTGAGCAGCGCGCGCCAGGCGGCGCCGGTATCGGTCTCCTCCGCGACGAACGCGGTGACACCCTCGGCGTACCGCGCCCGCACCCACTCCGAGGTGATCCCGGCGGCCGGATCGGCGGCGCGCGTCACGGGATCGGCGCCACCCTCGGGCCCGGCGAGACCGGCCGCGTCGAGCGCGGCGCGGAAACCGCGCTCGCGGTCGGTGGAGGCGGGCGCGTCGTCGTCCTCGCGGACGAGGACGACGCGGCGGTGGCCGAGCGCGGCGAGGTGGCGTACGACCTCGGCGCTGGCCTCGACGTAGTCGGCGCCGACCCAGGCCAGGCCCGAGAGTTCGTCGCGGCGGCCGATGTGGACGGCCGGGTAGCCGTCGTCGACGAGCCGTCGCAGCGCGGCTGCGGGGACGTGACGGCCGAGGAAGAGACAGCCGTCGGCGAGCCGCACCCGCTCCAGCGCGCCGGAGGCGTCGGCCTGGGCGCCGCCGGGGCTGGAGCCGGTGAACAGCACCAGGTCGAAGCCCTGGACCGCCGCCTCCTGCTCGACGCCGACGAGGAAGGGGTAGTACGAGTGCTCGACGGCCGTCGGGAAGGTCGCGGTGAAGCTGAAGACGCCCAGCAGGTTGTTGCGGGCCGCGGCCAGCCTCCTGGCGGCGGGGTCGGGCACGTACCCCAACTCCCGTGCCGCCGCGAGCACTCGGGCGCGGGTTTCCTCGTGCAGCGCGATGCCCTGCTTGTTGCCGCCGAGGACCAGCGACACCGTCGTCTGGGAGACCCCGGCGAGCCGCGCCACCTCGGCCTGCCGAGGCCGCCCCCGCCGGGCCTGCACGGCACCTCGCTCCGGGCGGTTTTCGACCATGGTCGCCTCCTTAACTAATACGCATTAGCCCCGGGGTGTCGGAGAAGAGGCGGGGTTGCTAATGCGGATTAGCCAGCACTGTGCCGCCGCGCGACAGAGCTGGTCAAGGGGCTTCACGGACTAATACGGACTAATACGTCGGCCCTTCCGGAGGGGCGGGCGTCGAGCATGTCGGTGTTGCGTCCGCCCCGCGAACGGTGGGACGTGTGGGGCAGCAGACCTCAATGACGCGTTCACCGGCGTCTTCGAGAAAGGCGGCCAGGCCGGCGCCGTAACTGACGGTGCCTTCCAGAGCCCAGCCCGCCCCCTGACAGCACGGCCCCCAACTCACAGCCCCCTCATGAGCGTTGGGGCCTTTCACCACGTTCACGCCCTCGCCAGGCTGTCGCCCCTTCTGTCGGCGCAGGCCGCGCGTTTACCTGGAAATCCGATCGCGCCGACGCGCCGCATCCCATGGTCGGCGTCTCGCTGCCCTGGCGTGCGGGCCTCTCGGTTCGGGAGCGCGGGATACGGGTGGTGAGTCGGTGCACCTAGCCCTCTTGCTGGACAAGAGTCACCCCTTTGTAGCGCGGGCCGGTGGGTGACGGATCTCGATTGATCGGAGCTGATCGCCGACTTGGCTTCGGTCGTCCAGCCGGGCGCCCAGGGAAGCCGACCTCGGAGACGTCGCTCTGCCTGCACGGGTGGCTCTGCATCCGGTCTGGCACTCGCGCTACGTGCAGTCGCAATCGCATCCGTTGCGGATATTCCAGCCCCTACATGGAGTAGCTGAATCGATGAACACCATTGCCGTGATCGGGATTGCATGCCGGTTGCCAGGAGCGCCTGATCCGCGGGCCTTCTGGAGGGTGCTGTCCGCCGGGGAAAGCCATGTCACCGAGGCACCTGCCGGGCGGTGGGACTCGGCCGATCCAAGTGTCCGGCTGGGCGGGTTCATCGACGACATCGATCGCTTCGACGCCGCCTTCTTCGGCATCTCCCCCAATGAGGCTGCCGTAATCGACCCCCAGCAACGGCTGATGCTGGAGATCGCGTGGGAGGCCCTGGAGGATGCCCGAATCGTTCCCGGCACCCTTGCCGGGTCCAAGACGGGTGTCTTTGTCGGCGCGATGTGGGACGACTACGCAACCTTGGTGTACAGGCACGGCACCGCCGCGCTCACGCCGCACACGATCACGGGGCTGCACCGCAGCATTGCCGCCAACCGGATCTCCTACGCCCTGAATCTCAGCGGCCCCTCCCTCAGCGTCGACTCGGCGCAGTCGTCGGGGCTGGTAGCCGTTCACATGGCGGTGCAGAGTCTGGTGCGGGGGGAGTCCTCGCTGGCCGTCGCAGGCGGGGTGAACCTGAACATCCTCGCGGAGAGTACCGCGACCGCGCAGCGGTTCGGCGGACTGTCTCCCGACGGGCGCTGTCACACCTTCGACGCGCGGGCCAACGGCTACGTGCGCGGCGAGGGAGCCGCAGCTGTGGTGCTCAAACCCCTCGATGCGGCGTTGGCGGACGGTGACCCGGTCTACTGCGTGATCCGGGGTAGCGCCGTCAACAGCGACGGTGCCACCCCGGGGCTGACCGTGCCGGCCGCCGATGCCCAGGCTCAACTGCTGCGTGATGCCTATGCGGCGGCCGGAATCGCTCCTTCGAGCGTCCACTATGTGGAACTGCACGGGACGGGTACGCGCGTAGGTGACCCGGTCGAGGCCGCAGCCCTGGGCGAGGTTCTCGGAGCGGGCCGCGCTGGAGGCACGCCGTTGCGGGTGGGCTCGGTGAAGACCAACATCGGTCACCTGGAGGGTGCGGCAGGCACAGTGAGCCTGCTCAAGACCGCCCTCGCGATCAAGCATCGCCAGTTGCCGCCGAGTCTCAACTTCACGACCCCTCATCCAGCGATTCCCCTTGATGAACTTGGCCTGCGGGTACAGCGCGAGCTGACCGACTGGCCCGCGGAGCACCTTGTCGCGGGCGTGAGCTCCTTCGGCATGGGCGGCACCAACTGCCACATGGTCCTCACCGGACCTGACGCCATGGACCAGGTCACCCTCGCGAGTGCGCGCAATGCCCCTGCTCGAAGCGCCGGAGGCCGAATCCGCCGCGGTTCGCCCAGCGGGCCGTCGCAGGAGAGCGGTACCCGGCCGGATGGGAACGCGGTGGCGTACGCGCTGAGCGCCCGCAGCCCTCAGGCGCTACGGGGCCAGGCCGCGCGCCTGGCCCGTGTGGTGAAGTCCGACGACCCGGCCGATCTGGCGCTGTCGCTGATCACCACGCGGACCCACTTCGAGCACCGGGCCGTCGTGCTCGGTGCCGGTATCGAGGCGCTGACCGCCTTGGCAGAGGGCGAGCCGAGCGGCGACGTGGTCACCGGGACCGCGGCGGAGGGCCGCACGGCCGTCATGTTCACCGGACAGGGCAGTCAGCGTTTGGGCGCGGGGCGCGAGCTTTACCGCACCGAGCCCGTGTTCAGGGCCGCGCTCGACGAGATCGCCTCGCATATCGACCTTCCGTTGCTGGACGTGATGTTCGGTGAAGGTGACGCTGAGGCGCGGCGGCTCGACCGCACAGCCTTCACCCAGCCCGCTCTGTTCGCACTGGAGGTGGCCCTCTACCGGTTGATGCGGTCCCATGGTGTCCAGGTGGACCTGCTCATCGGTCACTCGATCGGAGAGATCGCCGCCGCCCACGTAGCCGGCGTGCTGTCCTTGGCCGACGCCTGCACCCTGGTCGTGGCGCGGGGCCGCCTGATGGAGAACGCGTATGCGGGTGGCGCGATGATGGCCATCGAGGCCACCGAGGAAGAGGTTGGCCCGACGCTCACGGACGGCGTCGACCTGGCCGCCGTCAACGCGCCGAACGCGATCGTCGTCTCGGGAGATCACGACTCAGTGATGTCGATGGGTGCGCGCTGGAAGAAACACGGCCGCCGCATCCGGCAGTTGCGCGTCTCACATGCTTTCCACTCCTCTCACCTGGACCCGGTCCTGGATGAGTTCCGCGCAGTGGCCGAGGCGCTGACCTACCGTCCACCGAGCCGCCCGATCGTGTCCAACGTGAGCGGCGAGCTGGGTGGGGACGAACTCCGCACAGCCGACTACTGGGTGCGGCACATGCGCGGCACGGTCAGGTTCGCCGCGGGAGTGCAGACTCTGCGCGCGGCGGGAGCCGTGCGCTTCCTCGAGCTGGGGCCCGGCCCGGCCCTGGGGCCCATGGTCACCGCCGCCCTGACGGATGGTCCGGCCGAGGTGATGTCGGCACTGCGGGCCCAGCGCGAGGAGGACCAGTCGGTACGGTCGGCACTCGCCCAGTTGTGGGTGACCGGCTGTGCGGCCGACTGGCGCTCGGTCTTCGCCCCGCCATCGGCGCAGACCGTGGACCTCCCTACGTATGCCTTCGACCGCGAACGTCACTGGTTCGACGCCGCGGCCGCCTTCGTACCGGCCGAGCTGCCGGCCGCCCAGCCCGCTGCGGCGGTGCCTGTCCGCTCCGATCGATCCGTGCTCGACTCCGGTCGGTCCATGCTCGACCTCGTACGCACCACGGCCGCGATCGTCCTGGGGCACACGGATGCCGACGCGATCGGCCCGGAAACGCCCTTTCGTGACCTGGGCTTCGACAGCATCAGTGCCGTGCAACTGCGCGGCAGGCTGCAAGCGTCGACGGGGATGCGGCTGAGCCCGGCACTGATCTTCGACTACCCCACCCCGGCGGTCCTCGCCCGGTACCTGGCCATAGGCAGCGAGGCCGCCCCCGAGGAGGACGTGACACCCACCGCGCCCGCGGAGCCGGTGGCCATTGTGGCGATGAGCTGCCGTTACCCCGGCGAGGCGGACACCCCGGAGAAGTTGTGGAGCATCGTCTCGAAGGGCGTCGATGCGATCAGCGACTTCCCCGTCAACCGCGGTTGGGACATCGACGCCCTGTTCGACGCCGATCAGGACCGGGCCGGGCACACCTACACGACCAAGGGCGGCTTTCTGCACGACGCGAACGCGTTCGATGCGGCGTTCTTCGGGATCAGCCCCCGGGAGGCCACTGCCATGGACCCCCAGCAGCGGCTGCTGCTGGAGACCTCCTGGGAGGCGTTGGAGCGAGCCGGGATCGATCCGTGGTCGTTGCGCGGCGAACGGATCGGCGTCTTCGCGGGCGCCATGGCACAGGACTACGGGCCGCAACTGCACGAGGCGGCCGACGGCTTCGACGGGTACCTGCTCACCGGATCGACCACCAGCGTGGCCTCCGGCCGGATCGCCTACACGCTGGGGCTGGAGGGACCGGCCCTCACCGTCGACACCGCGTGCTCGTCGTCCCTGGTGGCGATGCACCTTGCCGTGCAGGCCCTGCGGCAGGGCGAATGCACGATGGCGCTTGCCAGCGGCGTTGCCGTGATGTCCAGCCCGGGCATGTTCGTCGAGTTCAGCCGCCAGCGCGGGCTTTCGCGCGACGGCCGCTGCAAGGCGTTCGGAGCGGACGCGGACGGCACCGGCTGGGCCGAGGGCTCGGGCCTGGTCCTGCTCGAACGGCTCTCGGACGCCGTCGCCCACGGGCATCCGGTGCTGGCCGTGGTCCGCGGATCAGCCGTCAACCAGGACGGCGCCTCCAACGGCCTGACCGCGCCCAACGGCCCCTCCCAGGAGCGGGTGATCCGGCAGGCCCTGGCGCAGGCCGGGTTGCGTCCCGCCGATGTGGACGTCGTGGAGGCCCACGGGACCGGCACCGCCTTGGGCGACCCGATCGAGGCCCAGGCGCTGCTCAACACCTACGGTCAGGCACACTCCGCGGACGATCCCCTGTGGATCGGATCGCTCAAGTCCAACATCGGCCACACCCAGGCGGCGGCCGGGGTCGGCGGGGTCATCAAGATGGTGTCCGCCCTGCGGCACGAGATCCTCCCGCCAACGCTGCACGCCGCCGAACCCTCCCCTCGCATCGACTGGTCCTCGGGGCGGATGGCCCTGTTGACCGAGGCCCGCCCCTGGCCGATGCTCGACCGGCCGCGCCGCGCCGCGGTCTCCTCCTTCGGGATATCCGGCACCAACGCCCACATGATCATCGAGTCCTACCCGGGTGCCTCCCCCGCTGCGCAACCCGCGGCGCCCGCCCCCTCCACTGCCGTGGCGGTGCCTCTGGCGGCACGCTCGCCGGACGCGTTGCGCGCCCTGGCGAGCCGGGTGGCAGAGGCACCGTTCACCTCGGTCGCCTCGACAGCGCAGACGCTGACGCGCCGCACCGCGTTCGAACACCGGGCCGTAGTGGTCGCCGCCGACCAGGAAGAACTGCTCACCGGCCTGGCCGCGCCGTCCTGCACGGAGACCCGTCCGCAGGGCAAGACCGTATTCGTCTACCCGGGCCAGGGTGCTCAGTGGGCCGCCATGGCCGCCTCCCTCCTGGACACCTCCCCCGTATTCGCCAATGCCGTCGAGGAGTGCGCGACCGCCCTGGCGCCGTACATCGACTGGGACCTGCACGCCACCTTGCGCCACGGCACAGGCCTGGAGCGAGTCGACGTGGTCCAACCGGCGCTGTTCGCCATGATGGTCTCGCTCACGGCCCTTTGGCGGCACCACGGCGTGGTGCCCGACGGGGTGATCGGCCACTCCCAGGGCGAAATAGCCGCCGCCTACGTCGCCGGAGCCCTGTCTCTCGACGATGCCGCCAAGGTAGTGGCGCTGCGCAGCAAAGCCATCACGGCTCTGGCCGGACGCGGAGGGATGACGTCCGTTCCGGCCTCGGCCGACGAGACGGCGCGGCTCATCGAGCCATGGGCCGGCCGGATCTCGATCGCCACGGTCAACGGCCCCGAGGCGACGGTCGTCTCCGGTGAGGTGGCAGCGCTCGACGAGTTCCACGCCACCTGTGAACGAGCCCGGCGCATCCCGGTGGACTACGCCTCACACTCGCACTACGTCGAGGAGATCCACGCGACCCTGCTGCACGAGTTGGACGGTCTGAGCCCGCTCACCCCGGAGATCGAGTTCCACTCGACAGTCGGTGGGCAGGTCACCTTCGACGCGGACTACTGGTACCGCAACCTTCGCCAGACCGTCCACTTCGCACCCACCATCGCCGGGCTGTCGGAGTACACGACGTTCGTCGAGGTCAGCCCGCACCCGATTCTCACCGGAGCCGTTCAGGACACCGTGGAGGACGGCGTCGTCATCGGGACACTGCGACGCGACCACGGCGGCCTGGAGCAGTTCCTGACGGCACTCGGCGAGGTCTGGGCGCACGGCGGGTACGTCGAGTGGCATACACCCGACGCCGAACCGGCCGACCTGTCCACCTACCCGTTCCAACGCGAGTCCTACTGGCTGACCCCGAAGACCACCCCCGGGAGCCTTGGCCCGGCCGGGCTGTCCGAGGCCGGACACCCCCTGCTCGGGGCGGCTCTGGAGCGGGCGGACGGAGACGGGCTCCTCCTGACGGGACGGCTCGACCTGCGCACCCAGCCCTGGCTGGCGGACCACTGCGTCCTGGACACGGTGCTGCTGCCCGGCACCGCGTTCGTCGAGATCGCCCTCCACGCCGGTGCCCGGCTGGGCGCCGGCTCGCTCGACGAGTTGACGCTCGAAGCCCCGCTGGCGCTGAGGGAGCGCGCGGCCGTGGACGTGCAGGCGGCCGTGAGCGCCCCCGACCCGCAGGGCAGTCGCACCCTGAGCATCTATTCCCGGCCGTCCGCCGTGCCGGACGCGACCTGGACCCGGCACGCCTTCGGCAGCCTGTCCCCCGCAACGGCTCCGGACCCCGGCCCGCACGAACCGTGGCCGCCTGCCGACGCCCTGCCCGTCGACGTCACCAGTGTGTACCCCCACCTGCTGGCCGCCGGATACTGCTATGGACCCGCCTTTCAGGGCCTGCACGCGGCCTGGCGCCGTGGCGATGACATCTTCGCGGAAGTGCGTCTGCCCGAAGGCGAAGCGGACTCCTTCGGCATCCACCCGGCCCTGCTCGACGCGGTCCTGCACCCCATCGTGGCCCTGACAGGGCCCACTCCTGCCGAGGGCCCCCGACTGCCGTTCGCCTGGACCGGCGTGCGCCTGCACGCCGTCGGCGCGACATCCTTGCGCGCCCGTATCACCACCACTTCGGCCGGTGTCGCCCTCACCATGACCGACCCGGCCGGCGGGCTCGTCGCCACGGTGGAGTCCTTGGCCCTGCGCCCAGCTCCCAGCGACCTCACCGCGGCCGCGGCCACCGATCCGCTCTATACCGTCGCCTGGACCCCCACCACGCTCCCCGATGCCCCGGCCCTGCCCGATCTCACCATCCTGACCTGCACGGGCGCCGCGGACGACGCCGCTGCGGAAGAACCGAGCCCCACAGCCAACGGCGTGCCCCTGGACAACGGGGGACTCACGAGTCCGTCCGTCGGGCGATCCGGTGATGACACCCGGCCGTCGGTGACCGGCGCGGATTCCACGCGACCAGCGTCATCTCCGCACGCCGTGCTGGCACAGGTTCAATCGTGGCTGGCGTCCGAGGGCCCACAGGGGCGGCACCTCGCCATCGTCACGCACGGGGCGGTGGCCGTCTCGCCGGGAGAACCGGTCTCGCCGGAGGCCGCCGCGATCTGGGGCCTCATACGCACGGCTCAAGCCGAGAACCCGGGCCTGATCACGCTGGTCGATCTTCCCCCGGACCAGATACCGGGGCCGGTATCGGCAGTTCACGACGACGCCGGCCCCAAGGCCACACCTGTACGGGCCCCGTCCAGCGCCCCTCTTCCCGAGCCCTTCGCCACCGTGGGCGACACCGTTGACGGAAGGAGCACGGCCGACGCGTCCTCGCCCGGCCTGTCGGTCGCCGCGCTCGTCGCGGCGGCCGTGGCACTGAACGAGCCGCAGCTGGCGGTCCGCGGTCAGACCGTTCACACAGCCCGGCTGCGGACGCTTCCCGCCACGGGCGAACAGCTCGCTCTCGACCCCGACAAGACAGTCCTGATCACCGGTGGCACCGGTGGCCTGGGCCGCCTGATCGCCCGGCACCTGGCGACGGCCTACGGAGTGAGGCACCTGCTCCTGCTCAGCCGCCGGGGTGCCGACGCCCCCGCGGCTGACAGCCTGGCCGAGGAGACCGGGGCGCACGTGACCGTCGTGGCCTGCGATGTCGGCGACCGCGACCAGATGGCCGGCGTCCTCGCGTTCATACCGGATGACAGGCCTTTGCAGGCCGTCATCCACACGGCCGGGGTACTGGACGACACCGTGTTCGGTTCGCTGACACCGTCCCGGCTCGATGGCGTGTACTGGCCCAAGGCCGACGGGGCGCGGATCTTGCACGAGCTCACCGCTGGGATCGACCTCGCGGCGTTCGTGCTCTTCTCGTCGGTCACAGCGACCCTGGGCAGTGCCGGACAAGGCAACTACACCTGCGCCAACGGTTACCTCGATGGCCTTGCCGCCCTGCGCCGGTCCCAGGGCCAGGCAGCGACGAGCCTGTCCTGGGGCCTGTGGGCGCACGAGAGCGGGATGACCGCACATCTCGACGACGCCGACCGGAGTCGCATGTCGCGCGGCGGCATCGCGGCGATGCCGACCGAACTGGGGCTGCGCCTGTTCGACGCCGCCCTGCGAACCGGTCAACCCCACGTGGTTCCCGCCCTGCTCGACCTGCCTGCGCTACGCGCGCCGGCCGCAGCAGAGAGCCTCCCCGCGCTGCTGCGCGGTCTCGTGCGGCTACCGGCCCGGCGAGCCGCGAGCACAGCACAGGCCGATCGCTCCTGGGAGTCGAGGCTGGCCCCGCTGCCCCAGGAGCAGCGGACGGAACTGGTGTTGGATCTCGTCCGCGCCACCGCGGCATCCGTACTCGGGCACTCCTCGGCGTCCACGGTCGACGCCGGCCGGGCATTCAAGGCGCTCGGTTTTGACTCCTTGACGTCGGTGCAGTTCCGCAACCGGCTCGCCGCCGAAACCGGGCGCCGCTTTCCGGTGACGATCGTGTTCGACCACCCGACGCCGCGGGCCATGGCCGAGTATCTGGTGGCTCAGCTCACCGAGAGCACAGCGGAGCCGACAGCGGCCGGCACACCGCCCAAGGAGGAGTCCGTACCACAGGATGATCCGATCGCGATCGTGGGCATGGCGTGCAGGCTGCCCGGCGGCGCGAACACGCCCAGCGGCCTGTGGGATCTCGTGGCAAGCGGCCAAGAAGCCCTGGCACCGTTCCCCGTGGACCGGGGATGGGATCTCGACGCGCTCCACGACAGCGCTCCGGACCGGACCGGCACCGTACGCACCAAGTACGGCAGCTTTCTGACGGACGTGGGCGGGTTCGATGCGGCGTTCTTCGGGATATCACCGCGCGAGGCTCTGACGATGGAGCCTCAGCAGCGGCTCTCGCTCGAGGTCGTATGGGAGGCGTTCGAGCACGCGGGCATCGATGCCGAATCCCTTCGCGACACCGCGACCGGGGTGTTCATCGGCGCCATGCGCAATGACTACGGGCCCGCACTGGGCGACCTGCCGGCCGATCTCGAGGGCAGCTCGATGACCGGAACCGCCGGAAGCGTGCTGTCGGGCCGTGTCTCCTACCAGTTCGGCCTGTCAGGGCCCGCACTGACGGTGGACACCGCCTGCTCCTCATCGTTGGTGGCGACGCACCTGGCTGTGGGCTCCCTGCGCACAGGTGAATGCTCCATGGCCTTGGCGGGCGGGGTGACGGTGATGTCCACGCCTCGGACGCTCGTTGAGTTCTCCAGGCAGCAGGGCCTGTCGGCGGACGGCCGGTGCAAGGCCTTCGCCTCGGCGGCGGACGGAACCGGCTTCGGTGAAGGTGCGGGGCTGCTCGTGCTGGAGCGGCTGTCGGACGCCCGTCGACGGGGGCACCGCGTGTGGGCGGTCATCCGCGGAACAGCCGTGAACCAGGACGGGTCCAGCAACGGATTGACCGCCCCCAACGGCCCGGCCCAGCAGAAGGTCATCGGGGCCGCTCTGGCCGATGCCCGGCTGACCGCCGCGGACGTGGATGTGGTCGAGGCGCACGGCACCGGCACCACCCTCGGGGACCCCATTGAGGCCGCGGCACTCCTGGACACGTACGGGCGTGAGCGGCCGGCACGCGCGGAAGGCGGAGTGCTCCCGCTCTCCCTGGGATCGCTGAAATCGAACATCGGCCACACGCAGGCCGCCGCCGGGGTCGCCGGGGTCATCAAGATGGTCATGGCGATGCGCCACGGAACTGCTCCGAAGACCCTCCACGTCGACGCCCCTTCCCCACACGTGGACTGGGCACCCGATACCGCGGAGTTGCTGACCGAGTCCGTGCCGTGGCCGGCAACGGGACGGCCACGACGGTGCGGCGTGTCGTCCTTCGGCATCAGTGGCACCAACGCCCATGTGATCCTTGAGGCCCCCGACGAGGTCACGTCCCCGGCCCCGGGCGGCCCGCCCGAGGACAGCCGGGAGCGATCGAGCCTGCCCGGCGATGTGCTGGCCCTTCCCTTGTCGGCCCGAAGCGGCAACGCACTCGCGGGCTTCGCCAGGCGGCTTCATGAACACCTCGGCAACCCTGCGGCGAATGACCGGCCGGCGGACCTGGCGTTCACGCTCGCGACGGCCCGCCACCTGTTCGACCACCGGGCCGTCGTGCTCGGATCCGATGTCGCCCAGGTGCGCCATGGGCTCGAAGCGCTTGCCGAGGGCAGGCCGACCGCGACGGTCGTCCAAGGAGTCAGCGGTGACAGCACGAAGTACGCGTGTCTGTTCACCGGACAGGGCGGCCAGCAGGCAGGCATGGGCCACGAACTGCACCGTGTCTTCCCCGGCTTCGCTCAGGTCATCGACACGGTGTGCTCTACCGTCGACCCGGTACTGAAGCGCCCGCTGCGCGAGGTCATGTTCGCACCTCACGGGACCGACGACGCCCGGCTGCTCGATGAAACCCACTACACCCAGATCGCGCTCTTCGCTTTCGAGGTGGCTCTTTTCCGGCTCCTCGAGTCCTGGGGAGTGAAGCCCGACTACCTGATGGGGCACTCGCTCGGCGAACTCGTGGCCGCACACGTCGCAGGGGTCCTGACCCTGGAGGACGCAGCCACCCTGGTGGCGGCGCGAGGCCGGCTGATGCAAACCCTGTGCCCGGGCGGTGCCATGGTCGCGGTTGCCGCGCCCGAGGAGGAGATCGCGCCGCTGGTCCAGGACCGCGGTGGCAGCGTTGCCCTGGCCGCCGTCAACGGACCCGCATCGGTGGTCCTGTCCGGCGACGTGGAACCTGTGCTGCATCTTGCCGAGACACTGAAGTCCCGGGGCTACGCGACCCACCGCCTGAAGGCGAACCGGGCCTTCCATTCCCACCACATGACCGCCGTCACCGAAGAATTCCGTGCGATCGCAGCGACCCTCAGCTTCGCCGCGCCCCGCATCCCCATCATCTCCAACGTCACGGGCCGTGTTCTTACGGAAGACGAGGCATCGTCGCCGGACTACTGGGCCGCTCACATCGGGAAGCCGGTCCAGTTCTACGACGGCATCCGCTACCTGCGCACCGAGGGTGTCGACCAGTACCTGGAAGTCGGCCCCGACGCCGTACTGTCGGCCATGGCCCAGGAAGCCCTCGCCGGGCAACCCACAGCACCCCTGACCATCGCCACCCAACGACGAGGACAACCAGAGACCGGCACCCTCGCGACGGCGGTGGCCGAGGTCCACGTCACCGGCATGACGAAGGTGGACTGGAACGCGCTGCTCCCCCCTCAGTGCGCCATTCAGCCCGATGTACCCACCTATCCCTTCGAGCATCAGCGGTACTGGCTCGAGGCCACAACCGGTTCACCGCCGCCCGCAGCGACTCCCCAGGAGGCGACGGGCTCCTGGCATGCGGGTGCTACGGCCGCACCCCCGACCGACTCGCCGCGCGACCGCACAACCCTGTCCACGGTCCAGGACCCCGCGTCGCCGGACGACTCCCCTACGGTGCGGGAATCACTCGCCGGTCTTTCCTTGAACGGGCAACGGGACTACCTGACCAACCTGGTGCAGGGTGAGTCAGCGGCCGTGCTCCGCTACTCGACCCCCGACGACGTCCCCACCGAACAGCCCCTCAAAGACCTCGGTATGGACTCGCTGGGCGCCACCACCCTTACCAGGCGCCTGCGTTCCGTGACCGCACTGGACCTGTCGAACACGCTGACCTTCAACTTCCCCACCGCAGCCGGAATAGCCGAGTATCTGCGCACGGAGATGGCGGTTCCCACATCCGACTCGCTGTCGTGGGACACCGAACTCGACAAACTCCAGTCCGCGCTGGCTGAATTCTCGGGAAGCCAGACCGAACGCAGCGCCATCGAAGCCAGGCTCAAAGCCCTTCTGGCGGAGGTCTCGGGGGTCGCGCAGGCCCCACAGGTTGCACATTCCGGGGACGACCTTGCGGATGCCACCGCCGACGAATTGTTTGCCGTCATCGACAACGGCGCCCAACAGCGCGACCACCGCGCCGACAATCACGACTAGAAGCGAAGAGGGGCCGAAGACCATGACGGACAACGAGCAGCAACTCCTTGACTACCTCAAGCGCGCAACCTCTGAGCTGCACAGCAGCCGACAGCAGCTCAAGGCGATGGAAGACGCCAGAAATGAGCCCATAGCCATTGTAGGAATGGGATGCCACTACCCCGGCGGAGTAACCGGACCGGACAGTCTGTGGAGCCTTGTCGCAAGCGCCGGCGACGCCATCGGCCCCTTCCCGACCGACCGCGGCTGGAATCTCGACAGCCTCTTCTCCGAAGACAAGGATGCGCTCGGAACCACCTACGCACACCACGGTGGTTTCCTGTACGACGCCGCAATGTTCGACGCCGAATTCTTCGGGATATCCCCTCGCGAGGCCGCCACACTCGATCCGCAGCAACGCGTCATGCTCGAAACCGCCTGGGAGGCACTCGAACACGCCGGCATCGATCCGACCGAGCTGCGCGGGTCCCGCACCGCCGTCTACGCCGGAGTCGCCAGTCTCGACTACTCGGACGGCTGGCAGCGATCCGATGGGACCGAAGGCTACCGGCCGACCAGTGTGTCCCACGCCGTCGTATCCGGCCGCATCGCCTACGCCCTTGGCCTGCAAGGCGCCGCCGTCACCGTCGACACCGCCTGTTCGTCCTCGCTGGTCGCCGTACACCTGGCCTGTCAGGCCCTGCGACGCGACGAGTGCGCGCTCGCCCTGGCCGGCGGCGTCAGCATCATGGCAACCCCCATGGCCTTCACCGAGTTCGCACGGCAGAAGGGCCTGTCGCCCGACGGGCGATGCAAGTCATTCGCCGCGGCCGCCGACGGCACCGGCTGGGGCGAGGGAGCCGGGGTACTTGCCTTGGAAAGGCTCTCGGAGGCCAAACGTCATGGCCATCGGATATGGGCAACCATCCGCGCCGGCGCCGTCAACCAGGACGGGGCGAGCAATGGGCTCTCAGCCCCCAACGGAATCGCCCAGCGACAGGTCATCCGTGACGCCCTGACCGCTGCCCGTCTGTCAGCCGCGGACGTGGACGCCGTCGAGGCGCACGGCACCGGCACCGTGCTCGGCGACCCGATCGAGGCCGAAACTCTGATGGCCACGTATGGACGCAGCCGCCCCACCAACGGCGACGGAACGCCGGTGCCCCTGTACCTGGGCTCTTTGAAGTCCAACATAGGCCACACCCTTGCCGCCGCAGGCGTCGGCGGCGTCATCAAGATGGCGATGGCCATGCACCACGGCGTGCTTCCCCAGACCCTTCACGTGGATGAGCCCACACCCCAGGTGGATTGGTCCTCCGACACCGTCAGTCTCCTCACCCAGTCGCAGCGGTGGCCGAGCACAGGACGGCCGCGCCGGGCCGGAATCTCCTCATTCGGCATCAGCGGAACCAACGCCCACCTCATTCTGGAGCAGAGTCCCGACACCTCCGGTCCCGTGCCGACGCTCGCCGACCCGATCCCTCAGAGCAGTCCCGAAACAGAAATCGTCCCCTGGGTCCTGTCGGGAAAATCAAAAACCGCCTTGAAAGCACAGGCAGCACGTCTTCGCCGGCACATCCAGCAACACACAGAGCTCTCTTATCAGGACATCGCCCGCAGCCTCGCCACCACACGCACGCGCTTCACGCACTCGGCAGTCGTCCTCGCCGGCGACACAGCCGCCACCGCGGCCCGCATTGACGCGCTTGCCGAAGGCCGACCGGAAACAGGTGTCGTCACCGGCACCACCGGACCACGAGGCAAAACCGTATTCGTCTTCGGAGGCCAAGGCTCCCAGTGGCCCCGCATGGGGCAGCGCCTTTACCAAAGCTCAACGATATTCCGGGAATCATTGGACGCGGCTGACCAAGCCCTGCGCCCATTCACCCACTGGTCGGTTCTGGACGTGCTGCGCCAAGCACCGGGGGCACCCGGCCTGGAGGCGGACAGCGTCATCCAACCCGCGCTCTTCGCCGTCATGACCTCGCTGGCGGCGACCCTCCAGCGCCACGGCACCGTCCCGGACGCGGTCATCGGCCACTCCCAAGGGGAAATCAGCGCAGCCTGCGTCGCCGGGGCTCTGTCCCTGGAGGACGCCGCGAAAGTCGTCGCGCTGCGCAGTCAGGCGCTGTCAGCACTGTCCGGCCACGGCGCGATGGCCTCGGTCTGGGCTGCGCCCGAACAACTGAACGGGCTCCTCGAGCCATGGACCGGGCACATCGGCGTCGCAGCTGCCAACAGCCCGACCCACTGGACCGTCAGCGGAGAGACCGAAGCCGTCAGCGAGTTCCTCGACCGGTGCCAAACCGAAGGGGTCCGCGCCCGCAGGGTTGGCGTCGACTACGCGTCCCACGGCCCCCAGGTCGAGACCGTACGAAACCAGCTGTTGGAGCAATTCGCCGACATTCGGCCTGGTGTCACCCGCATACCCATGTACAGCACCGTAGATGGCTGGTCACACCGCTCCCCGATCGACGGGCGCCAGTTGGGCGCCGATTACTGGTATCAGAACCTCAGAAACCGTGTCGGCCTGCTGGACACCACGACATCCCTTCTCGAACAGGGCCACACACAATTTCTGGAGCTCTCGCCACATCCAGTCCTCACCCCGGCCATCGCCGAGTCCCTGGAAGCCTTCACCGCCGAGGCCGCC
This sequence comes from Streptomyces daliensis, assembly GCF_054782395.1. Taxonomy (NCBI): domain Bacteria; kingdom Bacillati; phylum Actinomycetota; class Actinomycetes; order Kitasatosporales; family Streptomycetaceae; genus Streptomyces; species Streptomyces daliensis. Next base: position 8,690 of record NZ_BAAGSO010000088.1, on the reverse strand, counting down.
GCACGAGACGAACCGCGCGTCATCGGCGTGATGCGCCGCGACCGGCCGGAGACCGAGGAACTCCTCACCGCCCTGGGCCAGTTGTACGTGGCCGGATACAACGTCAGCCTCATCCCGGAGCACCACAGTGGGAACACGAAGGCGGTACTCCCCACCTACGCCTTCCAGCACGAGCACTACTGGGTCGGTTCCGACGTGCCGAGTCGGGCGCGCGAGGAGGACCGCTCGGGCGGGGCACCGGCCGACCAGCCGCTGCTCGGCCCGGTCACGGGACTTGCCGGAACCGACGAGTGGATCGCCCTCAGCAGCGTGTCGCTGCAATCCCATCCCTGGCTGGCCGACCACGCGGTGCTGACCACCGTGGTGATGCCGGGGGTGGCGATGCTGGACATGGCACTGCAGGCTGGACTGCGGGTCGGCTGCCCTGAGGTGGAAGAGCTGACGTTCCTCAGCCCGCTGTATCTCCCCGACCAGGACCCGGTCCGACTGCAGGTCAGGATCGGCAGCGACGAGGGCGGGGGCCGGCGCCGCATCACCATCAACTCACAGGCGCCGAGGTCCGTCGGCCAAGAAGACGACGACACCTGGACCTGCCACGCATCCGGGTACCTGAAGAACCCCAGCGGTGACGTCGAGGAGCGACCCTGGGCGGATATGACGACCTGGCCGCCCGCTGGCGCGGAGTCGGTGGACACCACGGATCTCTACCCCACCCTGGCCAGGCGCGGTTACCATTTCGGAGAGGACTTCCAGAATGTGCACGCAATCTGGCAGCGGGATGGAGAAGTCTTCGTCGAGGTAAAAATACCGCCGCGATATCGCTCGGAAGCGAGCGTTTTCGGAATCCACCCCCTACTCCTGGACGCCGCGGCTCATTGGCAACTCAAGAGCCTCAATCCAGCCGAAGAAATGTCGGAGCGTCAGGTTCCTCTCCTGTTCTCCGCCGAAGGTGCCCACCTCGTCCACCCGGGATCCGACACCCTCAGGGCCCACCTCACCCAGCGCTCCGGTCAGTCTGTCGGTATGGACCTGTTCGATGAATCCGGCCGTCACGTGGCCCGCATCGCGGGTCTGTCCACGCGTCCGATCTCGCAAGCCCAGCTGATGCAGGAAATCCAGCCGGCGGAGTCTGAGTCGCTCCTCCAGCTCCAATGGACACCGACCGCATCGTTCCAGGAATCCACACCCGAGGATCTGTGCATCCTCGACGCTGCCAGCATCCTCACCGCAGGCAACGATCCGCGCCTGACGATCTGCCACGACACCGAAAGCGTCGAAAGGTGCCTGCTCGATGGAAGCAGTACGGTTCCCGTGCTCTCCCCGTACGGCCGGTCTCAAGCGGAACCGGACACCGCGGAGTCAGCGATCCTGCTGACGGAAAACACGCTACGGGTGCTGGCCCAATGGGCCGCTGACGAACGGTTCGCCACCACCACGTTGGCCATCGCCACATCTCATGCGGTGGCGGTCGCCGACGGCGACGACGTCCGCCCTGAGCAGAGTGCGCTCCGGGGACTCGTCCGAACCGCGGCAATCGAGCACCCGGACCGCTTCGTTCTGTTCGATCTCGACAGCTCATCCAACGCGTGGGCAAAAGCCGCCGCGGCGGCACCCTCCTACGCTGACGTCGCCGTGCGGCGCGGCGTGGTGAGCAGTCCAAGGCTCGTGCGGCGCAGGCCGCCCTCCGCGGTCGCCCCCGCACCGCTGGACCCCAACGGAACCGTCCTTGTCACCGGTGCCACCGGCGGCATCGGCAAACTCATCGCCCGCCGTCTCGTGACCGAACACGGGGTCGCCCGCTTGGTACTCGCCTCACGGACGGGAGCGGCAGCCGTCGGCGCTGACAACCTGAGCGCCGAACTCGCGGAGCTCGGCGCTCAGGTCACCGTCGTCCAGTGCGACGTTGCCGACCGGGACGACCTGTCACAGCTGCTCGGCCGCATACCGCCCCAGCATCCGCTCACCGCCGTGGTGCATATGGCCGGCGTACTCGACGACGCCGTCCTCACCCGGCTTACGGCAGACCAGATACGCAAAGTCATGCGCCCGAAAGTCGAAGCCGCCGCGCACCTCCACGACCTCACCCAAGAAATCGGACTGGCCAGGTTCATCGTTTTCTCCTCCGTTTCCGGTGTCTTCGGAAGCCCCGGACAGGGAAATTACGCCGCCGCCAACGCCTTCCTCGACGGCCTGGCCCAGCATCGCCGAGCCAAAAGGCTGCCCGCCACCTCCATTGCCTGGGGAATATGGAATACCGCGACCGGCATGACCGCTCACCTCACGAGCGCCGATCTGCAACGAATCAGCCGCACCGGTATGAGGCCGATGACCGAGCAGGAAGGGCTCAATCTCTTCGACCAGGCGATTCGGACATCCTCACCCGCACTGATCGCCACCCCGATTGACAGCGAGGCGCTGTCCGCGGCCGTCGAGTCACATGCGGCACCCGCCCTGCTGGTAAGCCTTGTGGGCACCCGTAATCGCTCGAAAACCCACAGGTCATTCCGCTCGCAAGATACTGGCCCCCGCAATTATCTGGCAGATTTGGACGCCGCAGCATTGCCGCAGGCGGTCAATGAACTGGTTCTCGCTACCACGGCCACCGTATTCGGCCACAAGCATCCGCGGGCCGACGACTTCCAACGCAACTTCGCCGACATGGGCGTGGACTCACTCATGGCAGTCGAGTTGCGCAATCGTCTGAACGCCGCGACCGATGCCCGTCTCCCCACTACCGCAGTATTCGTCTACCCCACGCCTCGGGCCTTGGCCGAATACCTCACGTCTCTTCTCCAGGCAACGGCCCAAACTGAACCTGAAGGCAAGAGCAACCCTCCGAGCAAAAATTCAGGGACTGCTTCCACACCGTCCGGCACTTCTGCGAACCCGGCAGCCCAGAACAGCGCAGTACCGCCAGACGCAGCTGACATCGTCGAGGTGTTCACGGCAGCGATTCGCCGAGGAGAAGGACGTCTGGCTTCTCAAATAGCGACTGAAGCAGCACGGACACGACCGTCATTCTCGGATCTGGCAGGCCACAAGGATTTACGTCATCCCGTCAAGCTGTGTGACGGAGACGGTGAGACCCTCGTGGCCTGCATTGATTCCATCGCGCCGGTAGGGAACGGATTTTCCTACACACAGGTGGCAGGACACCTTAGCCGGCATCTCAGGACTTATGCCCTGGGTCTTCCAGGTTATCGCGAGGAAGAATCGCTCCCCAACAACTCGGAAGCAGCAGCTCAAGCGCTCGCCACTACCGTAGCCGAGCTTGCCCAGAACGCTCCCTTCGTTCTCGTTGGCCACTCGTCAGGAGCCTATTTCGCCGAGGCCACTTCAGCGATCCTGGAGAAGGGAGGAAGTTATCCGCACTCTGTCGTGATGATCGATCCGCCCAGCACCGATGCGATAGTTCGGGAAGACGCGGCACTGACGTCTCTGCTCCGCCAATTTGCGGATCAGGCCAACCAGGCGGACGGATTCGACTACGCCACGGTGACAGCCCTGGGTAGGTATATCGAATTTCCCTACGGTCACAGCTGGGGTAAAACGAGTATCCAAAAGACACTCCTTCGCGCCACTCGTCAGCCTTCTTGGTGGCCAACTAGTCCCGCTCTGCCCGACGCCGACTTCGAACACGTCATCAATATCGCGACAGACCACTTCTCCATCATGTCGCAGCACAGCGGAAGTATTGCCGAAGCAATTTTGGCGGCTGCTTCCCACCGGCGCGGGTATGTGGGGGTCAGGCGTTGATGAGGCGGCTGTCGATCTGGCGGTGACCGCTGACGATCAATGCCCCCTTGGAATTGATCATCTAGCCCGAGGCCCGGCGCCGCCTCGTCGCTCAGTCGTGGGTGACCTGGAGCTTGTAGATGCTCGTCTGCCCGTAGTTGGAGCTGCTGCACGGGGAGGAGTTCCCGCAGTTGGCCTGGGTGTACGCACCGGCCTTGAAGTAGTTCCCTGACGCGGTGTGCGAGATGGTCGTCTGGAGGACGCCGTTGTAGTACACCTTGATCTGGCCACCGCTGACGACGAACTTGCCCTCGTAGGTGGTGTGCAGATCGTAGTTGCTGGTCACCAGCTTGTGGTGGGTGTCGTCGCCCTTGGTGATGTAGAGGCTGGTGCCCTCCAGGCGGAAGACCGTCACGTCGTCGTCGCCGTCGTGGATCTGGGCGCCGACGAGGTGCGGCTTGTCGTTCGGCAGCTTGTTGAACGCCTCCCGGAAGGTCATGGTGTGGGTGCCGGAGGTGGCCGGCCAGGAGGCGTTCTCGGTGCCGCCGTCGGTCATCTCGCGCAGTTCGGAGCGGGGATAGCTGGAGCCGGACGTCGTGACTCCGTTGACCGCCGACCGGAACTGGACGCCGGTGCACGCGGAGTTCACCGTGAACCAGGGAGCCGACGCGTAGGTGGCCAGGGAGGGCTGCTTGATCTCGGTCGGCGAGCCGCTCGACCCGGTCGGCAGAGTCACCTTCCAGTCGGTCAGGTCGAGCTGCTGCGCGGGGTAGTCGCACGGGTCGGCCGCAGTGGCGGTACCCCCTGTGACGAGCGGGAGGGTCAGGGCGGCCAGGGCGGAGAGTGCCGCCACGCCCGTGGTGGCGAGAGTGCGCTTGCGGGTGCGTCTCATGTCTGCTGCTTCCTTACTGTCGGTTGGTGCCGAGTGCCTTCTTCTGCGGTCAGCAGGTGCGCGACGGCTCGCACTCGGTCCCGTACGTGCCGTCGCGTCGCCGCCGGTGTTGCCGTGCGAGCGGTTGGCCCGGAACGTGGACGTGCGGTCCGTTGCGTGGTGTGCTCGCGCACCGGACCGGCCTTCTTGAGGCGGACCAGGGCGAGGCCGAGGAGCCGGTCGGCACGGTCGCCGTCGGCGGGACGGTCGTGGAAGCCCGCGAGGACGCTGTGGTGGAAGCCGGAGTCGTCCAGCTCCATGGTCATCGCGTACGTGAAGTCGAGGCGGCCACGTACCCATGTCACCGTCGTACCGCCCGGGTGGCTCGTCCACGCGATCCGCGCGGTCAAAGGCGGGACTTGCTCACCGGAACGGGGGCGGAAGGACAACAGGCACCTCGACAGGCTGCATCGGTCGGCGGTACTACCCGAGCATGCCCGTTGACCATGCCGCCGCACCGGGAAACTCCAAGATCTCCGACGGAGTCACGTTCACAGCAGGTACGAGCAGCGCAGTGCCCCGCCTTCCTCGCGGTAGCGGCCCCGGCCTCGCGCCCCGCGGGGGTTGGGGAGCATCTGGACGGCCACCTTGTGAGGGGTGAGGGCGTGGGGCGGTGCGCCGGGTGGCGTGGGCGTGGACGCACGCCGAGGGCCGACACACATCAGTGATGGTCATTCCCGTGAGCTGTCCAGGTCCCCGCACCGGGTTCCCATGGCCTGAATCGCATAGCGGCGTCTCGAAGCGCACAACCGTACGCTGGGTGGTGAACGGTCGTCGTCGAGCAGGGGCCGGTAGCGTGCGGCGGCTTGGGCGAAGGGGCAGTGATGACGGGGAGTCCCGGAGGGCGGCGCGGCGCGTTATGGACGCTCGCTCTGGTCTGCGGTGGCACGGCGGTCGGGCTGGTGCTCCTGTGCGTGCTGGGCGGGCTGAACGTGGGCGAGCAAGTCGCGGGCCTGATCGGCGCGGTGACCGGTGTGGTCGGCTGCGCGCTGGCCCTGTGGCCACTGCTCGGCCGGCGCGACGGCAGGAGCGGGGGCGGTGGCGGTGGCGACGACCTCAACCCGCGAGTCGGTGCGGGCCACGGCGGGCTTGCGGTCGGTGGCAGCGTGGTCGGCACGGCGATCGGCCCCCGCAGCAGGGTCACCGGCCCGCCCTCGGCACAGCCACCACCGCGTCGCGGAAGCGGCCCCGCCGACGGTGCCGGTCCCGACCCTGATGTGACCGCCGGGGACCAGGGGATGGCGGTGCGCGGCGATGTCGTCGACAGCGCGCTCGGTGAGGACAGCGAGCGGTGAGCAGATGGCCTCGGCGGCGCGGGAGAGCCGCAGGAGCACCGGTGTCGGCGCGACCGGAGGTCGCGGCGGAAGGCGGGAGTGAAGACGGGGGTGAAGGCGGACGCGTCTCGGCCGAGAGCGAGGGCGTGAGTGTCGCGGCCGGAGGCGACGTCGTGGCGTCCGCGATCGGCGACGGTGCCAGCGTCATCAACAAATACGAGGCGCACCATCACTACCATCTGCCCGAGGCGGTCTCCTGGCCGATGCGGATCGGCACACCGCCTGTTCCGGCCTCGGCCTCGCAGCCGCGCGAAGCGGTCCGGAGCCGTATCGACGCGGCCCGGCGGCTGGGCCGCACGGTGGTGCTGGCCCAGGTGCTGTCAGGCGGTGGCGGCGTGGGAAAGTCGCAACTGGCCGCGGCCTACGCCCGCGAGGCCATCGCCACGGGCACGGACCTGGTGGTGTGGGTGCCCGCAGCCGAGGTCCGGGACGTGGTGCTCGCGTACGCGCGGGCCGCTTCCCGCGTACGGGCCCCCGGCGCCACGGGTGAGGATCCTGAGCAGGACGGGCGCTGCTTCCTCGACTGGCTGGCCGGCACGGACCGCAGCTGGCTCGTCGTGCTCGACGACGTCGGCGACCTGGTGGGCATGTCCGGCTGGTGGCCGTCGGGCGACGCGGAGAACGGCTGGGTGCTGGCCACCACGCGCCGCCGCGATGCCGCCGTGACCGGCGGCGGCAGACGGCTCGTGGAGGTCGGGGTCTTCACCCCCGCGGAGTCGGGCGCCTATCTCCGTACGCGACTGGCCGAGGCGGGCTGCCCGCAGCTGTGCGACGAGGAGTCAGGTGCGCTGGCGGAAGCGCTGGGGCAGCTGCCGCTGGCGCTCAGCCACGCCGCCGCCTACATGATCGACATGGGCGAGAGCTGCTCCGGTTATCTCCGGCTGGTCCGTGACCGCCGCACCAGTCTGGACCGGCTGTTCCCCGTCCACGCCGACGGCGACGGCTACGGGCGTGCGGTCGACGTGACCCTCCTGCTGAACCTGGATGCCGCGGACGCCCATGACCCGGCGGGCCTCGCCAGCCCCGGTATGCAGCTGGCCGGGCTGCTCGACCCTGCGGGGCACCCCGAGTCGTTCTGGACAACCGCGCCCGTCGTCGAGTATTTCGCACGGCATCGCACGCCCGGGGCGCCCACGGCCTCCGCCGCGCCCACGGCGTCCCCGGTAGGGTCCGGGCCCGTCACCGCGGCGCAGGTGCGCGCCGCTCTCGGCCTGCTCCACCGGTACGGGTTGCTGAGCTGGCAGAAGGACGGCGCTCCCGACAGCGTCCGGGTGCACGCCCTCACCGCGCGGGCCGCGCGCGAGCACACTCCGTCGCAGGCGGAGGCGGAGGCGGCGCGTACGACCGCCGATGCTCTGCTCGGCGTATGGCCGCAGCTCGACGCCCCCGAGTCCGGCCTCGCCGCGGTCCTGCGCGCCAATGCGGGGGCGCTGCGCAGCTGCGCGGAGGACCATCTGTGGCACCCCGGGCCGCACGAGGTGCTGTTCACCGCCGGGCGCAGTCTCGACGGTGTGGGCCTGTACGCCGCAGCGGTCGACTACTGGCGGGCGCTGTGCGAGGCGTGCACAGAGGCTCTCGGCGCTGAGCACCCGGAGACGGTCAGGGCGCGCGCCGGTCTCGCCGCCTCGTACCGGAGCGCGGGGCGTACGGACGAGGCGATCCCGCTCCAGGAGAACGTGCTCGCCGACCGCGAACGGCGCCTGGGCCCCGACCACTCGGACACTCTGGACGCGCGGGCCGACCTCGCCCACTCCTACTGGCAGGCGGGGCGTACTGACGAGGCCATTCCGCTGGAGGAGGGTGTGCTCGCCGACCGGCAGCGGCTGCTGGGCGCGGAGGCGCCGGAGACGATCGGGGCGCGCGCGGCCCTCGCCGCCTCGTACCGCAACGCGGGGCGCACGGCGGAGGCCGTGCCGCTGGAGGAAACCGTCCTGGCCGACCGCGAACGGCTGCTGGGTCCCGACCACCCCGACACGTTCACCGCACGGGCCAACCTCGTCTTCTCGTACCGGAGGGCCGGGCGCATGGACGAGGCGGTGGCGCTCAGCGAACGGCTCCTGGCGGACCGCGAGCGCGTCCTCGGCCCCGACCACCCGGACACACTCCGGGCCCGGGTCCATCTCACCTCGTCGTACTGGCACGCGGGGCGCACCGCGGAGGCCATCCTCCAGGGCGAGAGCAACCGCGTCGAGAGCGAGCGCGTCCTGGGCCCCGACCACCCCGACACCCATACGGTGCGCGCCAATCTCGCCGTCTACTACCAGGAGGCCGGGCGCAGTGAGGACGCCGTCGCGCTGCACCGGCAGGTGCTCACCGAGCGGGAACGTTCGCTCGGCCACGGGCACCCGGACACCCTGACCGCGCAGGCCAACCTCGCCGATTCCCTCCGCAAGGGCGGCCGTCCGGAGGACGCCGCCCGGCTTGAGGAGAGCGTACTCGCGGCCCGGATACGCACGCTCGGGGCGGATCACCCCGACACGAGCCGCGTACGTGCCCATCTGGCGGCCTCCTACCGGCTCGCGGGCCGTACCGATGAGGCCGTGGCCGTCGAAGAGGGCCGACTCCCGGACTGACCCGCCCGCTCCGTCCGCCCGGGCCGGTGACGCTCAGCTTGTGCTTTAAGGTGCGAGGTCGAAATGGGCCTCGCACTAGGCCGCTCACCTGGGCGTTCACCGGACGCTGGGGCGGCC